>NZ_JBHVUS010000022.1:0-18271 GCF_042884005.1 Kitasatospora sp. NPDC058162
CGATCCGGGTGACGTTGGTGTGCCGGTCCTCGCGGGAGAAGCCGAGGCCCTTGGAGAGGAACTCGCGGATCTCGTCGCCGTCCAGGACCTCGACCTTGTGGCCCTCGGCACGCAGCCGCTCGGCCAGCGCGAAGGCCAGGGTGGTCTTGCCCGCACTCGGCAGCCCGGTCAGCCACACGGTGGCGCCGCGCTCGCAGGGGGCGGGCGTCAGGTCAGCCGGGGTGACGCCGCCACGGGAGGGGTTTGCTATGTCAGACATCGTCTTCCGCTCTTGGCCATCTCGATCACCGACCACGCGTCCGGGCCGCCCGGCTTCTCCCTCGCCGGGAGCCGGATCGGCCCGCCCGTCAGTGATCGAGCAGCCCTGCCTTGATGAAGCCCTCGCGCGCTCCGGGCTTGTCCATCACGCCGCACTGCTCGAAGAGCTGGACGGTCTTCGCCGAGGCGGTCCGGACACCGGCCAGGACGGCGTCCCGGTTGTAGGACTCCTCGATGACGGCCCGGACCGTCTCCGCGGAGAACCCCGACTGCTCCAGGGCGCGGCGGGCCGGGCGGGTGGCCGGCTCCAGGGAGCGCACGATCAGGTTCGGGAGGAAGGAGGCGACCAGGTCCCGCTCCGCGCTGCCCAGTTGCGTCCACAGCTCCTGGAAGAGGGAGGCGAAGAAGGCGTGGTGGCGGCCCTCGTCGATGGCGTGGTCACGCACGGTGTCACGGACGACGGTGATCACGTTCTCGTCGCTCGGGATGTCGGAGAGGATCGAGGTGATCAGCGTCTCGAACACGACGACCTGGAGCAGCTGGACCAGCAGCCGGTGCTGGGGGAAGTCGGTTCCGACCGAGTCGAGTTGTTCCAGGTACGGCTTGAAGTCGTACGGCAGCGCGGTGATGCCGGCCCGGTTCTCGATCTGCTTGCACACGTCGAGGCTGTAGAGCGAGTGGTAGCCCTCGTCGACGTAGATCTTGAAGGCGTCCATCCGCACGTCGTCGGTGGCCTGCAGCCCCGCCCGCCCTTCGGCGATGCGCTGGGTCGCGCGGTTCACCACGGCGACCTCGAAGTGCGAGGTGAACTTCAGCCACTGGAAGAGGTGCTGGGCCGCGAGGTAGCGACGCACCGGCTCCTCCGCCTGGAGGATCCGGGGGTGGCTGAGGTGCGGGACGAGGTGTACCGGGAAGAACTCCTTGGTGATGTCGTCATCCGGGGTGATCAGCCGCCGGGCATCCCGGCGGACACCGGCCTTCTCGTACCACGTGTTGAACACCTTCGTCTTGCTTACCGACGGCTCCACTGCCCCGGTCCTTCCGTTCGTCGATCCCAGCGGCTCGTCAAGGCGCGGGACCTGTGAGCCATCGCACCGGCGTGCGCGTTGATTACTGGATTGCGCGAGCAAGTGGTGCCGGCCGGAGCCGGACACCACCTGCTCGGTACTGCGGTCACTGCCCAGCGGCAGGATCAGGCGTTGTCGCCCTCGGCGGAACGGGAGTAGAGCGTCCCCTCGCCCCACACCTGGTCGACGCGCCCCCACTCCATGGCCGAGGCCAGGTCGGGGAAGAAGCCCGTGCCGCTGTGGTTCGCGCTCGTGTTGCACAGCACGGGCACGCCGCTCAGGCGGTGGTACTCGACCAGGACGGCACGCAGGGTCGCGTCGTCCTCGGCGCCCACGGTCTGGAGCCTGGCGGTGCCGTCCAGGTGCAGCACCGCGGGGATGCGGTCCACCCAGTCGGGCCGCACGTCGTGGTCGAAGAGCATGTGGGGGTCCGGGGTGCCCGGCTCGAAGATCGCGGGCGCGTGCTCCTCGAGGCAGATCGGCGCGACCGGCCGGTAGCTCTCGCGGTGCTTCACCTCGTTGAGCAGTTCCTTCATCGCGGGATCGACCGCCGGGGCGATGATGCTGCGGCCGCCGAGCGCGCGCGGGCCGAGCTCGGCGCGGCCGTTCACCACGACCACCGGGCGGCCGGTCTCGTGCATGAAGCGGGCCAGCTCCTCGGGCGTGCAGGGCTTGCCCTCCCAGCCGGCCGGGATCGGCGTGGGCTTCACGGCCGCCCCGAGACGCGCGTGCCAGGTGATCGGGCGGACGCCCGACTCCGCCATCAGGTGGGCGGCCGCGGTGCCGATGGCGGAGCCCGAGTCGTTCGGGAAGGGCGGCACCCAGACGGCCTTGAACGCCGGGTCGGCGCGCAGGGCGCTGTTCCACTTGATGTTCAGCGCGCAGCCGCCGATGAAGCAGAGGTTCCACGGGCCGTCGCCCTTGAGCGCGCGCACCTTCTCGGCGGCGCGGGAGACCAGGAGGTCCTCCAGGAACTGGTGGATCGAGGTCAGTACGTCCTCGTCGCTGACCCCGGTGCCGTCGAGACGTGCGGCGACCTCGCGGTAGAAGGCGTGCACGTAGGTGAGCGACGGCTCGGAGTTGCTGCCCCAACCGCCCACCGTCGCCCGGTAGTCGGCCACCTCGGGCGTCTCGGCCTCGAACAGCTCGTGGAAGACCTCGGTGAGGACCTTGATGATCTCCGGGCGCGCCTCGCCGAGCGCGATGTAGGCCATCAGCTTCCCGGCCACCGAGAGGTCGTCCACGGTGCGGGACTCGTCGACCCGCTTGAAGGGCCCGAAGTGGTGTGCCGCGGTGGCGTAGCTGTGTCCGATGAGCGGGAACAGCTCACCGTGGTTCTCCACGCCGGTGACCGGGTCCACGTGGTAGAGGCGGGGGAACATCCCGCCGTCCCACACCAGCACGAAGGAGGCCTCGCCGGCCGCCCCGAACGGGCTCGAGCAGTAGGCGGCGGCCAGGTGGCCGGTGACGTGCAGGTAGCTGGTGTACGGCTTCACCGTGTCGCCGATGGCGAACTCGCCCTTGAAGCCGGGCTGCAGGAGGTTCGGGACGGCCTCGTTCTCGCGGTAGGGCGCGAGCAGGAGCTCCAGCTGGTCGCCGAAGTTCTTCGGCATGGCCTTGCCGTTCACGGCGCCGTCCCAGCCGTCGATGACCCACTCGTCCACGTCGTCGACCTTGTAGCCGAAGTCGCCGAGGAGCTCCGGGACGATGTTCAGGTCGTCGACCTCGCTGTAGCGGGGGTTGTTGGCGATCTTCTCGATCTCGACGCTGAAGACCAGCTGATCGCCGTCGATGAGAGCCACAGCTCCGTCGTGGGTCAGCTTCAAGCCACAGATGATCATGGGAGCCTCTTTATGTGTTCTGTGTCGCAATTTGTCACCCTGCGGACAGGAGAGTGAATTCACGTGCAGGCCCGCTGGGGGCTGCGAGGGAGGGTGAGATGGTCTTTCGTCGCACTGCCGGAGGCGTGCGGGACGGGGCGGGTGCCCGGAGGGTTCAGCTCCGCCCGGCGAGGCTGCTCGCCGAGGAGTCGTCACCGGCGTCCTCGGGCGTTCCGAAGACCTGCTGAGCCTCGGCCATGCTCGCGATCCGGCGCAACGGAGACGTGAAGAGCATGCAGCACGACACGGTCATCGAGATGCTGATCAGCAGCAGGGCCCTGGAGGCTCCGGCCCAGTCCACGAGCACGCCGCCGACCAGTGCGCCCAAGGGGATGGTCCCGAACGAGACCAGTCGGTAGCTCGCGGTCACGGAGCCCAGGTACTCGGCCGGCGGGACCGCTTGGCGCAGGCTGATGGCGAACACGTTGTAGACCGCGGACGCGACCCCGTTGATGACGAACGCAGCGGTGAGGGCCAGCAGCGGCAGGACCACGGCGGCGGCCAGTCGACCGACGAGGAAGGAGGCCGCAGCCACCAGGAGCGCCGTCGTGACCGCCATTCCGGCGTGCAGCCGCTCGGAGAGGCGGCCGGCGAGCAGCGAACCGAGGAGCGCGCCGATACTACCGATCCCCAGGATCACCCCGACCACACCGCCCGAGACGTGCTGGGTCCGGACGGCGTAGATCATGAATGCCGTCAGGAACGCTTCCTCGTGCAGATTGTAGAGCCCCGACTGCAGGCACAGGTCGCGGACGGCACGGGTCTTGAGCGTGAAGCGCAGACCGTCACGGATGGAGACCTTCGGCCGTGCCGTCCGCTCGCCGGCCTCTTCCCGGCTGCCGAAGGACCAGAAGCTCAGGACCGCCGCCGTGAAGAGCCCGGCGGTGACCCCGACCGCGCTCGGCAGGCCTGCGGCCTGCACGAGGAAGCCCGCCAGGGCGGGACCGGCCATCTGGGTCACCGAGTTGGTGGCCTGCAGCAGCCCGTTCCCGGAGACCAGCTCGGAGACCGAGAGGACCCTGGGCACCGTGGACTGGTAGCCGACGTCGTAGAAGACGGTGGCGGAGCCGACGAGCACCGCGACGAGCAGCAGAGCCCAGAAGCTGAGGCCGACGAGTGCGGAGATCAGCCCCAGCAGGCCCAGCGCGGCGCCCCTGACCAGGTTGCAGACGACCAGCAGGCGCCGTGCGGATATCCGGTCCACCATGCTTCCCGCGACGAGCGAGAGCGCGATGACCGGGACGAACTGTGAGGCGGAGACCAGTCCCACCTTGGTCGCGCTGACGTGCAGGAGTGTCACCGCCATCAGGGGCAGGGCGAACTGCGCGATCTGGTAACCGAGTCGGGCGGCCGAGTCGCCTGCCCACAGGCGCCGGAAGTCCGGCGACTGCAGCAGGGCGCGGCGCTCCAGCGGGACGGGTTCAGCCACGGGTGTCTCCTAGGAGTCGTCTTCGGGGTCGGATCCACAGCGGGATCGAGGCGGCGGTCACAGCGGCCCGGTGGGGACTCGCGGGCTCGTCGTGTCCGGCGGCCGGGGCCGCATCATTGCCTCACCACTTGATCAGCTCTGAAGACGGGCCCTGGGGACACCGAAACCCCTCGGGCTTCGGCTCCGGTCATCCGGTCGCGAGGATCCGGCGGACGGTGAGCCCGCGGCCGGGGTCACAACAGCCGCGGCCCCACCGCTCGCTCGCGTCGAGCGGTTGCCGGCCGGATTCGACCGGCACGGTTCAGCCGGTCGTGCAGCGGATCGTGATCGCGGCACGGACCCGCCGTTCGAGCAGGTCGAGCTCCTGCGGGTCCGGCGCGTCGATGAGGAAGCTCACCGCTCGGTCGTCGGAGCTCTTCAGGGGACCGAGAAGGGTGCCGCGGTCCTTCAGCACGAGCACGGCCCGCAGCGCGCCCTCGTCCGACTGCTCACCCGGGGTGAGGTCGGGCCAGATGCCGCTCTCCCCGACCCAACTCGGCTGCACTCCCGGCCAATCGACAACGACGTCCGCGAGCACGCCGACCGGGTGCTCCAGGTAGACCTGGCGCGCGTAGCGGCGCGGCCGGGGGTAGCTGGTGGCCTCGCCGAGTGCGATGTCCATGATGGCCGGCTCCATGGCCGCCCCGGTCGCGAGCTCGTAGAGCGCCAGGAGCCCGTCACCGGGAGTGCGCGCGGCGACCTCCATCAGGAACGGCTTCCCGTCGTCGCCGACGCGCCATTCGCTGTGGGCGATCCCGTTCCGGAAGTCGAGCCGCTCCAGCAGACCGCGGTTCGCGGCGAGGAGCAGCTCCGCCTCGTTCTCCCGGGCGCTCGGAACACTGTGCACGAGTTCCACGAACGTCTGCGCGTGGGAGTCCGTGGTCTCCTTGCGCGTCACCGAGGAGAAGACCAGCTCGCCGTCCTGGACCAGGCTCTCCACCGAGAACTCCTGGCCGGAGACGCGCTGCTCGACGAGCAGCGTCTCGTGCTCCGGGTAGGAGGGGAGGACCTGCTGGAGCTCCGTCCACCCGCCGACCGTCTCCACGCCCGAGCTGGAGTGTCGCCCGGAGGGCTTGACCACCGCCGGGAACCGGACGGATTCCCGGGACAGCGCATCGCGCTCGCCCGGCGGCAGGGTGACCGACAGCGGGCTGAACTCGTCAAGGTACCAGCGCTGGAGGTACTTGTTCCGGCAGGTACGGGTCGCCCGCAGCCCCGGTGAACGCAGGCCGAGCGCGTCGGCCACGATCCCCGCCTGCTCGACCAGGACCTCGCCCACCGCGTAGACCCCGACGATGTCACGCGTGGCCCGCCACTGCTGGGCCTTCGCGATCACTCCCGCCGTGAACGAGCCCTCCGTACCGAGCGCGCCGTCCACGAAGCCGATCTCGTCGATCAGGGACGCCGGATGGGCGGAGTCCTTCATGGCGGCCAGTGCCTCGCCGCGCCAGCCGGACGGCGTCAGCAGGAGGACGTCGATCCCGCGCCGCTTCAGTTCACGCAGGTACAAGGGGTTACGGCAGACGACGCCGAATCCACCGAGGAGTATGAAGGACGGGGTCCGCCGATCCACCGCGAGCTCCGTCATCACTCGTATCCGTACTGGGCGAGGACATCGCCGTACAGCTCGTTGAAGAGCTTCTCGTTGGCGGGGCTGAACGCCTCGCGCCAGCCGCCGGTGCCGCCCTTGTGGAAGCTCCACGAGTCGGTGTTGTAGATCCGGTCGGCGATCTTCTCCGCGTCCTGGTCGCCGGCGCCGACGTGCTGCAGGACCCGGCCCACCGTGTCGACCTGCACCTGCCGCGAACCGCCGCCGCGGGGGCCGACCAGGTCCTCGTACCGGACCTTGCAGACGCCGGGGTGGTTCAGCAGCCAGAGCGACTTCTCGAACTCGGTCCGGGCCAGGAAGTACGGGTCCCGCAGGGCGTAGTCGATCTTCTCGTGCATGGTCGACTTGCCCAACAGGATGGCGTTGAACACGCGTCGCTCGTAGAAGTTGCCGAACCCCTTGGGGGTCTTCCCCTCAACGAAGTTGATGAGGGAGACCAGCGCGTCACGAGGATCCCGGTAGTTCAGGATGACCGGCGGCTCGGCCGTGTCGCACCACTCGCCGATGAAGCTTCCGTCGACCTTGGAGATGTCCAGGTCGTGCCAGATCCAGCACAGCCCCTCGGGGGTCTCGTCGAACCGCGTGCTGGAGATCCTGGGGTTGGTCGCGGTGATGTCGACCTGGTCGTACCGGTCCTGCCCGTAACGGTTGGCGACCGGCTGGCCGAACCTCCGGTACCAGCTCCAGGAGAGGGCGGACCACGCCTCGTCGGTGCGCTGCACGAATTCCGGCGTGCCCTCGGTGCTGCAGATCTCGGCGAGGACCTCCGGCGAGTGGACCAGTGCCGCGATCTTCTTGCGCTGGGCCGTGTCGAATACCGGGATATTGCGCTCGGACGGTCGCGTCGCGCCCACTATGCGGTAGTCCAGTTCGAGCATCAGCTCCTGGATGAGATGAGTTCCCGTCTTTTGCGGAGAAACGATGAGGGTCCGAGGTGATACCACTGCAGATCCTTTTGCTCATAAGGGCGTTTGGCAGGTCAGCCCGAGGATGATCTTCACGCTAGCACGAACGCGCTGGTCGGAGAAGGGTCGAAAAATCTACGCGTGTTGCACGTCCGACTTTCCAGATCAGGGCGGTCCCGTACCCCATGTCTTTTCCTGGCGAAAAAACGGACAGATACCCCCAGGATGGCCGCTCCGCACTATTTCGACAACATGTACTCGGCGTAACAGTTCTGCATTGGACAAAGGCGCTCCGATTGCCTGACGGATCGTCAACACTCGTTCCGAGCGAGGGCATGACGCCACGTCGGCGGCGATCAAGCGGCGATCACCCTGTGTATCCGATCCGCGACCCGGGCCGGCCTTGTGTGGATTCGGTGAACCACTCGCACCCGAACCGCGAGGAGGGGCCCGCCGACCACTCGACCCCCGCCCGGACCGGCAGAGACCTCCGGAACCCGCCCCGCACCGGGCCCAACGACCGGGCGCGGCAGCGAACTGTGTCGGACCGTCAGACGACGGAGCGCCTCCGGTCCGGCGGACCGCACGCGTGACCAAACCGGGCGAAACCCGTCCCCCGGAACCTCGGGACAGGGCCGCAAACCGGACATTGATGGAACTTGTCCTGAACCTGTTGCCAGTCCCCAGCCGTTGCGGCTAGGTTGTGGCGTCGATACGTCAGGTCTGAAATGAAGGCGATTCGGGGATCCGCCCGACCGTCCATTCTGGATACCGCTGCGGCCCGGGTGAAAGGCCGCGGCGAAACACCAGTCCTTCGACCGCCGAGATCCCCAATGCATCGGTGCTGCGATTAGGTTGTTTCACATGCATGCAATTGAAGTTGCCAGAGCTCCCATTACCTTCGGGCAACTGTCGCTCCTGCGTTCCATTCAAAGCATCGACCCCTTGGCGGCCAACCTCCCCCAGGTGTGGGAACTGCCCGCGGGTACCACGGTCCGACAGGTCGAGGAAGCCCTGACCGCCCTCCAGGACCGGCACGAGGCACTTCGTACCCGGTACGAGGACATCGGCGGCGGAACTCCCGTACAGATCGTCCTCCCGCCTCGACCGGTCACCGTCGCCGGCCCGCCCCGGGAGTCCGATCCGGTACGGGTGGCGGATTCCCTCGGCGCCACCCCTTTCGACATCACCGTCGAACTCCCCTGGCGGACGGCGCTGGTGACCGAGAACGGCGAGCTCCGCTGGCTGGCCGTCTGTCTCCACCACGTCGCCACCGACGGCTGGTCGGTCAACCAGTTGCGGCGGGAGTTCCTGACCCTCCTCTCGGTGGGCGCCCTCCCGGACGGCGAGGTCCCGACCTGCCGGGCACTGGCGGCGGAGCAGTGGTCCGAAGCCAACGGCACCCGCCGGCGGTCGGCCCGCAAGCACTGGCAGAAGATCTTCGGCAAGGCGCCGGCCATGGTGCGGGACGGGGCACCCGAGTCGGTCAACGGCCGTTGGGGCCGGTACGGCACCGCGGAGCTCACCGACGCCGCCACCCTGGTCGCCCGGGCCCACCAGCTGTCGCTCCCCTCGGTCATGCTCAGCGCCTACTGCCGCGCCGCCGCGCAGTACGACGGCCTGGGCGAGATCATGGTCGCGGTCTTCACCAACAACCGCAGCGACCCGCGCTGGGAGAAGCTGCTCACCACCCAGGACCAGGTCATCCCGCTGGTCGTCCCGATCGACCCGGACGAGCCGTTCGGCGCCTTCGCCGGCAAGCTCCACTGGGAGCTGTTCAGGTCCTACCGGCACGGCGAGTACCACGTCGACGACATGCTGGAGATCGCGGCCGAACACGGCTTCACGGGCACGGTGAACGGCTGCTTCGACGGATCAGTGAGCGGGCTCTTCACCTACTTCTTCAACTACATGGGCGAGTACCAGAAGGACCAGCTCTCCGTCCCCGAGGGCCTGGAGACCGGTACCACCGGCCGCAACATCGGCGCGCCGCTCTACCTCCAGGTACAGGAGGGCGAGGCCATCGTCTCGACGCTCCAGGAGAACTCCTCGGCCACCGGCTACGAGCGGATCTCCGGCATCCTCCGAACGATCGAGGAGATCATCCTCTCCGCGGCACAGGAGCCGGCCCCCCGGTCCGAGTAGGTCCGGGCGCCGGCCAAGCGGCCCCGCTGCGCGGACACCGGGCGACCGGGGAGGGTCAGACAACGGTCGACGGCCGGGTCGCCCTCCCCGGCTTCGCCGTGACCGGGTGCAGCGCGCCCGCGAGCACTGTCACCGTGCCGCCCCTTCCGACGGTGAGCGGGTGGAGCGCCGACCGAACGGCCCGGAGCACGACGCCGGTCGGACCCTGCGCGCCCTGACGCCAGGGCGGCCCCGATCGCCGCCGACGCCGCCTCCGGGACGACCGGATACCCCGCCCCCAACGAACTTCCGGCTGGTCGAACCACCAGTCACCCGTCCACCCGCTGCACTGTCCTGGAGGAATAGTGTCAAAGCACGTCATGATCCTGCATCAATGGACTGACCGTTTCGCGGAGTACGAGTCGTACGTCGACCACACCGCCGACACGGTCACGTACATTGCCGCGCCATGGTCGCTCGGCTCGATTCCCGGCACGGCGACCGCGGTGAAGGAGATCGCCAGCACCGAGGACGAGCCCCTGCTGCGGGGCGCCGTCGCGGACCTCGTCGCCGAGTACGGCGTGCCGGACCGGATCATCGCGCTCAACGAATCGGACCTCGACCTCGCCGCCGTCCTCCGCGAGGAACTCGGTGTCCCCGGTCAGACCCCGGCGGACCTCGCGCCGTTCCGCGACAAGCTGGTCATGGCGCAGCGTCTGGCCGCGGCCGGTGTCGCCGTGCCCGCGACCGTGCACGCGGTCGACCACCAGGTGGTGCGGTCGTTCGCCGAGGAGCACGGCTGGCCCGTCCTGCTCAAGCCGGCCCGCGGCACCTCCAGCATCGGGGTCACCCGCCTCGACTCCGCCGACGACCTCGCCGCATTCGTCTTCCCGCCGGACG
Source organism: Kitasatospora sp. NPDC058162 (assembly GCF_042884005.1). Classification (NCBI taxonomy): domain Bacteria; kingdom Bacillati; phylum Actinomycetota; class Actinomycetes; order Kitasatosporales; family Streptomycetaceae; genus Kitasatospora; species Kitasatospora sp. NPDC058162. The sequence goes on from NZ_JBHVUS010000022.1 coordinate 10,212, forward strand.
AGTTCCTCCTGGTGCAGCCCTACCTGCCGCACGAGATCCTGCACGTCGACGGGGTCAGCCTGGGGGACGGACTCGGGCTCGGGGCCTGGCGGGCCTCGCGGTACGTCAACACCTGCTTCGCGTACACCGAGGGGAAGCCGCTGGGGTCGGTCGAGGTGGACGACCCGGTGCTGCTGTCCCGCCTCGAGGACTTCACCACCCGGACGACCGCGGCCCTCAGCGCCGACCCCGTCGTCTTCCACCTGGAGCTCTTCGTCTCCGGCCCGCAGGAGGCGCCGGAGGTGCAGTTCCTGGAGATCGGCGCCCGTCCCGGCGGGGCGGAGATCCCCTTCCTCTGGCGTGAGGTCCACGGAATCGACCTCATGAAGGCCACCTTCGCGCTCCAGGCCGGGGAGTCGGTTCCCGCCGAGGCGCGCTCGATGCCGCCCGTCGACGAGACCGAGCGGGTCGGTTGGCTGCTGGTCTCCACGCCGGAGGCCAAGCCGTGCCGGGTCGTCTCGTCCGAGCTCGCCCTCGCGCCCGAGCAGGGCCCGTACACCACGGTGCGCCCGGTCAGGGGCCGGACCCTCGTCAGCACCCCGGGTTACGAGCACGGTTACGAGAACTCCGGTGCGCGGTTCCGGTTCCGCGGGCGGTCCGGCGCCGAGGTCCTGGCGAAGCTGGAGCGGACCGTCGCCGAGTTCGACTTCCGCTGCCGGCCGGTCGACCCGAACGGTCCCGAGCTGGTCGTCCTCATCGGGTCCGGTGAGCGCGCCTACCGCGAGTACGCGTTCAAGGCGATCTCCCGCGTCGCCCGGATCGCCCTCGTCAGCACCTCGGAAGCGACGTGGGAGCGCGAGTACGTCACGGCGCACCGGCAGGTCCCGGACACCACGGCCGATTCGCTGGTGACGGCGATCGGCGACCTGTTCGCGGAACACGGGGGCAACGTCGGGGTCATGACCTGGGCCGAAGTCCTCCTGGAGGACACCGCGGCGGCGGCGGAACGGCTGGGCATGCGCCACATGTCACCGACGGCGGCCTCGAACTGCCGGGACAAGCTCTCCACGCGGCGCCTCCAGACCACCGGCCTGGTCAGGTTCGCGCGCGTCGACAGTCAGGAGGAGGCCCTGGCGGCCGCCGAGGCCTTCGGCTTCCCGGTCGTCGTCAAGCCGCGTTCGCTCGCCGGCAGCGTGGGCGTGGCACAGGCCGCGACGCGGGAGGAGCTCGTCGAGCACTTCGCCATGACGGCGGCGAGCTCGTTCCCCGGCCTCACCCCCCTCGGCGGTTCGATCGTCGAGGAGTTCGTCGACGGTCCGGAGATCAGCGTCGACTCCGTGGTCTTCCGGGGCGAGGTGCAGCCGGTGAACGTGGCGCGCAAGCGCTTGGGGTTCGAGCCCTACTGCCAGGAGGTGGGGCACCTCGTCGCGCCGTGGCGTGACGAGGAGTGGGCGGACCAGGTGACGCAGATGCTCACCCGGACCCACCACGATCTGGGCATCACCGACGGCGTGACGCACGCGGAGGTCCGGCTGACCGCGTCGGGGCCCAAGCTCATCGAGTTGAACGGCCGGCTCGGCGGTGACTTCATCCCCCGTCTGGGCTTCCTGGCCACGGGCATCGACCTCACTGCCGCCGCGGCGTCGATCGCCCTGGGGCACCGCCCCGACGTCACGCCGCAGCGCGACCGGTGCGTCGAGATCAGGTTCCTCTTCCCGGCCGAGGACGGGGTCGTCGAGTCCGTCGACACCACCGCGGCGGAACAGCTCGAAGGCGTCGTGGAGGTGGTGCGCCTGATCCAGCCGCCCACCCCGCTCCGGCTCCCCCCGCGCGGCCTCGAACCGCGCGTGCTCGCGGTCGTGGTCGCGGCCGCGACCCCCGAGGAGTGCGGCAGCATCCTCGACAAGGCGGAGTCACTCATCGAGATCCGGCTCACCCCGTTCGACTCGTCGGCGGCCGGCCGATGATCAAGGACGCCGTCAAGAAGCTGGTCAGCGACTACTCGCTCCCCGGGAAGAACCACCGCATCATCGCCGTCGGCGTCGTGGTCAACGCCTCCGGCAGTGGGTTCTACCTGACCGGCAGCACGCTCTACTTCCTGAAGGGCATCGGCCTGACCGCGGCCCAGGTCGGACTGGGTCTGACCATCGCCGGCCTCGTCGGGTTCCTCACCACCGTTCCCGTCACGCTCCTGGCGAAGCGTCTGGGCCCGCTCACCCTGCTCCGGACGCTCCAACTGTGGCGCGCGTCCTGGCTGGTGGCGCTGGCCTTCTGCACCGGGCCGGTGACGTTCACCCTGTGTGCGTCCATGGTCATGGTCTCGCAGGGCCCGATCTTCCCGATGGTCCAGATGCTCGTCAACACGACCGCCGGTAGTGCCGACCGCACCCGGATGCTCGGCGTGATCAGCTCCGTCATCAACATCGGGATGTCGGCCGGCACCCTCGCGGCGGCACCGCTGATCTCCGTGGGCGGCCTGCCCTGGCTGCGGTCGGTCATCCTGGCCGGAGCCGCTTGCAGCGTGCTGTCGTCCGTGGTGTTCCGCTTCCTGGACGTCGACACCTCGTCCTCGGAGCCGGCCACGCAGAAGTGGTACGGCGGGCTCCTCGACGTCGCGAAGGACCGCAAGTACCTGGCGCTCTCCGCCGTCAACGGGATCCTCTTCCTGCACCCGGTCCTGCTCGGTGTCGCCATCCCCTTGTGGCTCGTCGAGTCGACGAACGCGCCCGAGGGCCTGCTCAGTGTCCTCGTCTTCGTCAACACCGTCCTGGCCATCGTCTTCCAGGTGCACTTCGCGAAGAACATCAAGAGCAGCGCGGACGGCACCAGGTCGCTCCTGCGCTCCGGCGTGATGCTCGGACTCTTCAGCCTGGCGCTGATCCCGACCCTGTACACCGGTGTCTGGCTGAGTGTCACGATCCTGCTGGCGGCGACCGTTCTGCTCACCTGCGGAGAGCTCTTCCAGGGCGCGGGGGCGTGGGAGCTGTCCATCCGCCACGCGCCGGAGTCCAAGCGGGCCGAGTACCTGGCCGTCTTCAGCCTCGGCGGATCCATCTCGAACATCGTCGGGCCCGCCCTGGTCGCCGTGCTCATCACCTGGGGGGCGACCGGAATGGTCGTCCTCGCGGCGATCTTCGCCGCCGCGGCCGGCCTGATCGTGGCGGTGGGCCAGAAGCTCGCACAGGCCGATCCGGCGGCGGAGCCGGCCGCTGCGGTCTCCTGAGCTCCCGCCCGGCCCGCACACCCCTGAACCCCGCAAGGAGAAGACCATGCAGGACCGTTTGCTCGACATCATCCTCGGCGTCATCGGTGAACTGAATGAGCGGCGGGAGGAGAAGATCCCCACGGACGAACCGCTGGAGCTGAGCTTCTACGGGAACTCGGCCGTCTTCGACTCCATGCAGCTGGTGAACTTCCTGGCGCGTGTGGAGGAGGCGATCGAGGACGAGTTCGACGTCGAGATCTCGCTGACCTCGGAGAAGGCGGTCTCGCAGCGGATCAGCCCCTTCAGCAGCACCCGCCGGCTCATAGAGTTCGCCGGCGGTGAGCTCGCGGAGGCCGGAGTCGTGACCGGCGTCTGAACGGCCGCGACACCATGACAACGATGTTGATCACCGGGACCCGCACCGGTATCGGAAAGTCCCTGGCGGAGCACTTCCTGCGGCGCGGGGACACCGTGATCGGCTGCAGCAGGCGCCCCTCCTCGATCGAGCACCCCGCGTACCGCCACTTCGAGTCGGACCTGACCGACCCGACGCAGCTGAGGCGCATGTTCCGGTCGATCCGGCAGGAGTTCGGTCACCTCGACAGCCTGGTCAACAACGCGGGCACCGCCACCATGAACCACTTCATGCTGACCCCGGAGGCGACGACCCGGAGCATCTTCGAGATCAACTTCTTCGCCGTGCTCGCGTGCAGCCGCGAAGCGACCAAGCTCCTGCAGAAGAGCGACCGGGCGAGTACGTCCATCCTCAACATCTCCACCGTCGCCGTCCCGTGGTCGCTCGACGGCCAGCTGGCCTACTCGGCGAGCAAGAGCGCCGTCGAACAGGCGACCCGGGTCATGAGCAAGGAGCTGGCTCCCTTCGGTGTCCGGGTGAACGCGCTCGGGCTGCCGCTGGTCAGGACGGTCCTGACCCGGACCCTCCCCGAGGAGGCCAGGGCGAACGTGCTCGCGCGCCAGACCATCGACCGGGTCTGCGAGCTCGACGACCTGGTCGGTCCGGTGGAGTTCCTGACGTCGGAACAGTCCGGGTTCGTCACCGGCGAAACGATCTACCTGGGAGGAGTGCGCTAGTGCGCGACACGCTGACGGCCCGATTGAGGATCCTGAACGACCGCGTCGCTGTCATCGACCGCGGCACCAGCCGTTCCTACGCGGAGCTGGCGGACGAGATCGACCGGCTGGGGACGGCGTTCGACGCCGCCGGGATGGACGCCGGGGCGACGGTCGTCCTGCACGGGGACTTCTCCTTCTCGCAGATCGCGGCGTTCTACGCGCTCTACCTGCGCAGGAACATCGTCATCCCCGTCGTGTCGTTCACCGAGATCAGCTACGACGCCGTCCGGAACACCTGCCGTGCCGAGTTCGTCGTCGAGGTGGGCGACGAGGTCACCGTCGAGCGCTACGATCCGGTCGACGGTGCGGAGTCCGAGCGCATCGGCGTCCTCAGAGCGGGCGGGCAGTCCGGTCTCATCCTGCTCTCCAGCGGCTCGACCGGGAAGCCGAAGGCCATCCTGCACGATCTCGACGCTCTCTTCGCGGAGAAGGTCAAGTCGTCCGGGCACTTCAGTCGGACCCCGCGCAACATCCTGCTGTTCCTGTTGGCCGACCACATCGGCGGGATCAACTCGCTGCTGGGCGTGCTGAGTTCGCGGGCGAGCGCGGTCATCCCCGCGGAGCGGACCCCCGGTGAGATCTGCTCGCTGGTCGAGCGGTACGGCATCAGGCTGCTTCCGACCAGCCCGACCTTCCTGAACCTCGTCCTGATCGGCGGCTTCCACCGGCAACACGATCTGTCGAGCCTGAAGCTCATCACGTACGGGACCGAGCCGATGCAGGAGGAACTCCTCCGGCGGGTGCACGCGGCGATTCCGGGGGCGAGGCTGCTGCAGACGTTCGGGACGAGCGAGACCGGCATCTCGACCACCAGCAGCAAGTCGTCCTCCAGCACCTCCTTCCGGATCGAGGACGACGGCTCCGAGTACCGCGTCGTCGACGGTGAGCTCCAACTGCGGACCAGGACCCAGTTCCTGGGGTACCTGAACTACTCGAACGAGGCCGTCACGGAGGACGGCTGGTTCCGCACCGGTGACCTGGTCGAGGAGACCGGGGACGGCTACCTCAAGGTCAAGGGCCGGGCCGCGGAGGTCATCAACGTCGGCGGCGAGAAGGTCCTGCCGCTCGAACTGGAGTCCATCCTCCTCGGCAGCCCCGAGATCTCCGACTGCGTGGTCTTCGGCATGCCCAACGCCATCACCGGCCAGGCGGTCCACGTCGAGGTCGTGCCGGCCCGCGACCTCTCCAAAGCGGAACTGCGGCACCACGTCCGCACCTTCCTCGACGGGAAGGTGGAGCCGTTCAAGATGCCGGCCAAGGTGTCGATCGTCGCCCGGACGGCCGTCTCCGCCCGTTTCAAGAAGGACAGGAAGATCAACCGTGGCTGATGTCGTCATCCTGGGGGCAGCCAAGTTCGCCCTCGAAGTCGCCCGCTACGTGCGCGACGCGGGGCACACCGTCGACCGCTTCCTCGCCCTGGAGGGCGAGGAGGTCGTCGTACCGGACGGACAGTGGTCGAGGATCTCCCGGGACCACCCGGCCGAGGGCACCGCGGTCGTCCTGGCGGTGTCCGCCCCGGAGCGCCGGGCGGAACTCGTCCGGGACGTCGTGGAGGCCCGGAACCTCGACGCGATCAACGTGGTCCACCCCTCCTCCACCGTCGAGGACGGCGCGCTCCGGGGGGTCGGGAACGTCATCGGACCCGACAACTACGTCGGGGTCAACGCCACCTTCGGCAGCTTCAACGTCCTGAACTACCGGTCCAGCATCGGACACCACTCCAGGATCGGCTCGTCGAACTTCATCTCGCCGAACTTCCACACCGGGAACTCGGTCACGATCGGTTCCGGGAACTTCTTCGGCATCGGCTGCCAGCTGGCGCCCGGCGTGACGGTGGGCGACGACTGTCGCGTCCAGGCCGGTCTCACCCTCTTCGAGGACGCCGTGGACGGCCGCTCCTACCTGGCCCCCAGCCGCATCAAGTCCCTCCCCACCCACTGATCCCGTAAGGACACCGTCATGAACCAGCAGCGTGTCGCCATCATCGGCGCCGGACCGACCGGCTGTACCGCGGCGCTCACCCTGAACCGACTCGGGCACGAGGCCGTGGTCTTCGAGCGGGGCGACTTCCCGCGCTACCGGATCGGGGAGTCCTTCCTGCCGGGCTCGCTCTCCCTCTTCAACCGCCTCGGCCTGGAGGAGAAGATCGAGGAGGCCGGCTTCGTCAAGAAGCCGTCGGCGACGTTCCTCTGGGGCAAGGGCGAGGTGCCCTGGACCTTCTCCTTCTCCACCCCGCGGACGGCACCCTGGGTGCTCGACCACGCCATCCAGGTCGACCGCAAGGTGTTCGACCAGATGCTCGTGGACGAGGTCCGCGAGCGCGGCATCCCCGTGCACATGGACACGCCCGTGACCACCGTGGACGTCTCCGACCCGGACCGGGTCACCGTCGGGTACCGCCTGGACGGCGAGAACCTGGAGGACTCCTTCGACTACGTCATCGACGCCGGCGGCTCGGGCGGCCCACTCGCGCGGCAGTTGAAGAAGCGCCGCTACGACGAGTACTTCCGGAGCTTCGCGATCTGGTCGTACTTCAAGAAGGCGGATCCGTTCGAGGGCGACCTCAAGGGCACCACGTACTCGATCACCTTCGAGGACGGCTGGGTGTGGATGATCCCGCTCAAGGGCGACCTGTACAGCGTCGGTCTGGTGGTGGACCGGTCGAAGGCCGACGAGGTGAAGGAGCGCGGCTTCGAGGAGTTCTACACCTCGACGCTCGCCAAGGCCGACCGCGCGATGGCCATCCTGGACGGGGCCGAACGGTGCGACGAGGTGCGCATCGTGCACGACTGGTCCTACGACTCGGAGCTGTACTCCAGCGGGCGCTGGTTCCTCAGCGGCGACTCGGCCGCCTTCACGGACCCGCTGTTCTCGCAGGGCGTCCAGATGGCCACTCAGTCGGCGGTCTCCGCCGCAGCGGCGATCGACCGCATCAGCACCCACGGCGAAGAGGCCGAGGTCGTGCACGACTGGTACAACCGGGCCTACCGGGAGACCTACGAGAAGTACCACGAGTTCCTGTCCGCCTTCTACACGATGGCCTCGTTCAGCGAGCCGGACTCCGCGTTCTGGGCGAACCGCAGGATCCAGGACACGGACGACAGCCGGGTCGAGCGCCGCCGCTGGTTCGACATGCTGGTCAACTCGGAGGACACCACGGGGCAGTCGGCCGAGGAGTTCCGCGATCGCGCCAGCACGATGATGAGCATCGGCCGGCACCAGCGCCCGGAGCTGAGCTCCGAGTTCTCCGACGACGAGCTGATCCCGGCCCGCGTCCGGTGGGTGGCGGACCTCAACAAGGCGCTGCGGAGCATCCAGCGACTCGAATGGGTGGGGCAGGAGGTCCTCCTCAAGCCGTACTACAAGATCGACCCGGTGGAGTTCCGGCTGCTGCCCAAGCAGGTGCTGGCGAACGAGGCCGGGCGCGACATGCCCAAGTGGACGGTGGACGAGCGGCACCAGCAGATACTCCAGCGCATGCAGCGCGAGGGCATCGGGTTCAAGGAGCTGGAGAGCGCGCTGAGCAACGCCGAGCGCTCCGAGGTCAGTTCGCAGATCATCATCCGCCTCTTCGAGGCCGGCCTGCTGCGGGGATTCGACAAGAACGGCGAACGCGTCGTCATCCAGGCCCGGCTGCGGTTCGACGGCGTGGGAACCGAGTACGAGATCTGACGGACGTTCCGCCGTCCCCGGCCGGGTGGCCGGGCGGGCCGCCGGGCACGGCCCACCCGCCCGGACCGAC
>NZ_JBHVUS010000022.1:18281-155266 GCF_042884005.1 Kitasatospora sp. NPDC058162
CCCCGCCGTGTTGGTTCTCGCGGGGGTGGACACGGACTCCCTGTCCGGCCGCGGCCCCCGCCGGCCCCCCCCCCCGGGCGGGGGGCCGGGCGCCCCCCCCCCCCCCGGCCGGGACCGAGAACGACAGGCAATTCCGACGTGGGGATAGGTATGTCCAGATCCGTTCAGATCGCTGCGGCGGTCACGGACAAGAACCTCGAGCTGCTCCTCAAGGTCCTCCCGGCGATCATCGTCATCATGGCCGCCTCCTGGGCGTGCGGTCGCCTGGCGGTCCTGGTGAAGCAGCCCCGAGTGCTCGGGGAGATGGTCTCCGGTGTACTGCTCGGCCCGACGCTGTTCGGCGCCGTGTTCCCCGGTGCGCAGCAGTTCGTCTTCCCGAAGGAGGTCAAACCCGTCCTCTACGTGCTGAGCACCATCGGCCTGATGCTGTTCATGTTCCTGGTCGGTGCGGGCTTCGACCACAGCGGCGGCAACGCGCGCCGGGAGACGAGGCGGGCCGGTCTACTGGCGGTCTCCGGCATCGTCCCGTCCGTACTGATGGGTGCGGGTGTCGGGTGGCTGCTGCACGACCGGCTGTCCACCGCCGAAGTGGGCACCCTCGAGTTCGCGCTCTTCATCGGCGGCGCCCTGTCCATCACCGCGCTGCCGATGCTGGCCCGCATCCTGTACGAGCGGAACCTGCAGAACACCTCGCTGGGGCGGATGGCACTGCTCGGCGCGTCGTTCGACGACGCCGCGGCCTGGTGCTTCCTCGCCGTGCTCTCGGCCGTGCACGCCAACTCCGGCAGCGCGGGCGCCCTCCGGACGATCGGCCTCACCGTCGTCTTCGTGGCGGTCATGCTCCTCGGCGTCGCCCGCCTGCTGCGGCCGCTCGGGGCCCGGGTCGAGCGGACCGGCAGGTTCGGCCACGACCAGTTGTACCTGGTGCTCGGGATCACGCTGGCGGCCGGGCTGTTCACGGACTACATCGGCGTCTACTCGGTGTTCGGCGGATTCGTGGCCGGACTCGCCATGCCGAGGAACCCCGCCTTCCGTGAGGCGTTGCAGAAGCGGATGATGGATGTCGTCAGCGTTCTCCTGCTCCCGATCTTCTTCGCCTTCTCCGGCCTGAACACCCAGCTGAACGCGCTCGGCGGATGGGCCACGACCGGTCCCTTCCTGCTCATCCTCGCCGTGGGACTGTTCGGGAAGTACGTCGGCTGCGGCCTGGCCATGCGCGGGAGCGGCCTCCCCTGGCGCACCTCCCTCGCCCTCGGGGGTCTGATGAACGCCCGCGGCATGATGATCCTGATCTTCATCAACATCGGCCTGGCCCAGGGGATGATCAGTCAGGAGGTCTTCTCCATGCTGGTGCTGGTCGCGTTCATCAGCAGCGCCCTGGCCGCGCCGCTCTACCGCTGGGCACTGCCCGAGCACGCGGAGAAGCGGATGCTGGCGGACGAGGCAGCGCTCGCGGACCAGGGTTCGGAGCCCCTCGACGCCGAGCGCGAGCCGGCCCTGTCCGCCAAGTGATCCGCCCCCTCGGGTTGTTGAGGTCGATCGGGCTCCGGGCCGCCCTCCACTCCGCAGACGCTGTTGGAAGGATGTCCAGTTGATCTACCAGAACGCGACGGAAATCGTCAACGACGACGTGTTCCTGACGCTCCCCGACTTTCTGCCCGGTTCGGACGTCTTCCTGAAGATCGAGGGGCTCAATCCCGCGAGCTCGATCAAGTTCAAGGCCGCCGTGAACCTCGTCGAACAGGCCGAGAAGGCGGGGACCCTGGTCCCCGGCACGAGCCGGATCGTCGAGTCCTCCTCGGGGAACCTCGGGATCGCGCTCAGCGTCGTCTGCGCGATCAAGGGCTACCCGCTGACCATCGTCTCCGACCTGAACACGGTCGAATCGGCGGTGCTGGCGATGGAAGCCCTGGGGGCGGACGTCGTCATCGTCGAGGAACCCGACGCGAACGGGGGCTTCCTCCACCAGCGCATCGCCCTCGTCGGCGACATGCTGAACGCCGACCCGCACCTGGTGTGGCTGAACCAGTACCGGAGCCGGGCGAACGTGGAGGCCCACAGGGACACCACGGCCCGGTCGATCGACCGGGAACTCGGCGCCATCGACTACCTCTTCGTCGGCGTCGGCACGTCGGGAACGCTGATGGGCTGTCTGGAGTACCGCCGCGAGAACCGCCTCTCGCACCAGGTGGTCGCAGTCGACTCCGAGGGCTCGGTGACCTTCGGGGGGCGTTCCGAGCGTCGCTACATCCCCGGCCTCGGCGCCAGCCGGCTGCCGGAGATCTACTCCGACGACGGCAGCTTCCACAAGGTGGTCGTGCCGGAGAACGAGAGCGTGGCCCAGTGCCACCACGTCGCCCGCACCTACGGACTCCTCGTCGGAGGTTCGACCGGCACGGTGCTCGCGGGGGTGCGAAGGATGCGGGACGAGATACCCCCCGGCTCCCGGATCGTCGTCATCTCCCCCGACCTGGGGGACAAGTACCTCTCCACCCTCTACTCGGAGCAGTGGTTGAACCAGCACCCGACCCTGATCAAGGAGCGCAGCAGTGTCTGACTTCATCGTCGTCGCCGGCCCCGACATCGCCGACATCCTCCGCGGCGACAAGGCGGAAGTACGGGACATCGTCGCCTCGACCTACCGCCTGCACGACGCCGGCGACACCATCAACCCGGACAGCTACTTCCTCCGGTTCCCGCACAAGCCCGACTCGCGGGTCATCGCCCTGCCCGCCTACATCGGGGCCGGGGTCAACCGGATGGGCATCAAGTGGATCTCCAGCTTCCCGGACAACCTGTCGCGCGGGATCCCGCGGGCGTCCGCGGTGCTGATCCTCAACGACTTCGAGACCGGCCGTCCACTGGCGTGCCTGGAGTCCGCGCACATCAGCGCCGCCCGTACGGCCGCGTCGGCGGCGGTCGCGGCGGAGCAGCTGTGCCGGGGAACCGGCATCACGGTGGGCGTCGTCGGCACCGGGGTGATCGCGTCCACCGTCCTCGACCACCTGCACAGCTCGACGGTCGACATCGCCGACGTCGTCGCCCACGACCTCGACCACGAGCGGGTCACGGGGTTCGCGGAACAGGTGCGTGCGGAGATCGGTCTCGACGTCGCGCCGGTCGGGCTCAACACGGCCTTGAAGGCCGACCTGGTGGTCTTCGCGACCACCGCGGGCGAACCGTACGTGGCGGCCGACCACCGGTTCGCACCGGGCCAGGTGGTCCTCAACATCTCGCTGCGTGACCTGCCGCCCGAGGTCATCCTGGCGTCGACCAACCTGGTCGACGACGTCGAGCACTGCCTGAAGGCGAACACCTCCCCGCACCTGGCCGAACAGGCCACCGGTAGCAGGGAGTTCATCCACGGCACGCTGGGCGGTCTACTGAACGGGACGGTCGCGCTCCCGGACGGAAAGCCGGTCGTCTTCTCCCCGTTCGGGCTGGGCGTGCTCGACATCGCCGTCGGCAGCCACGTGATGGACCGGGCGCTCGAAACGGGGAAGGCCACCGTCATCAACAGGTTCATCGGATGACCGCCGAGGTCACGATGTGACCCCCTGAGCGGGGACCGCCGACCGCCCACCGGCCGAGGATCGCGCGCCGGGTGGGCGTCGCGGTCGCCGCCGAGCCCCGCCGCAGGGCCGCGGTGAAGCCCCCGCCGGCCGGGTCGACGGATATCACGCAGTCCCGGAGGTCGAACCACTGCCGGGTCAGCGGGAACCAGGCCTTGAAGACGCTCTCCTTCGCACTGAACAGGACCCGGTCCCAGGCCACTCCGGGGCGTTCCGAGTCCAGTGCGGCGAGCAGATCCAGTTCCTCGGGGCCGACCACCCTGCCCAAGGCCGGCCCGGGGAGACGGTCGTGGGGTTCGGCGTCGATGCCCAGGGCGAGGGCGTCGGCGGTGTCGGCGACGGCGGCAGCCCGATACCCGTCGCAGTGGGTCAGACAGCCGGTGTACCCCGGCGGCCAGGTCGGATAGCCGACCAGGAACTCCGCACCGGTCGCGGTGGGGACCAACGGACCGACCGGCGCGCCCATCGAGCCCAGCGCCTGACGGGCGCACCAGCGGACGTCCCGGAATTCGCCGCGCCTGGACGCGGTGGCTCCGGCGATGTATTCCTCCTCGGCGGGGAACAGCTCGATCTCATGGCCATTCACCCACGATTCCACTCCGGCGACGCCGGCCGGCAGGACCTGGGAAATGAGGCCCGCAATCGGGCTTCCCGAAGATGGGGCCATGGGTTCTGTTCCTAGCGTCCGACGATTCCCTTGGGGGCATGTGTTCCGATTCGCCGCGCGAAGCCCGAATTCCACCGCACACCCCATTCCGACCCTAGCACGGCGCTGTTACACTGCCCGGCATGGTCAGCGAATTCATGAGGCACATTGTTGAGGAATCGGCACTCCTCCGGTCGCACGCGGTGGGGAATCTCGGCGTGCCCGTTCCCAGCTGCGGCGAGTGGGACATGAGGGCACTCGTCGAACACGTCGCCACCGTGTTCGTCGAACGGTCCGCCTGCATTCACGCCGGGAGTGACCGGGCCGCTTTCGAGGAGGTGGAGCCCACTCTCAGGCTGTCGTCCGAGGATCCGATCGAGTCTTTCGACACCGCCCTGGCCGATATCCTGAACGACCTCAGGAGCCACGAGGACTCCGATCCCGCCGTCACCTGGGTCGGCCTGGACAATACCGTGGGATTCTGGCGGCGGCGGCTCGCCCATGAAGTCATGACCCATCGGGTGGACGCGGAACTGGCACTCGGCCTCGAGGTCAGTCCCATCGATTCCGCATTGGCCGCGGACGGCGTGAACGAATTCATCGACACCAAGCTGATCCACAAATCCGTCGCGCGGAACGCGGCGATCCGCGACCAGCTGGGCTCCCTGGAGGGGGTCGCGGTGAAGTTCGTCTACGGCGATTCCGAGCGGTCCGTCACCGTGGCGGCGGACGGGATCACCGAAGCCCCCGCCGGGACGGAGCCGCACCTCACGTTCTCCGCGGATCCGATGCGGTTGAACCTGTGGCTGTGGCGACGGCTGGACTTCGACGCCATCGACATCAGCGGGAGCGCCGAGCTCGCCGCCGAGTTCTACCGACTGTCCGAGTTCATCGGACAGTAGCCCCGACCGGCCCGAACCCCGACCGGCCCGAACCCCGAGCCCCGAGCGACCCGCACCCCGAGCGGCACTGGCACCACCACCGAATGGTGCTATCGTCACTAGCACCATGTTGCTGAAGCTGGACCTTGGCGACGCCCGCCCCCTGCACGAGCAGGTGGCGGGCGCGATCAGACGGGCCGTCGCGGAGGGCGAATGCGCCCCCGGCGACAAACTGCCACCGGCCCGGGAGCTCTCCCGGGCCCTCGGGGTGAACACCAACACCGTCCTGCGCGGGCTGCGCGCCCTGCGCGACGAGGGGGTGCTGGAGTTCCGCCGGGGCCGCGGCATCACGATCGCCACCGACGCCGACACCCGTACCGAACTGGTCGAGCGGGTACGGCAGTTGGTCGCGGACGCGGCCCAGGCCGGCTACAGCAGGAACGATCTCGTGGACCTGATCAGGGGGATGTCGTGAGGAACGAAGAGCCGGCCGGAGAGCCCTACTCAAGCCGGCCGGTGCGCCGGGGGGCGCTGTGGGGGGCGGTGGTCTGGACACTCGGCGTACTGGCGCTGCTGCTCGCGCTCCCGCAGCTCGCCGGCGACCGGCTGCCCGACCCGGTGGCGACCCACTGGAGCGGGCGCGACCCGGACGGTTCGATGTCGCTGACGGCGGCCTCGCTGTTCCCGGCCGCCGTCTGGCTGCTCACCGCGCTCGGCACCGGGGCCGCCCTGCGCTTCCGACCCGGCCGGGGGCGGGGCGCCCACGGGACGGTACTGGCCGCCACCGGCGTGCTGCTGACCGGGGCGCAGACCTCCATCGTGCACGCCAACCTGGACCGCGCCCGCTGGCAGGACGCCGCCCCGATGGGCATCGAGGTGGTCCTGATCATCGTAGCCGCCGGCGCGGCCGGGGTGCTGACCTGGCTGGCCACCCGGCCGGCCGCCACCGCCCCGGCCGAACCCGGCACGCCGGTGCTGGACCTGCCGGCCGGCCAGCGGCTGGTCTGGCTCTCCTCCGCGGCCAACCCGTGGATGCAGGTGGTCGCCGCGCTCTTCGGACTGCTGTCCGCCGGCGCCCTGCTGGCCCTGGTCGGCGGCCTGGGCATGCCCGACTGGCCGGGGATCGTCCTGTTCGGCCTGTCCTCCGTCGTCCTCCTGCTCTGCTCCTCCGTACGGGTGCGGGTGAGCCCGCACGGCCTGGACGTCGCCTTCGGCCCGTTCGGCCTGCCCGCCCGGCACCTCGCCCCCGGCGAGCTGGTCTCGGCCCGGGTCGAGCAGCTCACCGCCCGCCAGGCCGGCGGCTGGGGCTACCGGGCGTACCGCGGGGGCTCCACGGTGTTCCTGCGCCGGGGCGAGTGCCTGGTGGTCCGCACCAAGCGCGGGACGGACTTCGCGGTCAGCGTCGACGACGCCGAGCGCGGGGCCGCCCTGCTCAACGCCCTGATCGCCCGCGCGGACGCCCCGACCCGCTGACCCGCCGACCGGCCCACACCGCCGCGGACCGACCGGCCCGCCTCCGGTGGCGGGCCGGTCCGTCTGCGGCGAGGCTGGTGCGCGGCCGGACCGGTGACCGGACTCCGGGCCGCGGCGGACGAGCGGACGGACGGTGGTGCGGGTGCCCGGCGGCAGCGGCGGATTCCCCTCGCGCGGCGTGTGGCGCCGCCCCGAACTGCGCTGGGTGGACGTCCTGGTCGCCGCCGCACTGGTCGCCGGACTGTACGGACTGCTGCGGCTCGCCCCCTCGCTGGACGCCCCGTTCCTGCCCGACCAGGCCCCCGCCACCGTCTCCACCGACCCGTCCGAGCTGCCCTTCTACGCGGTGCGCTCGCTGCTGCGGATGTTCGTCGCGCTGATCGCCTCGGTGCTGTTCACCTTCGTCTACGCGATCGCCGCGGCCCGGATGCGGCGGGCCGAGAAGGTGCTGCTGCCGGTGCTGGACATCCTCCAGTCGGTGCCGATCCTGGGCTTCCTGTCGATCACCGTCACCGCCTTCATCAACCTCTTCCCCGGCTCCACGCTCGGCCTCGAATGCGCGTCGGTCTTCGCCATCTTCACCTCGATGGCCTGGAACATGACCTTCGCGTTCTACTACTCGCTGGTCAGCCAGCCGCGCGAACTGGACGAGGCGGCCCGGGTGATGCGGCTGACCAAGTGGCAGCGGTTCTGGCGCCTCGACGTGCCGAGCGGCATGATCCCGCTGGTCTGGAACGGGATGATGAGCTTCGGCGGGGCCTGGTTCTTCCTCGCCGCCTCCGAGTCGATCAGCGTGCTCAACCACCGCTACGCGCTGCCCGGCATCGGCTCCTACGCGGCCACCGCCATCGGCAACGGCGACCTCGACCAGGTCGGCATCGCGATCGGCGTCATGGTCGTCATGGTGATCGGCGTCAACGTGCTGTTCTGGCGGCCGATGACGGCCTGGTCCGAACGCTTCCGGGTGGAGGAGTCGGAGGCCGCCGACCGGCCGCGCAGCGTCGTCCTGGACCTGCTGCGCCGCTCCAGCCTGCCGGAGCTGGCCGCCCGCCCGCTGCGGCCGGTCGGGTTCGCGCTGGACCGGGCCACCCGGGTGTTCGGCCTCGCCGAGCACCCGCTCGCCCGGCCCGCCACCCGGGAGCGCACCGGGGACGTGTTCTTCGCCGGCGCGGTCGCCGCCGTCGTGGTCTTCGGCGCCTGGCGGGCCTTCGACTACGTCCACACCACCGTCGGCCTCGGCGAGTTCGGCCACGCCTTCGCGCTCGGCGCGGCCACCTTCGGGCGGGTGCTGGTGCTGCTCGCGGTGTCCACCGTGGTGTGGGTGCCGATCGGGGTGTGGATCGGCATGAACCCCAAGGTCACCCGCTTCGCCCAACCGGTGGTGCAGGTGCTGGCCAGCTTCCCGGCCAACTTCCTGTTCCCCTTCGCCACCGCCGCGTTCGTCGCCCTCGGCGTCTCGCTGAACCTCGGCTCGGTGCTGCTGATGGCGCTCGGCGCCCAGTGGTACATCCTGTTCAACGTGATCGCCGGGGCCTCCGCGATCCCCAGCGACCTGCGCGAGGCGATGACCGGCTTCCAGGTCCGGGGCCGGCTGCGCTGGCGGGCCTTCATCCTGCCGGCCGTCTTCCCGTACTACGTCACCGGCGGCATCACCGCGGCCGGCGGCGCCTGGAACGCCTCGATCGTCGCCGAGGTGGTCGACTACGGCTCCCACCACCTGACCGCCACCGGGCTCGGCTCGTACATCGCCGACGCCACCGGCACCGGCACCTTCCCCAAGATCCTGGTCGGGGTGAGCGTGATGAGCGTCTACGTGGTCGCGCTCAACCGGCTGCTGTGGCGCCGGCTCTACCGGCTCTCCGAGACCCGCTACGCCCTCTGAGACCCGCTACCCGAGGAGACCCCGCACGATGACCGCCGCCACCCGCACCACGATCGTCGAGGCCTCCGACGTCACCAAGACCTTCACCACCCCGGACGGACGGGCGCTGCCCGTCCTGGACGACATCAGCCTGCACCTGGCCGAGGGCGAGATCGTCGCCCTGCTCGGCAAGTCCGGCTCCGGCAAATCCACCCTGCTGCGCTGCCTGGCCGGGCTGATCTCGCCCTCCTCCGGGACGGTCACCTACCGGGGCACCCCGCTGCGGGCCGCCAACCCCGGGGTGGCCATGGTGTTCCAGTCCTTCGCCCTGCTGCCCTGGCTGACCGTCCAGCAGAACGTCGAACTCAGCCTCCAGGCGCGCGGGGTGGACGAGGAGGAGCGGCGCGAACGGGCGCTGCGCGCGATCGACCTGATCGGCCTGGACGGCTTCGAGGGTGCCTACCCCAAGGAGCTGTCCGGCGGGATGCGCCAGCGCGTCGGCTTCGCCCGGGCGCTGGTGGTCGAACCGGACGCGCTCTTCATGGACGAGCCGTTCTCCGCCCTGGACGTGCTGACCGCCGAGAACCTGCGCAACGAGCTGGTCGGCCTGTGGGAGGGCCGCGGCGCCCCGGTCAAGTCCATCCTGATCGTCACCCACAACATCGAGGAGGCGGTGCTGCTGGCCGACCGGATCCTCGTGCTGTCCTCCAACCCCGGCCGGATCCGCTCCGAACTGACCGTCGACCTGCCCCGCCCGCGCGACCGCCGCACCCCCCAGTTCGAGGCCCTGGTCGACACCGTCTACGGCATCCTCACCGGCCGCGAGGAGCAGCCCGCCGCCGAGCCCGCCGCCCGGCAGGCCGCCACCCCGATCACCACCCCGCTGCCGCCCGCCACCGTCGGCGGGCTGGCCGGCCTGCTGGAGATCCTGCTCGCCATGGGCGGCGAGGAGGGCCTGGCCGAGATCGCCGACGAACTCAACTTCGAGGTCGACGACCTGCTCCCGCTGGTCGACGCCGCCGTCCTGCTCGACCTCGCCCGCACCACCGACGGCCGCTTCGCCATCACCCCGGACGGCCGCGCGTTCGCCACCGCCGACATCCTCACCAGGAAGCAGCTGTTCGCCCACCAGGCCGCCCGCCGCGCCCCCCTGGTCCGCGCCGTCGTCCAGGCCCTCGCCACCACCGCGAACCACAAGCTCCGCGAGGACCTCTTCCTCGACCTGCTGCGGGCCGGCTACGACACCGAGGACGCCCGACGGCAGTTGGAGACCGCCATCGACTGGGGCCGCTACGGCGAGCTCTACGACTACGACGCGGACGACGCCGAGTTCGCCCTCGAACCCGGCGCCGAGGCGGCGCTGTAGCGCGGTGCCGCTGTAGCGCGGTGTCGCTTCAGCGCGGTCGCGTCAACTCGCCGTCGTCGCAAACCACCTGATCCGGTGGTGGGACCTGCGCCTTTGCGGGTACACCAGTTGACGGCCGCGTCCGTGCGGCGGCGCCCCGTCGACACCGCCCCGCACGACTCCCCAGCGGCCGGAGGACTGCGGGCCGGTGCTGCCCGTGCGGAAGGCGAGGAGGCGTCCGTGAGCGACGACCTGCGCAGCGAGGAAACGACGAACCCACCACAAGGCGAAGGCCTCCAGGACGAACGGACGGTCACCTTCCTGCGCTTCGGCGTCGGGGCGATCGGCGTGCTGCTGCCGCCGGCCCTGCCGTTCGGCAACTGGCTGGCGGACGAGGTCACCGGGCGGGCCACCGGCGGGTACTGGCCCGCGTCGATGAGTGCCGCGTACTACGGCAGCACCCGGAACATCTTCGTGGGCGCCCTGTGCGCGCTCGGGGTGTTCCTGATCTGCTACCGCCTGGACCGGCGGGACGACCGGTGGAGTACGGCGGCCGGGGTGTTCGCGCTCGGGGTCGCGCTGTGCCCGACCACGCCCCCGGATCCGAGCGGGCTGCAGCGCACGGTCGGGGTGGTCCATCTGGTGTGCGCCGGGCTGCTGTTCGTGATGCTGGCGCTGTTCTGCCTGTACTCCTTCCGCAATCCGCGCTCGGCGCAGCCGGCCCGGGTGGCCACGGCGTACCTGGCGGCGGGGGTGCTGATCCTGGTCGCGCTGCTGGCGGCGGTGGTGACGGGACTGTCGGGCTTCGGGGCGGACTGGACGGTCCGGCCGGTGTACCTGTGCGAGTGGGTGGCGACCTGGGCGTTCGGTGCGGCCTGGATCGGTGCGGCGGTGGAGCTGGCGGCCGGGCGCGGCGGGCGGGCCGGGTCGCTGCCCCGGCAGGCGGTCGGGGGCGGGGTGCGGAGTCCGGAGGCACAGACCTGAGCAATCGTCACCTTGTCGCACTGGGCAACCGTTACCATGCGCACCAGGGCCGGCCGCCGTGGCGTTCGGTGAAGGATGCCGGACAGCAACGGGGAGCTAGAGCGTGACGGACGAGCAGTACCCCTCGGTCGACCTGCGGATGGACGTGCCGCACTCCGCGCGGGTCTACGACTACCTCATCGGCGGCAAGACCAACTTCGAGGCGGACCGGACGGCCGCGCACGCCTCCGTCCGGGCCTGGCCCGCGCTGCCGACCTCCATGCGCACCACCCGCGACTTCATGCAGCGCTCGGTGCGCCACCTCACCGAGCAGTACGGGGTGCGGCAGTTCCTGGACATCGGCACCGGCATCCCCACCTCCCCCAACGTGCACGAGATCGCCCAGGCGATCGCCCCCGAGGCCCGGGTCGGCTACGTGGACAACGACCCGATCGTGCTCACCCACGCGCGGGCCCTGATGTCCAGCACGCCCGAGGGCCGCACCTGTTACGTGGACGCCGACTTCCGCGACCCGGAGTCGATCATCGGCGACCCCCGGCTGCGCGAGGTGCTCGACCTCTCGCAGCCGGTGGCGCTCTCGCTGATCGCCATCGTGCACTTCGTGCTGGACGAGGACGACCCGCAGGGCATCGTCCGCCGCTTCATGGACACGCTGGCGCCCGGCAGCTTCCTCGCCCTCACCGTGTTCACCGGCGACACCGACCCGGTCGGCGTGGGCGGCGTCGGCCGGGAGTACAACGCCCGCGGCATCCCGCTGCAGATCCGCGACAAGGCCGAGACCGAGGCCTTCTTCGACGGCTACCGGCTGCTCGACCCGGGCGTCACCCTGGTCCACCACTGGCGGCCGGACGCCGACGCCCCGCCGATCCGCGACCGGGACATCGCGATGTACGCGGGCGTGGCGGTCAAGGACTGAGGTGCGTGGGGCCTGGTCAGCCGGGGACGGAGACCAGGCCCTCCTCGTAGGCCAGGATGACCAGCTGGACCCGGTCGCGGGCGTCCAGTTTGGCGAGCAGCCTGGTCATGTAGGTCTTCACGGTGGCGATGCTGAGCACCAGTTCGGCGGCGATCTCGGGGTTGGACAGGCCCCGGCCGACCAGGGTGAGGATCTCCCGCTCCCGCTCGGTGATCACCCCCAGCCGGTCCGACGCCCGCGTCGGCGTGGGCTGCTGGGCCGCGAAGGCCCCGATCAGCCGCCGGGTGACGCTCGGCGCGATCAGCGCCTCCCCCGCGGCGACCACCCGTACCGCGGCGAGGATGTCGTCCAGCGCCATGTCCTTGACCAGGAAGCCGGAGGCCCCGGCGCGCAGCGCCGCGTACACGTGCTCGTCCTCGTCGAAGGTGGTGAGCACCACCACCTTGGTCGGCCCGCCGGCGGCGGTCACCCGCCGGGTGGCCTCGATGCCGTCGGTGCCGGGCATCCGGATGTCCATCACCACGACGTCCGGCCGCAGTTCGGCGGCCAGCCGGACGGCCTCGGCGCCGTCGCCCGCCTCGCCGACCACCTCGACGTCCGTCGTCTCGGTGATCACCATCTCCAACGCGGCCCGCACCAGCGGCTGGTCGTCGGCCAGCACCACCCGGATCACGCGGTCACCGCCTCGGGGACGGGCAGCCGGGCGGCGACCCGGAAGCCGCCGTCCGGGCGCGGCCCGGCCTCGAACTCGCCGTGCAGCAGGGCGACCCGCTCGCGCAGCCCGGCCAGGCCGAAGCCGCTGCCGGGCGCGTCGCCGTGGCCCCGGCCCCGGTCGGTGATCTCCAGCCGGAGCTCCCCCGCCCGGCTGCCGTCGACGCTCACCAGGCAGTCGCGCACCCGCGCGTGCCGGACCACGTTGGTCACCGACTCCTGGATGATCCGGAACGCCGAGAGGTCGATCTCCGGTGGCAGCGGCCCCGGTTCGCCCGCGCGCCGCACCTCCACCCGCACCCCGGCCGCGGTGGTGGTCTCGGCCAGCCGGTCGAGGTCGGCCAGGCCCGCCGGGACGGTGTCGGACACCTCGCCGTCGGCCTGGCGCAGCGCGACCAGCATCCGGCGCAGCGCGGCGAGGGTCTCCCGGCCGGCGGTCTCGATCTCGCCCAGGGCCTGCTTGGCCCGCTCGGGCCGGCGGTCGATCACCCGGCGGGCGGCGCCGGCCTGGAGGGCGACGATGCCCATGCTGTGCGCGACGGTGTCGTGCATCTCCCGGGCGATCCGCAGCCGTTCGGCGGTGACCGCCTCGGCGGCCACCCGGCTGCTCAGCGTCTCGGCGTGCTCCCGGTTCTGCCGCACCGAGCGCCCGGCCAGCCAGGCGACCAGGGCGAGCAGCGCGGCGCCGTCGGCCTCGCCGATGTGGGTGCCGGTGAAGATGCCGACGGTGTTGCCGTGGACCATGCCCATGTGCAGCACCAGGAAGACCCCCGCCACGGCGAAGGCGGTGCGCGAACTGCGGCGCGAGCCGCGGGCGGTGATCAGGAACAGGGCGACGTACACCGCCAGCAGCGCACCTGGCGGGACCTGGTTCTTCGCCGACCAGCCGTCGGTCTCCGTCCAGGTGGCGATCAGCAGCACGACGACCGAGAGCACCGGCAGCCGGCGCACCAGGGCCGCGCCGACGAAGGCGATCGCGGTGTCGCCCAGGGTGAAGGCCAGGCCGCCGTGCAGGGCGGCGCCGTGCTGCAGTCGTTCGGTGGCGCCGAGCAGCACGGCGGGGTAGGCGGCGGCCACGCACCAGGCCAGGGCGACCCAGGCCTCGGGCGGGACGCGCCGCAGCAGCGGGGGCGTCGGTGTCTCGGGCATGGTTCAAGATCGTAACGACGGGCTCGGGCGCCGTCATCCAACCCTGGTTGTACGACCGGGGCCGACCTGCGGTGTCGACGCCGGTCCGATGCGGCCGCGGGGGCTCCCCCGGCACCGTAGTGCCCATGATCGAAGTCAACGAACTGACCAAGCGCTACGGCCGCCGCACGGCCGTCGACCGACTGACCTTCACCGTGCGCCCCGGCCACGTCACCGGCTTCCTCGGCCCCAACGGCGCCGGCAAGTCCACCACCCTGCGGATGGTGCTGGGCCTGAACGCCCCCACCTCCGGCACCGCCACCGTGGGCGGCCGGGACTTCCGCGGTCTGCCGCGCGGCCTGCGCGAGGTCGGCGCGCTGCTCGACGCCGGCGACGTGCACGGCGGCCGCACCGGCGGCGCCCACCTGCGGGCCCTCGCCCTCGGCAACGCGATCCCGCGCCGCCGGGTGGACGAGGTGCTCGCCGAGGTCGGCCTCGCCGACGCCGCCGGGCGCCGGATCGGCGGCTACTCGCTGGGCATGAAGCAGCGCCTGGGCATCGCCGGCGCCCTGCTCGGCGACCCGCCCGTACTGCTCTTCGACGAGCCGCTGAACGGCCTCGACCCCGAGGGCGTGCTCTGGGTGCGAGGACTGTTCCGCCGACTCGCCGACGAAGGCCGGACGGTCTTCGTCTCCAGCCACATGATGGCCGAGATGGAGCACACCGCCGACCGGCTGGTGGTGATCGGCCGCGGCCGGCTGATCGCCGACGAGAGCCTCGGCGAGTTCGCCGCCCGGGCCGGCCGCGCCGCCGTCAGCGTCCGCGCCGCCGAACCCGAGCGGCTGACCACCGTGCTGCGGGCCGCCGGCGCCACCGTCCGCCCCGGGCCGGACGGCAGTCTGGACGTGACCGGCCTCGACGCCGGCCGGATCGGCGAACTCGCCCTGGAGCAGCGCCTGTTGCTGTACGGCCTGACCGAGCACGGCGCCTCCCTGGAGGAGGCCTTCATGCAACTGACCGCCGACAGCGTCGAGTACCTCGCCGGAGACCCCCGATGAACACCCCCATGAACACCCCCATGAGCACCCCGATGAGCACCCCCACGCACGCCTCAACCCCCGTACGCCGGGCCCGCTTCGGTGACCTGCTCGCCGCCGAGTGGCTCAAGTTCTGGTCGCTGCGCTCGATGCCCTGGGTGCTCGGCATCAGCACGCTCGTCATCATCGCCGCCAACTACAAGGCGGCCAGCTACACCCACGACACCTACACGCCCGGCGACGGCAATCCGGCGGTGATGGCGCAGACCGCGCTCAACGACTCCTTCCACATCGGCTCCGCCGACATCATGATGCTGGTCGCGGGCGGCATCGGCGCCATCGTCATCGCTGGTGAGTACGCCACCGGGCTGATCCGCACCACGCTCGCGGCCGTGCCCGACCGCCGGGCGGTACTGCTGGCCAAGGCAGGCGTGCTGGCGGGCGTGATGACCGGCTACGGCGCCGTCGCCGCGGGCGTCTCCTTCGGCATCACCCAGGCCGTCCTGGCCGACCGCGGCATCGGCCAGTCGATCACCGACCCGACCGCCTTCCGGTACGTGGCCGCGGCCGCGCTGTTCGCCCCGGTCTGCGCGCTGGTCGGGCTCTGCCTCGGCACCGTGATCCGGCACAGCGCGGGCGCGGTGGTGGGCACCATCGCGGTGCTGTTCCTCCTGCCGTCCTTCGTCACCGAGCGCTACCGCTGGTCCGCCGACCTCCTGCACGCCCTGCCCTTCCCCGCCTGGCAGCGCCTCGCCCGCACCACCCTGGTCGGGATGCGCCCCAGCGAGTACCCGGCCACCGTCGCCGGCTCCTGGATCAGCTACGCGGTATGGGCGCTGGCCTCGGTCCTCATCGCGGCGGCGGTGATCCAACGCCGCGACCACTGACCGGGCCGGCACCGGGTGCGGCGGCCGCCCGCCGCCCCGCCCACTCGTCGCCGAGGGCGACCAGCAGGGCCGCCAGCACCAGCCCCGCCGCCACCGTGACGCCCAGTTGGAAGGCGAGCGCCCAGTCCGGGTGGCGGCCGGTGGCGTGGGCGAAGAAGACCGAGCCGACGACGGCGATGCCGACCGCCGAGCCCACCCGCTGGGCGGTCTGCAGGACACCGCCGGCGCTGCCCGCGCGGGCGAGCGGGACGTGCTGGAGGGTGAGGGTCTGGTTCGGGGCGATCACCAGGCCGCTGCCCACCCCGGCGACCAGCAGCGGGCCCACCGTCGCCCAGCCCACCGACTTCCCCGACCACAGCTGCACCGCCAGGGCCGAGGCCAGCAGGCCGACCAGCACCAGCAGCAGCCCGAGCACCACCAGCCGCCGGCCGAGCTGGCCCACCAGCCGCCCGCCCACCGGCGCCGCCACCCCCGAACCGACCGCGAAGGGGGTGATCGCCAGGCCTGCCGTCAGGGCCGAGTAGTGCAGGCCCGCCTGGAGGTAGAGCGTGAAGATGAAGAAGATCGCGGTGAACCCGGCGAAGTACACCAGGGACAGCAGCACCCCCGCCGCGTACGGCCGCACCGCGAACAGCGCCATGCTGACCAGCGGCTCGTGCCCCCGCGCGTAGTGGCGCTCCCAGCCGACGAAGGCCGCCAGCAGCACCGCCGCCAGCGGCAGCAGCAGCCAGCGGGCCGGGCCGTGCCACTGCTGCTCCTGGACGAAGGGCAGCAGCAGGGCGACCGTCCCCGCGCCGAGCAGCAGCACCCCGAGCGGGTCGAAGTCGCGCTGCCCGGCCCGCTCGGCGGCCGGGCGGGGCGGCGGGAGCAGCCGGTAGGCGATCGGCAGGGCGGCGAGGCCGATCGGCAGGTTGACCAGGAACACCCAGCGCCAGCCGTCCTGCGGGCCGAAGACGTGGATCAACAGGCCGCCCAGCAGCGGTCCGACGGCGGTGGACAGCCCGATGGTCGCGCCCAGCGCGCCGAAGGCCCGGCCCCGTTCGGCGCCCTGGAACAGGGTCTGGATGAAGCCCGACACCTGCGGCACCAGCACCCCGCCCGCCGCGCCCTGGAACAGCCGGGCGAGCACCAGCCACTCCTGGTCCTGGGCCGCCCCGGCCAGTGCGCTGGCCGCGGTGAACAGGGCGAGCCCGGCGAGGAAGACGGCCCGCCGGCTGCGGGCGTCGCCGAGCCGCCCGGCGGGGACGAGCACCAGGCCGAAGGCGAGCGCGTAGCCGCTGAGCACCCACTGCAGGCCGCTGTCGGACATGTGCAGTCCGGCCCGGACGGTGGGCAGGGCGACGTTGACGATGCTGACGTCCAGCAGGGTCATGAACCCGGCGACCAGGCAGACCGTCAGCGCCCGCCAGCGCCGTGCCTCCGCCCGCCCGCCGACCGCCGAGGCGCCGGGCGGCTGCGGGCGCGGGCTCTCCGCGTCGCGGGAGGGTGGGGCGGTCATGGGGAACCTCCTCCCGGCGCCCGGGGACCGGCCCCGGCTCTGCTGCGGCTCATCCTCACCTGCACCGGACCCCGCCGCCACCCGAACCCCGTCCGGCACCCGCCTCACCCGAACGGACGAACCGGATCGCGACCGGCCCCCGTGCCCCCGAGGCTGGCGGCATGACTGTCGCCACCGAGAACCAGCCCTCCGCCCCGCCGGTGCTCGACGTGCGGCAGCGGAACGTCGTCTTCGCCACCATCGTGCTCGGCATGCTGCTGGCCGCCCTCGACCAGACCATCGTCGGCACCGCGCTGCCCACCATCGTCTCGGACCTCGGCGGCGCCGCCCACATGTCCTGGGTGGTGACGTCCTACCTGCTGGCCGAGACGGTGGCCACCGTGCTGGCGGGCAAGTTCGGCGACCTGTACGGGCGCAAGCTGATCTTCCAGGTCTCGGCGATCGTCTTCGTCGGCGGCTCCTTCCTGTGCGGCCTGTCCACCAACATGACCCTGCTGATCGCCTGGCGGGCGGTGCAGGGCATCGGTGCGGGCGGGCTGATGGTCACCGCCATGGCGCTGATCGCGGACGTCATCCCGCTGCGCGAGCGCGGCAAGTACCAGGGCGCGATCGGCGCGGTGTTCGGCCTGGCCACCGTCATCGGGCCGCTGCTGGGCGGGCTGTTCACCGACCACCTGTCCTGGCGCTGGGCGTTCTACGTGAACGTGCCGATCGCCGTCGTGGTGGTGCTCGCGGCCGCCCGGACCATCCCGGCGGTGCGCTCGGCGGTGCGGCCGGTGATCGACTACCTGGGCATCGCCCTGGTCTCGGTCGGTGCCAGCGCCCTGATCCTGGCGACCAGTTGGGGCGGCAACCAGTACGCCTGGGGCTCCGGGGTGATCATCGCCCTGTTCGTCGGCGGGGTGGTGGCGCTCGGGCTGTTCTGCTGGACGGAGACCCGGGCGGTCGAACCGATGCTGCCGATGCGGCTGTTCCGCAACCCGGTGTTCGCGGTCTGCTCGGTGCTCAGCTTCATCGTCGGCTTCGCGATGCTCGGCGCCCTGACCTTCCTGCCGACCTTCCTGCAGTACGTGGACGGCGACTCGGCGACCGTCTCCGGCGTGCGGATGCTGCCGATGGTGATCGGCCTGCTGATCGCCTCGATCGCCAGCGGCAACGTGGTCAGCAAGACCGGCAAGTACCGGGTGTTCCCGATCGCCGGCACCCTGGTGATGGCCGTCGGCCTCTACCTGCTGTCCCGGCTGCAACCCGGCACCGGCACCGCGCTGGCCTCCTTCTACATGTTCGTGCTCGGCGTCGGCATCGGGCTGAGCATGCAGGTGCTGACCATCGCCGTGCAGAACACCGTCGACTACGCGGACCTCGGCACCGCCACCTCCGGGGTGACCTTCTTCCGCACCATCGGCAGCTCCTTCGGCACCGCCGTGTTCGGCACCATCTACGCCAACGGCCTCAAGACCGAGCTGGCCAAGGGCGTCGCCTCCGCCGCCCGGCTCACCGGCGCCGACCCGGCCGTGCTGGCGCACGCCGCCGGGAGCCCGCAGGGCCTGCACAAGCTGCCCGCCGAGCAGGCCGCGCCGATCATCCAGTCGTACTCGGACGCGCTGCACACCGTGTACCTGTGGACCATCCCGGTGGCCGCGGTCGGCTTCGTGGTCGCGCTGTTCCTCAAGCAGGTGCAGCTGCGCGACACCACCCGGGCCGGCTCCACCGACATGGGCGAGGGTTTCGCCCAGCCGACCACCAGCGACTCCGACCCGCACCTGGAGTTCGCCGTCTGCAAGATCGTGCGCGACATCGACCTGGACGCCGTCCGGACCATCGTCGGCGACGCCGACACCCGGGTGGACCTGGCCGGCGCCTGGGCCCTGATGGAGGTGGCCGGCCACACCAAGGCCCTCGGCCACGCCTCCCTCGACCTGATCGCCACCCGCAAGAAGCTGCCGCCCGAGGTGCTGGAACCGGTCTTCGACCGGATGGCCACCGAGGGCTACCTGACCCGCGACGGCAACCGCCTCACCCACACCGAGGCCGGCACCCGGGAGGTCCGCGCCCTCGCCCGCGCCTGGTCCGACTGGCTCAACGCCCGCCTCGACGCCGACGCCGGCCGCCCCCGCAGCCCCCAACTGCGCACCGCCGCCGACGCCATCGCCTGGCGCCTGCTGACCGAGGACCTCGCCAACGGCCTCCCGGCCACCGCCCGTGCCAAGAACGGCGCCAAGGTCTGAGGGACCGTCAACACACGCCCCGTTCTCACCATGTGGCGCCCGAAGCGGGGCGGAGCGG
This sequence comes from Kitasatospora sp. NPDC058162, assembly GCF_042884005.1. Lineage (NCBI taxonomy): Bacteria > Bacillati > Actinomycetota > Actinomycetes > Kitasatosporales > Streptomycetaceae > Kitasatospora > Kitasatospora sp. NPDC058162. The sequence goes on from NZ_JBHVUS010000022.1 coordinate 37,507, forward strand.
ACACCGCGTACGATCCACGGAAAGCCGTGGAGGCGGCACAGCCGCCACCGCTCGGAGCAGTTGGAGGTTTCCGTGACCGCACACGTCTCGCGGCTGTTCGGAGCGGACGCCGGGCAGTTCGACCGCGAGCGCGCGGGACTGATCCCCCACCTGCACGCGCTGTACGAGATCGCGGTGGACCTCGCCGTGCACGGCCGGGGCACCGCCCCCAAGGTCCTGGACCTGGGGGCGGGCACCGGCCTGTTCAGCGGGGAGTTGGCGACCCACCTGCCCAACGCCTCGATCGACCTCCTGGACGCCTCCCGGGAAATGCTCGACGTGGCCGACCGGATGCTCGACCTGTACGCGGTGAAGCACACCCTCATCGAGGGCGACCTGTCCGACGCCCTGCCCAGCGGCCCCTACGACATCGTGGTCTCCGCGTTGGCGATCCATCACCTGTCCGCGGCCGAGCAGGCCGATCTGTACCGTCGGGTGTACGCGGTGCTGCGGCCGGGCGGGGTGTTCGTGAACGCCGAGCAGGTCGCCGCGGCGGTACCCGAACTCGACGAGCTCTACGCGGAGTTCTGGCTCCGGGAGGTCAAGGCGGCGGGGACCCCGAAAGGTACCGTCGACAAGGCGCGCGAGCGGATGGCCTACGACCGCCCGGCGCCCGTCGCCTCCCACCTGGCCTGGCTCGCGGACGCGGGCTTCCGGTCCGCGGACTGCTTCTACAAGCGGTTCAGGTTCGCGGTGCTGGCCGCCTGGCGCTGACCCGGGCCCGACCGCACCCCGGCGGGTGCGACTAGATGAGCAGCCCGCCGTTGACGTCGATGACGGTGCCGGTGGTGAACCCCGCCTCCTCGGAGCAGAGGTGGAGCACGCTGCCCAGGGCCTCGGCGATGGTGCCGAACCGGCCGACCGGGATCCGTGACAGCACCGCCCGCCGCTCCTCCTCCGGGCGGTCGACCCAGGCGTCGGCGATGCGCTTCGTGGCGATCGGGCCGTGCGCGACGGCGTTGACCCGGACCCCGAAGGGCGCCAGCTCGTACGCGGCCTGCTTGGTGAGGCCGAGGACGGCGGACTTGGCGGCGACATAGGCCGCGTTGCTGAAGTGGCTGTAGGTCCGCCCGCCGGCGGAGGAGAAGTTGACGATCCGCCCGTAGCCGGACCGCTTCATCGCCGGTACGCACAGCCGCATGGTGGTGAGCACGGGTACCACGTTGAGCGCGATCGACTCGTGCAGGAACGCCTCGTCGAGGTTCTCCAGCGACTGCACCCGGGTGTCTCCGCCGACCCCGTTGACCAGGATCCCGGGCGCCCACTCGCCGGTGAGCGCGCCCAGTTCCGCCTCCAGCCGGGCCACCTCCCGGACGTCGGCGACCACCGCGCGGACCTCGGTGGCGCCGGAGAGCTCCGCGGCGAGTTCCTTGAGCGCGATCTCGTCGCGGTCGAGCAGGACCAGCCGCTCGCCGCGGGCGGCCAGCGCCCGGGAGAGCTCGCGGCAGATGCCACCTGCGGCGCCGGTGATGAGGGCGGTGCGAACGGTCATGGGGTGTTCTCCTCCCGGGAGGACTGCGGGGTGGGCGACGGGCCGGGCCAAGAGCGCCCGGCCCGTCACGGAGTGGCACACGGTGCCTGCGACGGCCGACCTGTGAGAACCGGCGGCCTGCGAACCGACGGTGCGTCAGTTCCCTTCCTGGGCCGCCGCACCGGCACCGGCGATCCGTCCGGTGACCAGGCACTCGGTGATGTTGCTCGCGCCCTGGTAGAGGTGGCCCCAGGCGGATCCGAACTCCCCGGCGGAGTACAGCCGGGGAATCGGCTCCCCGTACGGGTCCACCACCCGCGCGTTCCGGTCCCGCCGGGCCCCGCCCTGGGTGTTGAGCACCGTCGGGTGCAGCGGCACCGCGTAGTACGGCGCCTCGATGGGCTTCAGGGTCTGCGCGGAACGGCCGAACTCGGTGTCCACGCCGCTCGCGCAGGCCGCGTTGTAGCGGCCCAGGGTGGCTTCCAGTTCATCCACGGCCACGCCGAGCCGCTCGGCCAGTTCCTCGACGGAGTCGGCCCGCACGATCCAACCCCGCTCGATCTCGGCCGAGTTGTCGGGGCTCCAGCGGTACAGGTCGCGGTTGTAGCCGCTGGCGTTCCAGGTCAGCGGGCCGGCCAGGCGGGTCTCCTCGTTGAAGATCCCCCAGCTCGGAATGCGCGGGAACTCGACCTCCTCGGTGTCGAAGTGGGCGAAGACCCGGGTGAACTCGTGCAGTTCGACCCCGGTCTCGTTGACGTAGCGACGGCCGTGCCGGTCCGTGTAGACGAAGCCGTCGGAGGGGAAGAAGATGCCGAACGCGGCCTCGAACTCCGGCGCCTGGAAGCCGATGATGGTCGAGGTCGGGGACATGTGCCAGAGGTCGGCGCCCACCCCCTGGGCCATCCGGATCCCGTCGCCGGTGTTGCCCGGGTTGCCCGCGAACTTCAGCGGCTTGGCGGGCACGTGGTCCTGCTTGAGCCCGGGATCGTTCTCGAAGCCTCCGCAGGTCATCACCACCGCCCGGCGGGCGCGCAGGGTGACGCGCCGCCCGTCCACCTCGGCGGCCACGCCGACGACCGCGCCCGCGTCGTCGGTGATCAGCTCCTGGGCGGCGGTCCGCAGCCGGACGTCGATCGCCCGCTCGGCCACGTTGGCGGACAGCAGGTTCCACAGCCGCAGCGACGGCGGCACGTCGGCGTCGCCGCGCAGGCAGTACTTGTCGAAGGTGCCCTGGCCGCCGGGCACCTTGGGGAAGCCGGGGCCCTTCACGGTGCGCGGATACGTTCCGGCGACGATCAGCTGCTCGGGTATGTGCAGGTCACCGCCGAGGTCCGCGCACCACTTGACCAGGGTGCGGGCCTCCCGCACGATGGCCTCGACCACGTCGCGCGGGGTGGTCCCGAAGCACAGCTCGGTGAGGTAGTCGGTGAAGCTCTCGACGGCCTCGTCGCTGTCCCGGGGAATGACGCAGTTCCCGCCGCTGACCCGGGAGTTCCCGCCCGGCTGGGCCATCTTCTCCAGCACCGTCACCTCCGCGCCCGCGTCATGGGCGGTGATCGCGGTGACCGCGCCGGCGAATCCGTAGCCGATGACGATGACGTCCGTCTCCGCGTCGTACGTCGAAGGCACTGCTGACTTGCGCATGATCCGACTCTCCTTCTCTGGTTTCCCGTTCAGCGGGGGTGTCCCGTTCAGCGGGCCTGCGGGACGTTCCGGGCGCGGTCGGTCCGCGCTCCCGGGTCGGCCGGGTAGCGGGGGCGCTGCCCGGCGAGGACGGCACGGACGTGCTCGACCGCGGTGGGCACCAGGGAGTCGAACAGGTCCCGGGTGTGGCCCACGATGTGCTCGGTGAGGATGGCGTTGTCGAGCCCGCGCAACGGATGGTCGGCCGGTACGGGCTCGGTGTCGAAGGTGTCGATCGCCGCGGCCCGCAGCCGGCCCGTGGCGAGCCGTTCGGACAGGGCGGCCTCGTCGACGAGACCGCCGCGGGAGGTGTTCACCAGGACCGCTCCGGGCTTCATGCGGTCCAGCTCGGCCGCGCCGATGACACCCCGGGTGTCGGCGGTGAGCGGCAGGTGCAGGCTGACCGCGTCGCTCTGCGCCAGCAGCGTGTCCAGGTCGGTGAACTCCACCGGCGGGGCCGACCGGTGGCGCTCGGGGTGGCGGGTGGCGACCAGGACGCGCGCCACCCGCCAGCCCGCCAGCCGCGCGATGACCTCCCGGGCGATCCGGCCGTGGCCGACGAGGCCGACGGTGCTGCCGGCCAGCAGCCGGGCGGTGAGCGCCTGCGGGGCCGGACGCGGCTCGTGGCGGGCCAACTGCCGCTGCTTGAGCGGCAGGTCCAGCATCAGCGCGGAGAGCAGCATGACCGTGGCCTCGGCCATCCCCTCCATGTTCTCCGGGGTGGCACCGTGGGCGACCACGATGCCCCGTTCGGAGGCCTCCCGCAGATCGCACGAGGCGGTGCTGCTGGAGGCGAAGACCAGTCCCCGCAGCCGCGGTGCCCAGCTCATCAGCTCCGGCGTGATCACGGTCCGGGAGCTGATCACCGCCACCTCGGCCCGGCCGAAGTAGCGGGGCCACTGCGCCCGCGGGTACTCGGTCCGGGCCGGCGCGGGCGCCGCGGGGCCGCGCACCACGGTGTGGCCCTCCTTGCCCAGTTCCGCCGCGACCCGGTCCAGCACGTCGCCGAGCACGTGATCGTCACCGACGAAGATCTCGACGGGCATCGCTTCTCCCTCCTTGGGTGTCCGCTCCTTACGTGTCCTTACGTGTCTTTACGTGCCCTTACGCGTCTTACGTGTCCGCTCCTCAGGGGTCGGTTCAGGCGAGTCGCCGCACCAGGCTGTCGTCCCCCTCGACCCCGAAGGCGATCGCCGCCGCCAGGAAGCGCTCGACCGCGTCATCGGTCATCCAGGCCATGTGCGGGGTGACCAGGGCTCGCGGGTCCGTGCGCAGCGGGTCGTCCGCGGGCAGCGGCTCCACATCGAAGACGTCCAGGGCCACTCCGCCCAGCGCCCCGGCGCTCAGCCGACGGCGCAGCTCGGCCATGTCCACCAGGGCCGCCCGGGCGGTGTTCACCAACAGGGCGTCGGGGCGCAGCAGGGCGAGCCGGCGGGCGTCGATGATCCCGGTCGTCCCGGGGTCGGCGCGCAGGTGGAGGCTCACCACGTCCGCACTGCCGAGGAGTTCGTCCAGCTCCAGGCGCCGGACTCCGGCGCTGCGCGCGGCCTCCTCGTCCAGGGAACGCGACCAGACGGCCACCCGCATGCCGATGCCGACCCCGAGCGCGGCGACCGCCGAGCCGATCCGCCCCCAGCCCACCACCCCGAGCAGCCGTCCGGAGAGGTCCCGGCCGGTGGTGGGCTGCCAGCCCGACCCGGCGCCCACCCCGGTGGGCAGGCGCCGGGCGAGGGCGAGCATCAGGGTGAGGGTGAACTCGGCGACCGTCCCGGCGGCCAGTCCCGGGGTGTCGTAGACCTGGATCCCGGCGGCCCGGGCCGCGTCGAGGTCCACGGCGCCGCCCAGCGGGCCGGCCACCAGCACCCGGGCCGGCCGGGCGTCCAGCAGTGCCCCGGTGTCCAGGGGAGGGCCGTCGAAGAATCTCAGCACGTTCGTCGCGCCGCGCATCCGTTCGGCCAACTCCCGTGTGCTGCCCGGCTGTTCGGTGAGGAGATCGACCTCCGCACCGCCCGGGCAGCCGCGCACCAGTTCCGCCAGCCGCGGATAGCCCGTGGTGTCGGGCATGACGAGTCGCCGCATCACTTCTCTCCCCCTGGGTGTCCGGTTCTTCGTGCCGGCCGGCAAGACCCGCCGGACAGGCCCTAGGCCGCCCGCCACCCGTTCAGGTAGGGCAGGCGGCGGCTCAGGTCGGCGGCTGCCGCGGTCCCTTCCGCGAGCGTGCTCAGGCTGTCCCAGCCGCCCGAGACGAACCTCTGGCGCAGCGACTCGTTGATCTCGACCGGCCAGCTGCGACCGGCCGTCCGCAGCTGCTTGGTCGCCAGGTCGACGGTGACCTCCGCGGTCGGGTCCGCCGCGATGACCGCCCGGGCCTGGGCGGCGGCCTCGGGCGTGAGCAGCACGCACGGCAGGCCGATGGTGGCGGAGTTGCCGCGGAAGATCTCGCCGAAGCTGACCGCCGCGATCGCCCGGATGCCCCAGCGGTAGAGCGCCTGCGGGGCGTGTTCGCGCGAGGAGCCGCAGCCGAAGTTCTCCCCCGCGACCAGCACGGAGGCGCCGGCGTGCTCGGGCGCGTCGAAGGGGTGGACCGCTCCGGCCGCCTCGGCGTTCTTGCGGTCGCCCTCGAAGACGAAGGTGCCCAGGGCGTCGAAGGTGAGTGCCTTCAGGTGGCGGGCCGGGATGATGCGGTCGGTGTCGATGTCATCGCCGTCCATGGCGATGGCGGTGCCGCTGATGATCTCGATGGGCTGCATGGCGACCATGGCAGTCGGGCCTTTCTTACGCTGTTCGAGTACGGGGCGGGCGGGGGCGGTCAGCCGGTGATCCCGAAGACCTCACGCGGGTCGGCCACGGCGCCGCGGACCGCGGCCGCGGCCACCGACAGCGGCGACATGATCAGGGTCCGGCCGGTCGGGGAGCCCTGGCGGCCCTTGAAGTTCCGGTTGGAGGAGGAGGCCGCGGTCTCGCCGTCGTTGAGCCGGTCCTGGTTCATGGCGATGCACATCGAGCAGCCGGGCTGCCGGAACTCGAAGCCGGCCGTCTCGAAGACCTTGTCCAGGCCGCGCTCGACCAGCTGGGCGCGCACCTCCTGCGAACCGGGCACGGCCAGTGCGCGCACGCCCTCGGCCACCCGGGCACCGCTGCGCCGCAGCGCCTCGGCCACCTCGACGAAGTCCGAGAGGCGCCCGTTGGTGCAGGAGCCCAGGAAGGCGACGTCGATGCCGATGCCCGCGACCGGCTGCCCGGCCTCGACGCCCATGAAGGCGCGCGCGTCGGCGAGGGCGGCCTCGCCGGAGGCGTCGGCGGCCGGCCCGGGGACGTGCCCGTCGACCGGCACCGACTGGCCGAGGTTGACCCCCCAGGTGACCATCGGGCTGATCTCCGCGCCGTCGAAGACCACCCGGTCGTCGTACTCCGCGTCCGGGTCGGAGGCGAGCGAGCGCCACCAGGCGACCGCGCGGTCCCAGTCCTCGCCCTGGGGGGCGCTCGGCCGGCCGCGCAGGTAGCCGAAGGTCGTCTCGTCCGGATTGCAGTAGCCGACCAGCGCCCCGCCCTCGACGACCATGTTGCACACGGTCATCCGCTCGTCCATCGACATCGCGTCGACGACCGGCCCGCCGAACTCGTAGGCGTACCCCACACCGGCCTTGGGGCCGAGGCGGTGGATCACGTAGAGGATGACGTCCTTGGCGGAGACCCCGGGCGCCAGCTCGCCGGTGATCTCGATCCGGCGCACCTTGAGCCGGTTGACGATGACCGACTGGGTGGCCAGCACGTCGCGGACCTGCGAGGTGCCGATGCCGAAGGCCAGTGCGCCGAAGGCGCCGTGGGTGGCGGTGTGCGAGTCCCCGCAGACGATGGTCAGCCCGGGCTGGGTCAGCCCGCGCTCCGCCCCGATCACGTGCACGACACCGTTCTCGCGCCGCTCCGGGGAGAGGAAGCGCAGCCCGAAGGACCCGGTGTTCTGCTCCAGCGCGGACATCAGCGCCTCGCTCTGCGGGTCCGCGAAGGGGCGCGAGGTGTCGTCGGTGGGGATGATGTGGTCGACCGTGGCGACGTTGCGCTCCGGGTAGCCGACCTTGAGGCCCCGCTCGCGCAGCATGGCGAAGGCCTGGGCACTGGTCGCCTCGTGGATGAGGTGCAGACCGATGAACAACTGGTACTGGTCTTCACCCAGTTCGCGCACGACGTGCTGGTCGAAGACCTTGCGGTAGAGCGTGGCCGCCATGGTTCGGTGTCTCCTCGGGGGGATGGGGCTCGGGGATGGAGGGGTCTGAAATCCGGGGTTCGGAGTCCGGGGGGGGTGTGGCGCGCCGTCAGGAACTGCCGGCGGTGACGCCGCCGTCGACCAGCACGGTCTGGCCCGTGACGTAGGCGCTCAGCGGACTGGCCAGCCACACCGCGGCGTTGGCCACCTCGGTGGGCGTGCCGAGCCGCTTGAGCGGCGCCCGGCTGGAGCGGGCCTGCAGCGCGTCCGCGCTCTCGTACAGCGAGCGCAGCATGCCGGTGTCGGTGGAACCCGGGCTGACGACGTTGACCCGGATGCCGGAGCCGGCGTACTGGAGCGCCGCCGACTTGCTCAGGCCGATGACGGCGTGCTTGGTCGCCGAGTAGAGCGGGCTCTTGGCGTGGCCGAGATGGGCGGCCACGGAGGCGCAGTTGACGATGGCTCCACCGCCGTTCTCCAGCATCCGCGCGACCTGGTGGCGCATGCAGCGCCACAGGCCCCGCAGGTTGGTTCCGACCACGAGCTCGAAGTTCTCGTCGTCGTCCTCGTGGAGGGGGCCGAACCGGCCGAAGGTGCCGGCGTTGTTGAAGGCCGCGTCGAGCCGGCCGAAGCGCTCCACCACCGCGTCGAGCAGGGCGGTGACCTCGGCTTCGCTGTCCACGTCGCAGCGGAGCGCCAGGGCGCCGTCCGGGTCCGGGAGGAGCTTGCGGGTCTCCTCGAGGGCCTCCGGGCGCCGGCCGGCGAGTGCCACCCGCGCGCCCGCCTCGGCGAAGGCGACCGCGGCCGCCTGTCCGATGCCGCTGCCGGCTCCGGTCACCAGCACGACCTGGTCCTGCAGTCCGAACGCCGATGCCGGTGCGGACATCCCTGTCGCCTCCACTCTGAGTACCTCCACTGCCTGTCGTTTCGGGGCTGTGCTGTTGCCGGGGCTGTGCTGTTGCTGGGGATCGTCCTGTTGCAGGAGATGGGTGGACGCCGTCAGCTCGGTCGGCCGGCGTCCGCGGCGGGCGCGTACCGGTCGACGAGGAAGCGCAGGGCCAGCTCGTAGCCGGCGATGCCGAAGCCGCAGATCACGGCCGTGGCGGCGGGGCCGGTGACCAACTTCTCGTGGTAGCCGCCGCGTGAGATCACGTTCGAGATGTGGACCTCGACCACCGGGGTCTTGATGACCTGGACGACGTCCCGGACCGGCAGGCTGGAGTGGGAGAGCGGGCCGGGGTTGAGGATGACCGCGTCGTAGTCGTGGCGTGCCTGCTGCAGCCGGTCGACGACGTCCCCCTCGGAGTTGTGCTGGGCGAAGTCCACTTCGGCGCCGAGTTCCTTCGCCAGCGCGGTGACGTTCTGCTCGACGTCGGCGAGCGTCGCCGTCCCGTAGTGGGCGGGGTCCCGCTCGCCCAGCAGGTTCAGGTTGGGGCCGTTGAGGACGAGGACACGCAGTGCGGACGTCTTGCTCATGGGGTTCTCCGATCTCAGGCTCATGCGGTTCCTGGATTCCGGTCGGCCGACGGCCGGCCGGGTCTCGCCCGGGCGGTCGGTCTCGGGATCAGCCCTTCTCCCGGGCGGCCGGGTCGGGGGCCGCGGCGACGGCGACGGCGGCCGGGGCGGGGTCGGGGGCCGGCGCTTCGGCGAGGTCCAGCCGCCCGGCGACCCGCGCGGCCGTGCCCTTCGCCCAGGGGGTGGTCGCGGCCACGGACAGGACCGTGACCACCGCCCCGCCGCCGACGATGATCCACCACCCGGCCCGGCTGGCCGTGTCGAGCGCGACGGCGGCGCTTCGGCCGTGCAGGCCGGCGGCCACCACGCTGCCGATGACCGCCACCCCCAGCTCCTGTCCGACGAAACGGCTCGTGGAGGCGATGGCCGAGGCCACCCCCGCCTGGGAGCGCGGCATCCCGGCGACGGCCGTGGCGGTGATGGGCGCGTTGACCAGGCCGAAGCCGACGCCGAACAGGCCGAACGCGACGAGCACCCACCAGTCCGGGGTGGTGCTCCCGAGCCCGGTCAGCATCAGGGCGCTCAGCATCAGGGCCGCACCGGCGAGCAGCAGCGGAGTCCTGGTGCCGCGGGCGCCGGCGATCCGTCCGGACACCGGGGCGAAGACCAGGGTCATCGCGGCCATCGGCAGCAGGTACAGACTGCTGCGCAGCGCGGAGAACCCCCTGGCCTCCTGGAGGTACAGATTGCTGATGAACAGGAAGCCGCCGAGCGAGATGAAGGCGGCCACCGCCGTGAGGGTCGCCCCGGAGAACGGGACGCTGCGGAAGAAGCGCAGGTCGATCAGGGGTTCGGTGCGCCGGCTCTCGTAGCCGAGCAGCCCGAGCAGGCCGAGCGTCGCGGCGCCGAGGCACACCAGGATCCGGGGAGCGGTCCAGCCGATGCCGGGGGCCTCGATCACGGCGTAGGTCAGCGGCAGGAGGAGCACCATCACCAGGACCTGCCCGACCGGGTCGAGCCGGCGGGCCCGTTCGGCCCGCGATTCGGGGATGAAGGTCAGGGTGAGGACGATGGCCAGCACGCCCACCGGCACGTTGACCCAGAAGATGGACCGCCAGCCGACGGTGCCCACCAGCAGCCCGCCGACGAGCGGCCCCGCGGCCATGCTCGCTCCGTACACGCTGCTCCAGACCCCGAACGCCCTTGCCCGCAGGGCTGGTTCAGGGAAGGTGGTGGAGATGATCGACATCGCGATGGGGTTGAGCATCGCCCCGCCGACGGCCTGCAGCGCGCGGAAGGCGATCAGCCATCCGCCCGAGGGCGCCAGCCCGCACAGCACCGAGGCCAGCGTGAAGACCGTCAGGCCGGTGAGGAACACCCGGCGCCTTCCCCAGCGGTCGGCGGTGGCGCCGGCGGTCAGCAGCAGGGTGGCGAGCACCATGGTGTAGGCGTCGGCGATCCACTGCAGGCTCGACACCGAGGCGTGCAGGTCGTGCTGGATGTCCGGCAGGGCCAGGTTGACGATCGAGTTGTCGAGCGCCGTGATGAACATGCTCAGGCAACTGATGGCCAGGATCAGTTGACGCCGCGGCGGGACGTCAGGGGACATGCGGATCAACCTCCGTGGAACGGTGTGACTCGGTCGCGCTGGTGGGGCCCGGTCAGGCCGGTGGGACCAGGTCGGGCCGGGGGTCGCGGACCCACTCCAGCGGGTGGGAGAGCGTCACCCCGTGGCTGGCGAAGGCCATCGTGACCCGGTCGCCGTCCGCGGTCCGGAAGCCGGCGTGGAAGCTGCTCCGGTCGGCGCCGATGTACACGTAGTGCACTCGGCCGGGCCAGTGGACGGCCCGGTACGCGAACAGGCGGGACATCATGGTCGGCAGGTCGTAGTGCAGGGCGTCCGCGCCGGTGGTGAAGGAGCCCTTCCAGGCGGGTACGCCGTCCCGTTCGATGACGACCTCTCCGGTCACCACACGCGGCGGTTCGGCCAGGTGCAGCCAGGGGGACACGCCCGCGTCGCACAGCTTGGCGTACGAGAGGTGCCCGGCGTGCTGTTTGAAGCGGCCGATGTCGGTGAGGTCGTTGCCGAAGGTGTGGCCGACGTAGCGCGGCACGCCCGCCTCGTCGCCGATGTAGATCAGGACGACCTCCGCCTCCTCGCAGACGGCGACCGCGTCGGCGGGGACGGACAGCGGCTCGCCGGGGACCTTCAGGCAGTCGCCGAGGCCCTTGACGAACCAGTTGGGCTGGTCCGGCACCTCGGCGCCGACCTTCACGTTGTGCGTCATCATGAAGCCGCTGACCAGCGCGTCTCCCGGGTGCGCGGGCAGCAGGGGCGGCAGCATCCGCACCCGGTGCCGGTCGGCGGGCCGCACCTCGACGGGCTCGCGCTCCCGGGTGATCCGGGCCACCGCGGCGGCCGGGTCGCCGCCGGCGGCGGGCAGGGCCGCGGCCAGGGTCCCGCCGGCCAGCGGGTACAGGCGCAGCGGAGCCCCGTCCGACGGCAGGCCGAGGCCGAGATGACGCTGATCGTCGTACCAGCACTCGAAGACGACCGTCATGGGTGGATGCCTCCTGGCGAAGTCGCGGTGGAAAGGGCGGGTTCGGGTCGGGTCCGCCAGCCGGAGCCGCCCTCGGTGTAGTGCGCCACGGACCAGGTCGCGGCACGGCCGTTGAGCTCGAGGCCGAACCCCGGTCCGGGCGGCGGGGCGACGGTGTTGGCGGTGCGGTCCACGGCCGGGCGGGGCGAGACGACCATCTCGGGGAAGAACCGGTCCGACTGGCCGGCCTCCACGGTGAGGGCGTCGGGGTGGGCGAAGGCCAGCGCCCGGCCGGTGTTGATCAGCGGCCCCACCTCGGCGACCTGCACGCCGATCTGGAAGGACAGCCCGGCCCGGCGGGCGAGGCCGATCACCTTGGCGGCGGTGACCGGGCCGCCGTTCTTGGCGACCCGGACGTTGAAGGCGTCGCAGGCTCCGGAGCGCACCGCCCACCCGGCGTCCTGGAGGGTGCACACGGACTCGTCGAGCATCAGGCGCAGCCCGCTGCCCGCCCGGAGCGCGGCCAGTTCGGCCCACGACCCCTTCGCGAGCGGTTCCTCGACGAAGTCGGCGCCGGCGTCGCACAGGGCGGCCAGGTGCCCGGGGGCGTCCGCCACGGACCAGCTCATGTTGGCGTCGACCATGACCGGGACCGTGCCGCCGAGGCGGGTGCGGATCGCGGTGACCGTGGCCACGTCCCGGCGGATGTCGCCGGACGCCTTGACCTTGACGAAGTGGAACGGGCCGCGGGTGTCGAGGAACTCCTCCACGTCGAGGCTGAGGTCGAGCACCTGGGACACCGGCAGGGCCGCCGGCCGGACGGCCGACGTACTCTGACCAGGCGTCAACTCCGTTTCACCGAGCCCGAGTCCGCGCCCCAGCAGGTCCAGCAGCGCGATCTCCAGCAGGCAGAGCAGGTTGTTGCCGCCCCGCACGCCGAAGGTGTCGGCGACGCCCTTCTCGCGGAGCTCGGCCAGCAGTTCGGCGGGGTCGGCCGCGCGGAGCCGGGCGAAGACCGCGTCCAGGGAGACCTTCCGGAGCTCCTCGGTCACGGACGCGGCGGTCTCGCCGGTGACGTACGCCCGGGGCGCGCACTCCCCCAGTCCGGCCACCCCGTCGGCCTCCAGGCGCAGCAGGAGGCTGTCCGAGGTCGAACGGCGCTTGGCGGGGTGGTCGAAGCCGACCGCCATCGGCGCCTCGACCCGGTACAGGGTGGCCCGGGCCGGTTCAGCCATCGCGGTCCACCCCCTGGAGCAGGGTGAAGGTGGACACCCAGTCGACCAGCCGGGCCCGGAAGTCGGTGAAGAACAGGTAGTGCTTGTCCGTCGCGAGCTGGACGAGCGCACCGTTCGCCCCGGTCATCCGCCGGTACACGGCGCGCGCGTCGTCGAGGTCGACGATCGGGTCCCGCACCCCGGAGACGTAGGCCGACGGAACGGGGGGCAGGGCCCGCCGGGGCCGGAGGTAGAGCTCCTCCAGGCCGAGGAGCACGGCTCGGGAGCGGCGGGTCAGGGTGCGCACCGCCAGGTCGTCGTGGTCGATGAAGTGCCGGTGGCGCGGGTCGTCGGTGAAGTCCTCCGACCTGAGTCCCGGGTCCCACGGCTCGGTGCTGGTCTCGGCCGCGAGGGCCCGCCGCTGCTCCTCGTCGAGCGTGGCGTGCAGCTTGCCCAGCCAGGTCGAGCAGACAACCACGGCGTCGTAGCGGGTGGTGAAGTCCGGGTGGTGCATGAGCGCGGCCATGAAGGAGCCGCCCAGGCAGTGCCCGAACAGGGACAGCGGCACCTCGTCGCCGATCGTGCGCCGCACGTGCTCCAGGGCCGTGATGTAGTCCCGCATGACGGTGTCCACATCGGCCAGGTCCTGCCGGTCTCCCCCGCTGGTGCCGCTGCCGCGGCGGTCGAGGACGTAGAAGGCGATGTCGTTGTCGGCGAACTGGGGGCCGACCTCCCACTGCCAGCCGGCGTGCGACTGCAGCCCGTGGAAGTAGAAGACCGCTCCCTTGGCCGGTCCGCGCGGGCGCCACAGGTGCAGGGCCAGCTCGGCGCCGTCGACCGGGAGCGCCACGATCTCGCGGCGGGTGTTCTGCGGCGGTCTCTTGGTCTCGATCACGTCCGAACTCCCTTTCAGCGACTGGTGAGGGCGGTGACGAAGTCGACGTCCCGCTGGAACGGCCTGTACTTGTACTGGGTGGTGTTGCTCCCCTGGCGTCTGCTCTCGACGTACGCGGCGATGGCGTCCTGGCGCACGGTGGCGGCCTCCAGCGCACCGAGCCGGCCGCTGTCCCGTTTGGAGGCGTACTCGATGTTGATCTCGTGCAGCGCCGCGTCGACGGCTGCCGACAGGGCCCGGTCCAACTGCTCGGACGGCTCGGGGACTTCGGCGACCAGCTGGTAGTACGGCGGCTCCGCCCAGCGCGGGCCGCACATGTAGAGGCCGACGTCGATGCCCTGGGACCGGAGGCCGCGCTGGATGGCCCCGGCCACCTGGGACTCGGTGAGCTTCTCGCCGGTGAAGGAGTGGAAGATCCCGTCGCGGTGCACGAAGTGCACCCAGGGGGTGCCGTCGACGATGCGGTCGACGTGGTAGACGTCCCCGGTCCACAGCCGGTAGAGGCCGTTCCCCTGCGTCATGATCAGGTGGTAGTCGCGCCCCGCCTCCACCTCGTCGAACAGCAGCGTCTCCACCTGCTCGCCGCTCTCGACGAGTTCGCCGAGCGGCACTTCGGCGGGCACGAACTCGAAGTACGCCTGCGAGACGGCCAGCGGCTGGCTGTGCAGCGAGTCGTCCACCGGGATGGTGGTGACCCCCTCGGTGCCGCAGCTCATGAACGGCAGCTTGGCGACGCCCGGGAAGACCGCGTCCAGCTTGGCCGCGTACAGGCTCGCGGAGGCCGAGAGCCAGCAGGTGTAGAGGGTCAGCGACGGCCAGACGTCCTTGAGCGTGAAGTCCGGCCGGCGCAGCACCTCCGCCAGGCGGCGGGCGGCCTGCTCGTCCGGCTCGGTGTACGGCCGGCCCTCCAGTGTTCCGGCCCGCAGGTCGCCCACCAGTTGGTCCGCGCGCTCCGCCAGGATGTCGCGCAGGGAGATCAGGGTGCTCGGGTTGATGGACGAGATGTAGTGCAGGTCCTGGGCGACCAGATGCCGGATGCGGTGGTACATGCGGCCCTCGTGGCTGCTCGGCACCCCGGGCCCGAACCACGGCGATTCGTACCACGGCGGGTTCCAGTCCCGGCTGTTGACCTTCGGGTGCCGGTTGCTGATCGCCTGGTGGCCGATGCCGTGCACGAAGTCGTAGACGTCCTCGCGGACGGTCTGGGTGTCGAGCGTCGCGTACGGGTGTGCCAGCAGTTCCGGGTGGTACTCCAGGTACGTGCCCCACATCGCCTTCATCGCGGGGATGCGGTACGTCAGGAGCCAGTGCAGGGTGTACGGCACCAGCTTGGGGTCGCCGGTGGTGCCGCTGGTCTTGAGCCAGCGCAGGACCGGGCTGCAGGTCAGGGTGCCGCCCTTGGTCCGGGTCTCGTTGCGGATCTCGGGGACGAAGTCGTCGTAGCGCATCACGGGCAGCACCGAGCGGAAGCGGCCGGGGTCGTCCGCGAGGACGTCGTAGCCGCGCTCCTTCCAGTGCACCGAGCCGGCGCTCATGTCGATGACGTCGGCGAGGACGCGCTGCTGCGCCAGGGCCGGTTGCTTGAGGTCGACCAGCAGTTCGTCCCGGGCCCGCCGGCATTCGGCTGCGAATGGTTCACGGCGGTCGTACCAGTGTTTCAGCCAAAGAGGATCGTCCACGGCTGCTCCTGAGAAGTCTGAAGGTTCACGGTTGGGGGCCGGAAAGGATCAACTCGACGACGCACGCGCCGTGGTCGTGCCCGACGGTCCGGCTTGCGCGTCCTCGGCTTGCCCTTGCTCGTGGCAGCTGGCGCTCCAACTGAAGCACATTCATGGACTGAAGTTCAATGCCCGACTCGAGTCAAGGTCATCCTCCAGGCCGGTCGACCCGGACGTCTCGCCATGCGGACACCGCCAGGGAGCCCAGAGGCCAATTGTGGTAACCGTGTTAAGCGAACGTCATGGACTGACGGGCCATCACCCCCATTCCCAAGCTTCCGCAAAATCCGAGGTCAAATTTGTCCTTCGGTATAAGGTTGAATCACCAACTGGGGGAAGGTTACGAAATGTACATATCGGAACCGATCGCGATCGTCGGCATGTCATGCCGACTCCCCGGGGCGGCAGGGGTCGAGGAGTTCTGGACACTGCTCGAGAGCAACACCGACGCCATCACCCCCGTCCCACCGGACCGGTTCGACGTCACCGCCTGGTACCACCCCGAGCCCGCGACACCGGGCAGACTGATCTCCCGTCACGGCGGTTTCCTGGACGGCCCCTACGACTTCGACGCCGGGTTCTTCCGGATCTCCCCGCGCGAGGCCCGCACCATGGACCCGCAGCAGCGCCTCCTGCTGCAGACCGTGTGGGAGGCGCTGGAGGACGCCGGCATCCCGCCCTCCTCCGTCCGGGGCAGCGGCGGCGGGGTGTTCGTCGGACAGGCGACCGCCGAGTACGCGGACGCCACCGGGCACCCCGCCACCGCCGACGTACGGACCCTGTCCGGCAGCAGGCTGCGGGCCGTCACCTCCGGCCGGATCTCGCACGCCTTCGACCTGCGGGGCCCCAGCCTGGTGCTGGACACCGCCTGCTCGTCCTCCCTGGTCGCCGTGCACACGGCCCGTCAGAGCCTGCTCACCGGCGAATGCGACCTCGCGGTCGCGGCCGGCGTCAACCTCGTCCTCTCGCCCGATGACGCGGTCGCCTACTCACAGGGGCGCATGCTCGCCGCCGACGGGCGGTGCAAGTTCGGCGACGGCTCCGCCGACGGCTTCGTCCGCAGCGACGGCGTGGGGGTGGTCCTGCTCAAGCGGCTGTCCGACGCGCTCGCCCACGGCGACCGGGTCCGCGCACTCCTGCTGGGCAGCGCGGTGACCAACGACGGCGACGGCAGCGGACTGCTGCTGCAGCCGGCGGTGTCCGGGCAGACCGCGATGCTGCGCGCGGCCTGGCGCACTGCCGGGGTGTCCCCGGCCGAGGTGGACTACGTGGAGGCGCACGGCACCGGGACGATCGTCGGCGACGGCGTGGAACTGCGCGCGCTGGCCGAAGCCGTACGCGACGGGACGGACCGCCCGGCACCCCTGCCGGTCGGCTCCGTGAAGACCAACATCGGGCACGCCGAGGCCGCCGCCGGCATCGCCGGCCTCATCAAGGCCGTCCTCATCGCCGAACACCGGACCATTCCCGGCTCGCTGCACCTGACGTCCCCTCAGGCCCGGCTCGCCGAACCCGGCTTCCCCGTCGCCGTGGTGACCCGCAACACCCCGCTGCGCCCCGCCGGCGGACGGGCGGTGCTCGGCGTCAGCTCGTTCGGCATCTCGGGCACCAACGCCCACCTGGTGATCGGCGAACACCTCCCCGAACCGGTCACCCCCGCGCCGGTCACCCCCGAGACCTGCGGCACCCCGGACCGGGCCGACGACACCGGCCCGCACCTGCTCGTCCTCAGTGCCCGCTCCCCCACCGCCCTGCGCCGACTGGCCCTGCGCCACGCGGAGCACCTGGGCCCCGACGGCCGCGGCCGCGGCCTCGCCCTGCGCGACATCTGCCGGTCGGCGGCGACCGGCCGGGACCACCACCCCTTCCGGCTGTGGGCCGTCGGCGACTCCCACGACGCCCTGGCCGGCGTCCTGCGCGCCCTGGCGGACGGCCGGCCCACACCCGACGGCGGGCTGCACGAGGCGGGCTTCGGCGGCCCCCGCGACGTGGCCTTCGTCTTCCCGGGCCAGGGCTCGCAGTGGCAGGGCATGGGCCGGGACCTGCTGCGGACCTCCCGGGCCTTCCACGCGACCATGGCGGAGTGCGACGCGGCGCTGCGCGAGGAACTCGGCTGGTCGGTGCTGGACCTGCTGCTGGACGAGGCCGCGGAACTCACCGACGCCGTCGACGTGGTGCAGCCCGTGCTGTGGGCCGTGGAGGTCGCGCTCGCCGCGCACTGGCGGGCCGTCGGCGTGGACCCCGACCTCTGCCTCGGCCACAGCATGGGCGAGCTGGCGGCCGCCTGCGTGGCGGGAGCCCTGTCCCTGCCGGACGCCGCACGGGTCATCGCCCGGCGCAGCGGCCTGATGCAACGCCTCGCGGGCCGCGGCGCGATGCTCTCCACGGAACTCTCCCCGCAGCAGGCGCACGAGTTCCTCGCCGGCTACGGCGACAAGGTCTGCGTGGCGGTGGAGAACTCCCCGCGCTCCACCGTGCTGGCCGGCGACGCCGGTGTCCTGGAGAAGATCGCCCGCGAGCTGGACCGGCGCCAGGTCCTGTGCCGCGCCGTCAAGGTCAACGTCGCCTCCCACTCCCCGGTGATGGACGAGATCCGGGACGAGCTGCTGGCGCGGCTCGCACCCCTGGAGCCGACCGCGCCCGACACCCTGATGTTCTCCACCACCCGGTGCGCTCCCGTGGAGGGGGCCGTCCTCGACGCGGCCTACTGGGTGGAGAACCTGCGGGAGCCGGTGCGCTTCGCCGACTCGGTGCGACGGGTCACCGAGGAGCGGAACGTGGTCCTCCTGGAGGTCGGCCCGCATCCCGTCCTCAGCCAGGCGATCGAGGACGTGCAGCGCGACGCCGGTCTGCCGCCCACCGTGGTCACGACCCTGGCCCGGCAGCAGAGCGGACCGACGACGATCGCCCGCGCCCTCGGCCGCGTCTTCGGCCTCGGCGCCACCGTCGACTGGCGGCGGTGGTACGGCGACGACACCACCCGGGTGCCGTTGCCGCTGTACCCGTGGGACCTGGAGGAGCACCGCGTCGAACCCGCCCCCAACCCGCCGGCCCCTCCGGTGGCGCCGCGGGCCCGCCAGGAACGCCGGGAACGCCAGGAACGCCGGATCCGGCTGTCCAGGCTGGGAGTCACCGCGTCGGGCCCCGGGGTCACGGTGCGCGGTGCGGCCCTCGTACCGCCGGTGCTGTACCTGGAGGCCGTCACCGAGACCCTGCGCGACCTCGTCGGCGAGGGCCCAGTGGAACTGCGGGACGTCCGCATCGGCGACGACCTGCCGCGGCTGTCGGAGGCGGCGGAGACCACCCTGACCATCACCCTGGACTGGACGGGCGGTGACGGGGAGTCCGGTGACGGGGCCGGCGGTGAGGGCGAGTTCGGTGACGGGGAGTTCGGCTTCCGGGTCGACGCGTTCTGCGGCCGGTCCGGTGCCCCGGTTCCGTGCGTGACCGGGACGGCGTGGGCGGAGGCCGCGCGCACGTCGACCGGCCGGCGCGCCCGCCCGGCGGAGACCACGGCCGTCCCGCTGGACATCGTGCTGACGCGGTGCGGGGAGTTCGTCCCGGGCCCCGAGTTCTACCGCAGGGCCGAGGTGCACGGTTACTCCGTGCCCCACGAGCTGCAGGCGGTACGGCAGTTGTGGCGGCGGGACGGCGAGGCGGTGGCCCGACTGCAGCTGCCCGCCGGCGCGGTCGGCGCGGCCCTGGAGTCCGGGCTGCTGGCCATGCTCGGGGCATGGCCGCACTGCGCCTCCGCGGACGATCCGGCGTGGGCGTACCTGCCGCTCTCCTTCGAGCGCGTCCGGCTGGCCGGACCGCCCGCCGGGGAGGTCTGGTGCGTGGCCCGCTTCACGCCCGGGGCCGACGGGCGGAGCGCGCGCTGCGACGTGGTCCTGACCACCGCGGACAACCACCTGCTCGCCGAGTTCCAGGGCATCGCCCTGCTCCGGCAACCGGCCCGGCCCGCCGAGCGGGCGGACCTCGGCGCACCCGGGTACGCGCCGTCGGCCGGTCCGCAGCTGCCGACGGATCGGCTGCTCGCTCACGCCGCGACGGTCCTCGGCACCACCGTCGACCGGGTCGACCTGCAACGGCCGCTGCGCGACCTGGGCCTCGACTCGCTCATGGCCGTCCAGCTCAACCGCAGCCTCAGACAGGACCTCGGGGTGGAGGTACCGACCAGCCGACTGCTGGGCGACGAGAGCACGGCCGCCATCGCGGCCCTCCTGGCCACCGCCCGGGGCTGACCGCCGGGCCCGGCCCCACGAACGGCCGCACCGCGTCCTCCGCGGTGCGGCCGTTCCTGCGTCCGGGCTCGAAGTCCGTCCAACAACTAGCACTGAGATGCATTCGTGCACTACGGTACAAAGAAGTGTCACCGCGGACACGGCCTTGTGACGCGCCGACAAGCGCGCTGTCGTCGGACTTCGGGGGAGCGCCACGGAGATGACTCGATGAGCTGAGAAGAGAGAAACGATGACCACTCAGGGAACCCAGGTCGTACGTGCCCCCGGCCGACGGGAGCGGAGCAAGCAGCGCGTGCACGATCGCCTGTACTCGTCCGCACTGGAACTCTTCGCAGAGCAGGGCTACGAACACACCACCATCGACCAGATCACCGAACGCGCCGACGTCGCCCGGGGAACCTTCTTCAACCACTTCCAGCGCAAGGACGACCTCGTCACCACCTGGGCGCAGCAGCGCCAGGACCGGCTCCAGGAGTTCATGGAGAAGTCCCTGGCGCACAAGGAGGACGGCACCATCATCCAGTTGGAGCGGTGCATGTCCGCGCTCGCCGACTTCAACGAGGCGGAGCGCAACCTCACCCAGGTCATGCTGGCCGCCTGGGTCAAGTCGGGCCAGCCGCTCCAGGAGGAGCCCGAATACGCCGGCCACGTCTTCGTCCAGGTCATCTCCGCGGGCCGGGAACGGGGCGACGTGGCCGGCGACATCGATCCGGTGATGGCGGGCAACCTGCTCCGGGACGCTTACCTGGGACTCCTCTACCGATGGAGCCGGGCCACCGACGAATCGGTCCCGCTCCACGTCGAACTGCGGGCCCTGCTCAGAATCGCACTCACCGGCCTCCTGCCGTACACCAAGCGCTGCGAGCCGGCAGCACCTCAGCCCGCGGAGTAGCGGGGCGGAGGGGAGGCTCGGCAGCATCGACGGAGGTACGGCTCAGCGCCGGAAGAATGCGCTTTCTCGGGCCCTCCCCCGGTCGGAGGATGGGCGGGCGAGTCAACCCGCCCAGGAGGAAAGCCGTGTCCCCTGTGTCGCCCGCCCTGCCGTCCGTCCAGGCCTGCTCAGCCGCCCAGCTCGACTCCCCCTCCGACGCGCCCGTCGAGCCGGGGCTGCTGCCGCTCACCGCCGAGATCCGGCCCGAGGGCCTGGCGGTGGGCGGCGTCCTGCTGGAGCAGCTCGCCCGCCAGCACGGCACCCCGCTCTTCGTCTACGACGAGGAGCACCTGCGCAGCCGCTGCCGGGAGGCGGTGGCCGCCTTCGGCCCGGGCAACGTGGCCTACGCCGCCAAGGCCTTCCTCTGCACCGCGATGGCCCGGCTGGTCGCCGACGAGGGCCTGCTGCTGGATGTCGCCTCCGGCGGTGAGCTGCGCACCGCGCTGTACGCCGGGGTGGAGCCGGACCGCATCGTGCTGCACGGCAACAACAAGGACGACGCCGAGCTGCGCACCGCGATGACCGCGGGGGTGCACCACATCGTGGTGGACAGCTTCGACGAGCTGGAGCGGATCGAGCGGCTGCACCACGTGGAGGGCCTGCCGCCGGCCCGGATCCGGCTGCGGGTGGCGCCCGGTGTCGCGGCCGGCGCCCATGAGGCGATCCGGACCGGCGGCCACGACTCCAAGTTCGGCTTCGGCCTGGCCGACGGCGCCGCCTCGGCCGCGGTGCGCCGGGCCGCCGCCTCCTCGGCCGTCCGGCTGGAGGGGGTGCACGCACACGTCGGCTCCCAGGTCCTCGACCCGGCCGAACTGGCCGACGGGGCCGCGGCGGTGGCCCGCTTCGCGGTCGATTGCGCGGCCGAGAGCGGAGCCGAGAGCGCGGTCGACGGCGCCGTCACCCGCGCCATCACCGGGCTGACCGTGGGCGGCGGCCTGGGCGCGGCCTACGTGGGCGGGCAGCAGGCCCCGTCCCTCGCCGTCTGGGCGGAGCGGGTCCACGCGGCGGTGCGCGGAGCGGGCTGGACGGGCCGGGTCGGCGTGGAGCCGGGCCGCTCGATCGCCGCCCGGGCCGGGCTGACGCTGTACCGGGTCGGCACCGTCAAGCGGATCCCGGACGTGCGCACGTACGTCAGCGTGGACGGCGGGATGAGCGACAACCTCCGCCCCGCGCTGTACGGCGCCCGCTACGAGGCCTTCCTGCCGCGCCGCCCCGAGGCACCCCGCCCGCAGCGCGCCCGGCTGGTCGGCAAGCACTGCGAGAGCGGCGACGTGATCATCGACGACGCGGCCCTGCCCGACGACCTGCGGGTGGGCGACCTGCTGGCCACCCCGGTCACCGGCGCCTACGGCTACGCGATGGCCTCCAACTACAACAAGCTGCCGCGGCCCGCGGTGGTCTTCGTCCGCGACGGCCGGGCCCGGCTGGTGGTGCGCCGGGAGACCGAGTACGACCTGCTGCGCCTCGATGTGGCGGGCGAGGGCCCGCAGCGGTCGGCCCCGGATCTGGCGACCCCGGATCCGGCGACCGCGCAGCGGGGCGCCTGAGCCCCAGCCGGAACCCGGGACCGCGACCTAGTCTGGGCCGATGCTGAACAGCGCCCGACTACTCGTCCTGCTGGAGATCGCCCGCCGCGGCACCATCGTGGCCGCGGCGCAGGCGCTGCACCTGAGCCCCTCCGCTGTCTCGCACCAACTAGCGCGGCTGGAGCAGGAGTTGGGGGTCGCCCTGGTGGAGCGGGCGCCGCAGTCACTGCGCCTGACGGCCGCCGGCGTCCGGTTGGCCGAGCACGCCCAGGCGATCGCCGACCTGATGGCCGTCGCCCGGGACGACCTGCGGGCGCACGCGGAGGCGGCCGCCGGGGTGCTGCGGATCGGCTTCTTCGTCTCGGCCGGGCTGGACCTGCTGCCCCGGGCGGTGTCCGGGTTCGCGGCCCGATACCCCCTGGTGGAGCTGGAGTTGGTGATGGGCCAACCGCACGAGCTGGTGCCCGACCTGGAGGCGGGCCGACTGGACGCGGCCGTGGTCTTCGAGCACCCGCTGGACCCGTGGTGCCGGGACGCGGCGGTGGAGGTGCGGATGTTCTTCGAGGAGCCGCCGCTGATCGTGCTGCCGCCGCGGCACCGGTTGGGGCGGCGCCCGGCGGTGCGGCTGGCGGAGCTGGCGGACGAGAACTGGATCGGCACCCACGGCGGCGGCCACGGCGAGCCGGTGCTCGAACGCGCCTGCACGGCCGAGGGGTTCAGCCCCCGAGTTCGCTGCCGCAGCGACCACTACCAGGTCACCGTCAACCTCGCCCGGGCCGGGATGGGCGTGGCGCTGATCCCCGCACTCGGCCTGGCCGACGACGCCGGGGTGCACGTCTGCCGACTGGACCACCCCCGGCTGCACCGCCGGATCGGGGTGGCCGTCCGGGCCACCAACCGCAATCCGGCGCTGCGCCCCTTCCTCGCCGAACTCGACGCCGCCGCACGGGAGATCGGCTCCCTGCTGGAACGGCGGTGGGCGGCCTGAGACCGAGGCCGGACCCTGGGCCACCGGCTGCGGGTGTGTCATGCTTCAGCGACCAGAATCCATCTCAGCTGATTGGACCCTGATGATCCGCCGGATATCCGCCCTCCTCATCGCCGCCGCCGCCCTGCTGTCCATCGGGGCCGGCTACGCCCAGCACACCGCCCCCGCCACCACCACCGTCGCCGAGGCCCCCGCCACCACCGCCGGCGGCCACACCGCCGAGCGCTCCGAGCACAACTGACCGGCAGCCACCCGGGCGGGGCCCTCGAGCCCCGCCACCTCGCCGGACCCGCAGCACCTCGCCCGCCCGAACGCCGGTCGCCCCCGCGCCCGCTCAGCCGAAACCGCGCGGCGGGCCATCCGGGGAACAGGCTGCTGCCGCAATTGCCGGCGATCTCGGTGGTGACGACCTGGAGCAGCGGGGCCAGCCACAGTTCCTCGGTTTCCTCTCACTGCCGGGCGGGTGACGAACGCGGAGACTCGCCGGCCTCCCGGGCACTTCTTCTCCGGCGTGGGCGGCTTGGTTCCGGGGCGGATGCTCGCGGCTGCTCTCCAGGACCAGGGCAACCGGCGGCAGCCCGTCCCGGCCGGCGTCGTCTCGCCTACAGGGACTGACCGGGCTGGATCCAGGTCAGGTCGAGGGCGACGTCGCGCAGCGTCTCCGGGGCTGCCACGACAATGCTCTGGTCGCCGACTTCGAGCACGGCCGCGAAGAAGCCGTCCCGGGCCGCCGTGCGGACGGCGTGTTCCTGGCCGTCGAGGCGCAGCACCGCCTCTCCGGATGCGGCGGGGGCGGGGTTCAGGAGCGTCTCGGCCGATGCGAGGGGGTCGAGCCCGTCCTCGTCCCTGAAGTTGGAGACCGTGGTGTCGAGGACGTCCTCCAGGCGCGTGCGCGGCTTGACCCTGAAGTACTCCGGTGCCGGCCGGACGGTGCGCACGCGGACGCGGTAGGCGCGCTGGTGGGCGTAGTCCAGGTCGATGTCGGTCAGGTAGCCGTCGATTCCCTCGCGGCCGAGCAGGATCGTCCAGCCCGGCTCGGGGCGGGCCAGCGCCGCGACGGGGCGGGCGAACTCCCGCAGCGTGTCCTCGTGGGTGGGGATGGCGGGCCTGGGCCGGCCGGCTCCCGGCGGGATGCGGTACACGCTGCTGTCCTTCCTCGCGCGTGGGGCTTCTCCTGGCAGGCTGCCAGGAGAAGCCCCACGCCGGTGGCGGTTTGCCGGATCAGAAGACGGCGCAGTGGACGATCACCGCGCCCGGCGCCGGGTACGGCTCGACCCGCCATCGCATGCCGGGCGCCGCAGCGGCCGGCGCCCCTCGCGGTGCCGCCCGTCTCCGGGCGGACCATCCCGGGCACCCGCCCGGACGCGTCCAGCCCGGCCGTGCCCTCCAGCCGCCGGGCCTTGGGCCGGGCCTCGGTGTCGGCGTTGGAGGCGACCAGGCCGTGCAGGGCGGGATCGCCCGGCGCCGCGTGGCGTCGTCGCCGGCCACGCGCAGGCTTCCTGGAGCGTTCGATGACGGCGGCGACCGCGGCGCGTACGCCCCGCCGGCGGGTAGCGCGGCCGGCTCCGGGAGGATCGGCACCGCCGGGATCGAGGACCCCTACCGGCGCGCCAGCCCGTGGCGGTCGGCCCAGGCGCTGATCGCCGCGGCCAGCTCCTCGGGGCGGTCCTCCGGGCAGTGGTGGCCGGCGAGGCCGTGGCGGGAGACCTCCAGGCCCGCGATGTTCCTCTCGCACCAGGCCACCGTCCCCTCGTCGGTCATCGCGCCCGGGCCCGGCTCGAACGCGGCGAGCAGCTTGGGGACTTCGGGGCTGGCGGCCAGCCACGCGTCGTAGCGCTCGATGCGGGCCACGACATCGGCGGGCTCGGCGTCCAGCGGCATCATGCGGGTCCACGCCAGCACCGGGCGGCGGCTTCGCGGGGTCGGGAAGGGGCGGCGGTAGGCCTCCAGGTCGGCGGGGTCGAGCGGGGTGGCGAGCGTGTCCGGGAGCCCCTCGATGAACAGCGACTTCTCCAGGACCATCTCCTCGCCCACCCCGGGGGTGCGCAGGAGGGTGAACAACTCCCGCCCCGCCGCCGGGAACTCGTCGCCGACCAGCGGCTTGACGATCGTCTCGGCGAAGGCGAGGCCGCGGACGGTGCCCGGGAGGCGGGCGGCGCGGTCGAAGGCGAGCGCGCCGCCCCAGTCGTGGCCGACCAGGACGGCCTCGGCCAGGCCGAGGGCGTCGAACCAGGCGTCGAGGTAGCGGGCGTGGTCGTCGAAGGAGTAGGCCAGGTCCGGCTTGCCGGAGTCGCCCATGCCGATCAGGTCGGGCGCCAGCAGGCGGCGGCCGGGCGCGGCCACCCCCGGCAGGACGTTGCGCCACAGGTGGGAGGAGGTGGGGTTGCCGTGGAGGAAGACGAACGGCAGCCCGTCGGGGTCGCCGCACTCGCGGTAGTGGAGGGTGGAGTCGAGGACGGGGAGGGTGGGCATCGCGGTGTCACTTCGCTTTCCGTACAGGGATTCAGGGGATTTCAGAGGTTGAGGCTCAGGACGCGGTCGACGGCGATCTCGATGACGACCAGGTCCGGTGGGGCGGGTGGGGCCGCGCGGTAGCGGGCGGTGTAGCGGCGCACGGCCTCGGCGAGGCGCTCGGGGTCGTCGGTGACGGTGGCCCGGCCTTCGAGGGTGACCCAGCGGAAGCCGTCCGCCTGGCAGAGCGCGACCCGGGCCGCCGGGCCGCCCGCCGCCACGTTCCGGGCCTTGCCGGCCGCCGCCCGGGTGGTCACCCGGGCCAGGCCGGCGCCCGCGTCGTAGGTGAACCGCACGGGGGTGACGTGCGGGGTGCCGTCGGCGCGAAGCGTGGTGAGGGTGGCCGTGTCCGGGCGGGCGAGGAACGCCCGTACGCCGGCCGGCAGTTCGACTGTCGCCCGGCTCACTTCTTCTTCACGCCCTCGTTCCACACCAGCTTGGCGATGTTCGGCTTCACAGCCGTGGTGATGACGCCCATGGCCGTGCGGACGTACCTGCGCTCCTCCAGCTCGCGCAGCATGCTCGCGGCCAGGTCCGCGCGGGCGGTGAAGACGCCGTCGGCGCTGGTCTCGGCGGTCAGGTAGTCCGTGACGGCGGGGTGCTCGAAGAGGCCCGAGGGCCGCACGAGGGTCCAGTCGAGGTCCGTCCGGCGGATCACGGCCTCCATGCGGCGCATGTCCTCGTGGAGGGTGCGGCCCAGGCGCCGGTTCACCAGCGGGTCGAGCACGTGGTTGAAGAAGTGGGCGCCGGTGGGGCGCCAGTGCGGGTCGGCGATGCTGGAGCTGACGGCGAGCAGCCGCTCCACGCCGTGGCGGGCCATCGCCGCGGTGATGGCCGCGGCGCTCGCCGAGTACGTGGTGATGCTCTCCTTGCTGAAGCGCGCGCCCAGTGCGGACAGGACGGCGTCCGTGCCCTCGATCGCGGCCGCGACGGCCGCCGGGTCGGTGGCGTCGGCGACGGCCACCGCCAGGCCGGGCCGCTCGGCGAGGGAGCCGGGACGGCGGGTCACGGCGACGACCTCGTGGCCGTGAGCCAGGGCCTGCTCGGTGAGGTGGCGGCCGGTCGCCCCGTTGGCGCCGAAGACTGCGATGCGCATGGTGTCGGGTCATCCCTTCGTGTGGTTCGCGGAACGCCCTTGACTGTGCCGACCACGCAACGCAGGCTCAACGCTGATGAATAACGACGCCCCCGCCCCCTCCCGCACCCGGGGCCGGCCCCGCGGCAACCCGCCGACCCGCGAATCGATCGTCCCGGCGGCTCACGCGCTGTTCCTGGAGCGCGGCTACCGCGGCACCACCATGCGCGCGGTAGCCGGGGCCGCCGGAGTCGACCCCGCACTGATCGCCTACCACTTCGGCTCGAAGAAAGGACTGTTCGCGGAGGTCATGCAGTTCCAGTGCGCCAACGCACTCGCAGTGGACACCGTCCTCGGCGGCGACCCGGCCACCCTCCCCGACCGCCTGATCACCGCGGTGACGGACCTGTGGAAGGACACCGACTTCCGACAGCTCACCACCCAGGGCGACGAAGCCGCCGAAGTGATCCGCGAATACCTGGAACACGAGCTGCTCGCCCAACTCGTTGAATTCCTCGGCGGCCGGGACGCGACCGCCCGCGCCACCGCCGTGGTGACGATCCTCGGCGGCCTCATCTACACCCGCTACCTCAACCCCCTCCCCACCCCCGCCACCCTCACCCCCTCCCAGACCCGACACGTCCTCACCCCGGCGCTGCGCGCCGCCCTCGCCCCCAGACCACGCACCACCGCAACCACAGCAACCACCAGCGCGGGCCGCCGGGGCCGGCCGGCCACCGCGTAGCCCCGCACCACGGCCACCTCCGCCGCCGCGGCGAAGCCGACGGTGTCCAGTACCGACCGGTTCACCCAGGGCTTGGCGGCGCTGGCGCAGTTCGTGACCCTGCCGCAGGCCGGCCGGGCGAAGGCCTGGTACCTCACCGCAGCGGCGGATCGTGCGGGGCCGGTCAGCCGGCGACGGTCTCGACGTGCCGGTGGAGCGCGTCCAGGAGCGCGCTCTGCCGCTCGGTCAGCTTGCCCTCGGCGCGGGCCTTGTCCTGTTTTCGCAGCCAGGTACCGGGGCGGAAGGCCGGGTCCGCGTCGCCGCCGGTGCGGTTCGCCGGGCCGTCGAGGGTGCCGCCGGCGGCGAGGTAGGCGAGCAGGCGGCGGTAGGAGCGGTTCCAGTCCGGCTCCAAGCTCCACAGCTCATCCAACGCGCCCAGCTCCGCGGCCTGGTCGGTGGCGAGGTCGTCGGCCTTGCGCTGGCGGCGCATCCACGCCCCACCGCGTAGTCATCCAGCTTAGCGGTCGCCGGGACCGCCAGGTGGCCGTGCCGGTGATGGAACGCGGCGGCGTACGCGGCGCCGCGCTCCCAGGCGTTGGCGTTCTTCGACCAGATCATGCCGAACGCGCCCAGCTCCGAGACGCGGGCGGCCTCGAGCAGGCCCTGGCCGTTCAGGTGGCGCTGGCGGGTGAGCCAGGAGATCAGCCCGGCGTGCTTCGCCTTGCCAGTGGGGTCGAGGTGGCCGTGCTCGATGCGGAACCGGGCCGTGCCGGTGTTCCCCGCCCGTTTCCGGGTCAGGGCCGGCGTGGGCCCGATCCGCTGTGCGGGCTTCGGGTGGAGTCGGCGGCCCCGGATCGTGTCCGGCGTGGTGGTTGTTCCGTCCGCGTCCACGAGCGGTCGTGGCGTGGGGCGGACGGCGGTTCCACGGCTCGACGTCCATCCGGTCCGGGCCTGCCGTCGGCGTGCGTCAGAGCCGTGGGGAGGATGGGCCCGGTTCGTCCTCGCCGAACAGGTCGCGCAGGAAGCGCTCGGGCCGGTTCACGAAGGCACGGGTCAGCACGACGGGTTCGGCCTGGTCGTATCCCACCTGCTCGATGGTGCCGTCGGCTTCGAGCTGCAGGATCCGGGCGCCGGGGAGAGCGAGCAGGATCGGCGAGTGCGTCGCGATCACGAACTGGCTTCCCTGGGCGAGGAGTTCGCGCATCCTGACCATCAGGGCCAGGCAGCCCTGCACGGAGAGCGCCGCCTCCGGCTCGTCGAGGACGTAGAGACCGTCCGGCCCGAAGCGGTGGAGCGCGAGGTCCAGGAACGACTGGCCGTGGGAGCGTTCGTGCGGGGAACGGCCGCCGTAGGCGGGCAGCAACGGGGTCGGGCCCTCGCGGTCCAGGCGCTCGATCTCGGTGGCGACGTTGTAGAAGCTCTCCGCGCGCAGGAAGTACCCGGTGCGCGGGCGGCGCCATAACGAGCGCTGCGTCCGTCGACGTCCGTCAGGGCTTTGGCAGGGCCGGTGGTGTGACGGCGCTGCTGTCCGCGGGTGGGGATCTTGGCCGGGGGTGATCATTGAGGATGGCTGCCGCGTTGCCGCCCAGCGGCGTCTTGCGCCCTGTGCCTGCAGGGCCGTCCGGGAGAGGACCAACCGTGCGCCGTCGTGGCCGTCAAGTACGCCTGGAGCCTGACCGTCACCCAGAGCAAGAAGGACGCGCTCACCCGCGCCCTGGACCTGTGCCCATGATGCGGATGCCTCTCCCCTGTCCCTCACCCTCGCCGGGGGCCGGACGGCCCACCGCTCCGGACAGCGGCAGGCAAGCCGAGCGGGACCGCCTGGCCCACCGCCCGTCAGACTCCCCAGGCTGACCACGGTGCCGTGGACACCGGGGATCTCGTTGGCACGTAGACGGGCCCGGCGCGAAGCCCGGACCGCGCCGCCGAAGGGGGCCTTCGCATGGCTGCAGCCCGCGCTCGCGACCGCCTCCGCCACGGGCCTCGTCCTGTACGGGGCGGGCTTGTTCTACTACAAGCAGTTCTTCGCCGTGTTCGGTCTCGTCCCCGAGCAGGCCGGCGTCAGCCAGACACCCATCGTCGTGAACTCCGCCGCTCTCGGCATCATCCTGGCCCTCATCGCCACATGGGCCGCAGTCGGGACGGCCATCTACGTTTCCGTCGTCCGGGGGCTTCTGGCCGACAACGGGTGCGCCCTGCCCTGGGTGTGGGCCGCCGTGGCAGGCGGGCCCCTGCTCGTACTCGCGGTCGCGGTCTACGCCGCGTTCGGCCTGGAGTTCCTCGCGGCACTCGCCACCGGTTACCTCCTGGCCACCGTCCCGTACCTCATCACCCGCCTTCAGTCCCGCGGCCTTCAACGTGCGATAGTGCTGGCCGTACTGTCAGCCTTCGTGGTCAGCGCTTTCTGGGGCCTCGGAGTACTGGGCGAGCGCGACGGCCGGGCGCTTGCGGACGGGAGACCGCTGAGCTTCGCCGCACGGTTCGTCGGTGTGAGCGCCGGTCTGGTCGCTCTGACGAACTCAAGTCCCACTACCTCCCCACCGCCCAAAGACGTCGTCGTGCTGCTCGGCATCGCCGACGGGTCCTACATCGTCTACGACCCCTCGGCAAGAACGATCCTCCGCATTCCAACCAGCACGGTCATCGCCCACCTCGGGCCGCTGCTGTAGCAGCTTCGCTCCAAGCGCCACGGCCGAGCAGTACCGCCCGCGGCTCAGCAGGTGAATCGTCCTGGCAGCGGCAGACGCTCTACCACCGCAACCGACCGCCCCAGCCCGGGACAGGCCATCCCGGGCCGGGCGGCGCGCAGCGGCAAGCCGGCCTCCCACGCTGCGGCAAGCACGACTGGGCTCCGGCACGGCGAGGCCCGGGCGGGAACCGAGGACGACCGGGCCGGCCCAGCTTGACCGGCGCTCCCGCTCCCATACTGACCGGTGCGAGAAGTGGGCGCGTGCGGCCGGTGACCCATCCTGCCTTCTGCGGCGTCTCGCGGCCTGGCTACCAGAGCTGCTTCGACCAGTCACCTCGAGGGCGATACGCACGGCCGTCACCGATATGCCCCTGCCCGCCGGGAACGACGTCATCGTGGTACGGGTACTGCTCCGTCACCGCCGCCAGCAGGAACTCCAGGAAACCACCCTCGAACAGGTCCCACTCCCGCATCGAGTCGAACTTCGCGGCAACCGGCCACCGGTCCGGATCCGGACCCCGCATCAGCCAGAAGAACTGGTCGGAGCTCCAGTTGTTGCCCCACTTCAACAGCCCTCCCTCGGCCGGGAACAACGGATACGGGCACTCTCGGTAGTCCCCGTCCGCGAAAGCCTGGGCCAGCATGGCGGTGTATCCATAAGGATCTGTGGTGACGTAGAGGAATCCCGCGAAGCCGAGCGGTTGTCCGGTGTCAGGACTGGGCGCCGCCGACGGTGCGTAGATGTGCAGCTCCTCTCGGATGCTGACCATCCCGTACCGGTCGACGAACGCCCGATAGTCCGCTGGCAGCTGGAAACCAAGCACCTCGGGGCCGCGCTCCCACGGGACCGGGACCGCTCCATCCGCCGGCGGTGGCCCGATCACCGCGCCCAGCCGGTCCAGCATTTCCTCGATGTCCACGATCACTCCCATCATCAGCCCGGCCTCGCTCCCGCCTCCGCGTTCCATGGCGGCGATCATCGCCTCGTGAATGGCCTGGGCTGAGGCCTGGTCGGAGGCCGGAACGAGGCTGTTCTCGACGGTGTACCACTCGTCAGCCCCGTCGTACTGGACATCCAGCGACGCCGCCGGGGCCGGCGGTGATGCCGGTGGTGACGAACGGCACCGCCCCGGGGCTGGCGCCGAGGAGACCGCGGCGCAGTTGGCGGCCTGCGCCGCCCTGTGGGAGCAGTCCGGGCCGGGCAGCCGGGGCCGGGCGTGGGAGCGGCGCTGGCGCTCCTTCCCGCGGCTGCTGGTGGTCCTGGTCGGCACGGCGGCCGCGCCGGGCCCGTCGGTGCCGGTGTTCACCAGCTCGCCGGGCCGTCGGGCCCGGCCGGCTGCGCGGTGCGGCGGATCGTGTCGGGGAGGTGAAGTACCAGCACCAGTCGTCGATGTCGGGGCCCCAGCGGATCAGGGCGACCCTCCTCATAAACCACTGGGAAAGCATCGGACATCACCAGGCACGCAGCCTCGGCCCCGTCGGCCGGCGGGGCGACGGGGCTGAGGAGTCGGCATGATGGTGCGTCAGCCGACCGGGTTGAGGGTGAAGCGCTGGTTGTCGTTGTACTCCGAGTACCACTGGATCACCGGGGTGCCGTCGGCCGTGTCCGCGCCGTCGGTCTCGAGGAGCAGGCCGCTGCTGAAGTTGACGATGGACATGCCGCCGCCGGTGAGGTCGAGGTGGCCCCAGCGCTGGTTGTCGCCCTGGTTGCAGGTCCACTGGTCGATCGCCGTGCCCGCGTTGCGGTTCCAGCCCGGCAGGTCCAGGCACTTGCCGCTGTGGACGTTGAGGACGTAGCCGTCGGTGATGTTCCACTGCTGGTTGCTGGCGCCGGTGCAGGTCGCCTCGACGACGGGCGCGCCGTCGTCGGTGCGCGCGTCCGCGACCTCCAGGCACTTGCCGCTGAAGTCGGCCCGGATCTCCACCGTGGAGTCGGACGACAGCGGCGGGAACCACGACGCCGAGGCCGGCGCGGCGGTCAGCAGACCGGCGCCGAGGCCGAGGGCGAGCACAGCGATGCTGGAGCGGATGTTCATGGTTCCTCCCAT
The DNA here is from genome assembly GCF_042884005.1 of Kitasatospora sp. NPDC058162. Taxonomy (NCBI): domain Bacteria; kingdom Bacillati; phylum Actinomycetota; class Actinomycetes; order Kitasatosporales; family Streptomycetaceae; genus Kitasatospora; species Kitasatospora sp. NPDC058162. The sequence goes on from NZ_JBHVUS010000022.1 coordinate 69,462, forward strand.
GGAGCCGTACGTATCTGGTGTGATGTGAGCGGCACATGGGATCCCCCCGGCCTCTCACTTCCACAGACGTGCGGGCCTCACCGAGGTTGCAGGTGCGTCGAAAGAAATTATTTCGACCGTCAGCGGGCCATGTGGGCGGCCTCGCGGGCGCATTCGGCGACGTCGCGACGGTGGCGATCGGCGCGCAGTGCGTGCTGGAGGGCGGTGTCGTGGTCGGGGTCGTAGCGCTCTGCATGGGTTTCGGCGGTGTCGTCGCAAACGCGCTGCCATTCGGCCAAGGCGTCGGCTGCGGTGGCGAAGGCGGCCTAGTGGCTGGCGTCGGCGTACCGGTCGGCGGCGCGCTCGTCCTCCCGGGTCATCCCGGCCGCCCGGCGACGGACCCGGCTGCGGACCCGGCTGCGGACGCCGCCGAGCAGCCCGTCCTCCTGGTCGTCATCCTCGTCCGGGGCGCGATCGGGGTGGTGGGGCTGCCGGGCAAGGACGGCGTGCAGTCACGCCGGCCCACGCCTCGGCGTGGACGATCGGCTTCGGCAGGGTGGTACCCGGCTGGGTACCGAGAACGATCCGGCCCTCCACCAGGCCCACCCAGCCGTCCAGACCGTCAACGTCCTTCCCGTCCAGCCGCGGGCCTGGCCAGCACCGACAGGGCTCTCAAGCAGAGTGCGGGAATCCCCACCACTTCTCACGCGACCCGCAAGTTCTCAACCAACCACCAAAACCCACAGGTCAAACGGCCCGACACTCAGCCGGCAACACCCCTGCAGGACCAGCCCCGCCCCGAACACGACCCCACCACAGCCCGGCTCCGTCTCAACCAACCCGTCAAACCCAAGCCCAAGAACACGGCTGCTCAGCCGATCACCGACCCGCCACAACAACCAACAGGTCACACCCGACGGGCATCGCCGGGTAGAACTTGGCATGCAGCACCCGTACCTCCCACCACGGGACGGTCAGAATGGCGGGTTGTCAAGATCGCCGTCACCGAGAGGCCAGGCCGAGCCAGGGAGGTATGGGCTTCGGTCGTCATCGCCGGGGCGGGCAAGGCCGGTGGTGTCATGGCCCCGCACGGTCAGGACATCGAGGGCCTGCTGACGACGCCACCGCGTGTCGCAGACGAGCAGGAGGTGTCGGGCGCGGTCGGCCAGGCTGTCACGGTGCCCGGCCAAGCCCGGGTGCTCGGCGAACGCCAGTGCGGCGGACAACACGGAACCGGCGACTGCGGGGTCGGGATCGTCGAGGAACGGTACGACGGCCTGGAACAGCACCGGCCTCAAGGCACGCACGGCCGCCATCGGAGGGTAGCCCTCCAGGAAGTCCTCCTCGAAGTACCGCTGATGAGCTGCCACGCAGGCATCGTCGCTGTCGTAGGCGATACCAGCCAGCCAGTCCAGCAGCAGGGCACACACTCTGTCCGCCGCCCCGCAGTGGTGCTCGGCGCGGTGGGCCAGGACCGCCCCGATACACAGTGCGACCGGCGCCGTCGCCTCGTAGATGGTGTTCTGGTGCTGCACCGGCTCCAGGGCGTTGATCACCTGCCGGGTCTCCGCCGCGGTCAGGTCCGGATTCAGAAGGGGGGCCAGTACCCGAGCAAGCCCTTCCCCGGTCCCGTACGCGGTGCCCAACGAAGGCCAGTCCGTACCCCGCACCACCACCCACGGATCCGGCAGGACATCGGGCAACGGCACGGGAAGACCCGGGTACGGGCCGGAGATCGTCGTCACCCGCCGCACCCTAAAACCCACCACCGACAGCACCGAGACCAGGCGACCACCGACTCACGCTCGGCCTGGACATCGCCCAGGAGCCCGTCCCGCTCACTCCGGCGGTCGACCTCGTCGTCGTTCCTGGTCGTAGTCGGCGCGAGCGGGGTACTGCACACGACCGGGGTGCGGCCGCCCCCCCTCTTACCGAAGGCGGCCACCGGCCGCCCCGCCGCGTACTGCGACCCGGTCTGCCGGCTCCAGGCCGAAGGCCTGGCGGAGTTAGCGCCCCTGCCGCAGGCTTGCCGTGCAAAGGCCTTGCACATCACCGCGGCCGACTCCGCCTTGACCGCCACCTTCCCCGAGGCCCTGCGCCCAGGCGTCCCGATGCAAGGGGCGGAGAATCCGGCGGTACGGCACGGGCGCGAGCACCTGCTCGACGTCGGCCGGGATCCACGCCACCTTCGTCGCCGACGCCCGGGAGCGCGGCGAGGACTGCGGCCCGCTCGACCTCCACCCCGCCCCAAAGCCGCCGGTCGACAGCGGCGGGGTGTACCGGCCCGCCGCCGAGCTCGCGTGCACCGCCAGCACCGCCGGCACCGGCTGCGGGCGTTCATCAAACGCCACCGTCCGGGTGTCGGCGCCGAGGAGACTGCGGCGCAGCTGGCAGCCTGCGCCGCCCTGTGGGAGCAGGCGGGCGAGGGCGGGTCGGGTCGGGCGTGGGAGCGCCGCTGGCGGGCGTTCCCGCGGCTGCTGGTGGTCCTGGTCGGCACGGCCGCCGCCGGCATCGCCGAACTGCGCAACCGAGGCTACGACACCGGCCACGAACAGGCCTCAGCACCAAACGGCTTGGGCGCCTGCGGCGGATGCGACCCAGGACGCGGCGGGATAGAGTTTTCCTGACGACCCAAGTGATAGCGAGCTCCGTTTCGCCAAGCGGCAGTGAGCACTGTCCCGCACGGGCGCTATGGGGGACCCTTCCTGTGGTCGCGAGCGCCGCCGAAGGTGTGTTGATATGCCTCCGCCGGGCAAACCGCCCCGGGATTCCCGTGTGCCGTGCCGGAGAACCTTGAGACGTGGTCCGCGTGCGCCCTGCCAGCCCCCGGCCGCGCGGAGATCCCCGCGAGGAGATCCGCTATGCCTACCGTTCCTGCCGATCCGTCCCTTCCCCCGCCGCCGCTGGAGAATTCGGCCCGGGAAGTCCTGAAGGGAACCCTGGTTCCGGTCAAGTTCCCCACCACACTGGTCTCCGAGACGGGAACCGGCAGCCTGTCCAAGATCGTCGCGATCCGGCAGTTCGCGCTGGAGCCGGGTGAGACCGAGCAGGTCCGGGAGCGGCTCCGCGCTGCTGAGGGCGTGTACCAGCGCGGCGGCTCGGCCCGCAGCGTCTCCGCCGCCACGCTCGACCTGCTCACCGCGTTCGAAGCACCGCTGGTGCCGGCCCTGATGCCCGACCTGGCCGCAGCCTCCAGGGTGCCGGCCCACGAGCTGAAGACCTTTGCGGAGGTACTCGTCGACCTGCGGGCCGAGCGGCTGAGGTGGGCGCAGGAGCGGAGCTCGGACGTGGAAACCGGCCGGTCCGCCTGGGCCCTCAACACCGCTGTGGTCGCGGTGCGCGGCTTGGACGCGGCCACCCCGCCCGTGGGGATGCTCAACCTGGAGCGCATCGAGATGGTGCCCTCCGGGATCGAGCGCGGCCAACTCCTGGCCACGATCCCGCTCTCCCCGCTGGAGGAGACGGCGGTGACGCAGACCGAATGGTCCGTCACCTCCAAGGAGTTCACGACGATCGTGACCGACTCGCTGGAGCAGGTCAGCGAAACCGGCGTCACGGACAACACCGACCTGGCCCAGTCGACGTCCTCGCAGAGCCAGCATTCCAACCAGTTCAACATCACCGGGACAGTGCAGGGCGGAATACCCGTCATCTCCGGGTCGAGTACCGCGAGTTTCACCGCGCAGGACGCCAAGTCGGCCTCCGCCACGGACAGCATCAAGCACGCCCGGAGCACTACCCAGAAGGCCTCGACGAGGTCACGCCAGGAACACAAGATGACCATTTCGACGAAGACGGAGACGGGCACCTCCGAATCGTCGACCCGGCAGCTGAAGAACCCCAGCCAGACGCAGCCGATGCGGATCGACTACTTCAGCCTGATGCGGAAGTGGCGCGTGCGCCTCTACCGCTACGGCCTCCGGCTCACCTACGACATCGTCATCCCGGAACCCGGGGCGGCCATGCGGCGGGCCTACGCCGAACTCGACACGCTGCGCGGGCAGCAGGGCTCGTTCGACTTCTCGGTCAAGCACTCGGACATCACGACCGACGCGGTGAACCCGGCCGGGCTGCCGGACCCGAACGGGGTGCCCAAGTACAAGTGGCTGGCCGACCAGTACGGTGCCACGGTGCGGCCGTATCCGACCACCCCCGCACCGGTGCAGGCCGGTCAGCACGTGGTGTCCGACGGCCACTGGTGGTTCCTCGACGTGGAGTTCGACGTTCCCGAGGGCACTCGGATCACCGATGTCGTCCTGGACGCCCAGGTGGGACACGACGGCTCTAACCTGGCACTGGACTTCGACGTCATCGGCGTGGTGGCGGACCCGGCCTGGCACCAGCCGACCGACCCCGTGATCGTCCGCGGCTACCACCTGAAGACCACCGCCGGAACATCCTTCCTGCTGGGAGAGACCGGCCACCAGAAGGTAACCGTCTTCACCAATCACGCCGAGCGGATGTTCGCGGGTCTCACCGCGAGTGTCGAGCTGGATCCCACCACGGTCGAACAGTGGCGCAACGACGTGTGGACCGCGCTGTTCGACGCCGCCCAGGCACGCTACCTCGCACACCAGGAGGAGATCTCCGCCCAGATCGCGGCGATCGAGGACCAGCTGAGCAACGTGGACACCCTCACGCTGCGTCGCGAGGAGAGCGACGAAATCATGAAGAGCGTGCTGCGGTTCATCCTCGGCCCGACCGTCGACCTCATGCCAGCCGACGTGATCGCCGCGTTCCTCGCAGCGGGCGTCGACCTTCCGCACGGCATCGGCTTCGACGACCCCACTCTGGGCCTCACGCTGGATCAGTGGACCCTGGTGCGGCAGCACGAGGACGTGATCCGGTTCATCAACGAGGCCATCGAGTGGGAGAACGTCGTCAGCTTCCTCTACTCCTACTTCTGGGACGTCCCGCCCGCCTGGCAGTTCATTCGCGCGCTGCGCCATCCCGACGCCAACCGGCAGGCGTTCCTACGCGCCGGCAGCGCCCGGGTCGTGCTCACCGTCCGAAAGGGCTGGGAGGAGGCATGGATGCGCTACGCCGTAGGCGGCTCCATCGGGGCCACGATCCCCGCCCCGTACCTGTCCGTCGCACAGGAGATCGCCGCGTACGACGACCGGAACTACCCCGGTATCCCGCCGGCGAACCCCGCCAGGACCGCGACCCGGCTCCAGGACGCCGTCTACACCACCTGCTCGGCGAACATCGCACCGAGCACGACGCCAGTGATCGTAAAGGTCGACAGCAGCGCCAACTTCGTCGTGGGCTTGCCTGTCCTGCTCGATGTCGCAGACGAGCGAGGGATCCAGGAGGCAGTACTCATCACCGCGGTTCCGGGCCCGAACCAGATCGTCTTGGAGAAGGTGCAGTTCGCGCACAACGGCACCAGCTCGCCCTTCCCGGTGCTGCAACCGGGTGAGAAGGGCGCTCTGATCGCGGAGTGGGGCGAGTACACCCCCACGTCCGGCACCGACATCGCGATCACGTCCGACCTGTCCGGCATCGGGTAGGCGCGATGAGCACCCCGCAGAGCCAGCCCGCGCCCGCGGCCGGCGTCAGCCCTCCCTCCCCGCTCCCACCGGAGGCCGAGGCCCTTCGCCGAGCGGCGGTGCCGGTGGGCGCGGCGTACGCCAAGTTCGAGGTGCTCAGTGAGGACTTCTGCGACATGTTCCTGAAGCCGCTGCCCCTGACCAGCGGTGTGGTCCTGTGGGACCGCTTGGACAAGGACGACCGGCTCGCCAAGATCGCGATCGTCCAGAACGCCTACACGCGGCTTCCGCCGCTGCCCACGGCGGCCAATCCGACCCAGGCGGTCGCCGTACGGCAGGGGTTCTCGCAGGGCGCGAACGCGACGTACGAGAACGAGCGGTTCAAGTCCCGGGCCCTGTGGGTGGCGGCGGAACTCGCCAAGATCGCGATCTTCACACTCGCAGCGAGCCCGGTCGGCGCGGGGGCGGTGAGCGTCACCGGCATCGGCTCAGCGTTCACGGTCAAGTGGCGCGACTGTGCAGCACAGACCACCGCGCGCGTCGTCCTGGAGATGACCGGAGTCGAGGTCGACGCCGCCGTGTTCGTCCGCCGCTTCGGCCTTCCCCGGGAGACCATCGGCAGCTTCAAGACGGCAGTGGACTACTCCCTCCACTGGTTCGAGCAGGTGGGAATAAAACTGTCACCGAAACCTGTCGAGTTCCGCGCCGTCGCCAATGGCGGCGTCGACGGGCACTACGTCATCTTCATGCGCGGCGGCAGCACCGGAGGGCACGTCGTGTACGGCCGGGTGAACGGGAACGCCCTGGCCATCATCGACAATCAACTCGGCGGCCGGACCTGGGACAGCGTGATGTCCGCGGAAAGGGTGCTGCAAATGCAGGTGGCGGCGAGTTATCGGATCGAGAACCTACCCGTGCCCTAATACGGCCAGTCAATGACCGCGTATCCCGGCTGGCCCCAAGCAGGAGGCCAACCGGAATACGCCGGAGAAAGGCAACAGCGTGCTCCCGGGGATCGCCGCAGCTTCGCTGGCAGGCTTCGACGGTGGTCGGGCCTGGTCAGGGGCGCTTGCGGCGGGCGGCCAAACCAACGCCGGGCGAGCGTGTCGTTCGGCGGTCGGGTAGCGACCAGGCAGAGAACGCGGTCTGGCATCACCTGATGCCAGTAGGCGGTGAACTCCGCGGCGACCCGCTCCGGTGCCGCGGTGGAGCGGCAGACCTCGACCATCAGCACCGGTACCCCGATCTCCGGGGCCTGCAGCACCGCGTTCGGGCGACCCGGGCGGGGCCCAGGACCCGCCCGGGGGGCGCAGCACCAGGGACCGACGAGCACGCCCGGACGGTGGCGAACCGCGCTGCGGGCGCCGGCGCAGCGCGGCGCGGCCCCGGCCGGCCCCGCTGTCCATCTTCGGCACCGCAGGCACCTCCGACCCGACCACGCCCACCGCTGCCACGCCAAGGACGGGCCCAGAGAGGGCTGTCGGAATTTCCGGGCGTCTTGGTAGGCGGTCTGAGCTGGACAAATACCGTTGGTCGCCCGGGGTCGGGGTGGTGGCATCAGGAGCTACGTCAGGGGTCGCATCGGGAGCTGCATCAGGAGCCCGGCGAAGAGGGCCTCCGCGGCGGCCTGAACGAGCCCCTTCCGGCCTCGCGGGGCCGCACCGCGCCGAGGCCGGAGTGGATGTCAGGGGCCCTCCGGGGCCGCTCGCGACCGGTTCCCGCTCCGGCAGGCACAAGGACTGCGAGTTCGAGGCGCTCACCCGGATCTGGCCCGCCGGCGCGTGGATGCCCAGGGTGTGAGGGCCCCACGCCCCAGCCCGGAACGGACCGACATCGCGGAACGCTTCGCCCCCGGCCCCCGACGCCCGGCCGAAGCCATCATCGAGCACGCGGGCCAGGAGTTCCCCGACTTCGACGACATCGTCTTCGAACTCTGCCGATAACCCAACAGGTCACACCTTGCGGTCCCTCGCCGGGTAGAACGTCTCGTGCAGCACCCACACCTCCCACCACGGATCGACCAGGGCGCAGACCAGAACGGCTGCCGGGACGCGGATGTGGCACGGCGCGGCGGCGGGGAATCGGCGCGGCGCCGCTACCACTTTCGCGGTGCGCGGCCGCCTAGCCTGAATCGCATGACGAGGACCCGCTGGGGCAGAGCGACCGATCCGGAGTCAGTCGCGTGGCTCATGGAAGACGGTCGGGACGCCTACGGGTCTATTCTCTTCGGGCTCCTTGGTCTTGCGCTGCTCGGTGCCACCGCCGCGATTCACGTTCCTCCTCGCTGGGCAGCGCTCCTGGTGTCCATCGCTGCTGGCGAGCTCTTCCTGTACTGGCTCTTCCGGGACCGTCTTGCGGCCTGGTACGCGCAGCAGTTGCGCTCCGCTGCCGGATGGCGTGTCGCCGTTGGTTGGCAAGGTGTCAGGCCCAGAGTCGGGCGAGCAGAACAGATGATCGAGAAATGGCGCCTGCTGGTCACGCTCCTGAGCGTGGTCGGCTTCGGCGGGTCACTCGGCTTCTACTTCACCGACTTGATCGCCCACCTCAGGCACAAGGAATCGCCATTTTGGTTCGACCTGACCGTCGGACTGACACCCCTGCTCGGATGCATCCTCTGGGCGATCATCTGGGGATACCTGAAGTCGTCGAGGATCGACGCGGATTACAGCAGCAAACACTACTGAGGGGTCTAGTCGGCGGTGCAGGTACGCTCCAGCCAGCTCATGACCTGGCACAGCCTGGCAGGGTCGAGGTGGTGGGTGAGGTCGCGGACGGCCTGGTGGTCGTCGTTGGTGAGCGGTGTACCCCTGCCCGCGCCAGAACTCCGCCGACAGCTCGGCCACCGCGTCCTGCCGGTTGGCCACCGCGTCCTGCCGGTTGGCCAGCGCGACCGGTCCGGCGTCGGTGACGACCAGGGCGACCGGCGGAAACCCGGCGCGGGTGTGGCCGGGCCAGGTACGGCGCCACCAGTGCACCGTCCGGTCGGCCGGCTCCCGGCCGGCGAGGGCCGGGTCGTTGTCGCGGACCCTGGTGCGGAACAGCTCGCGGTACCGGGGGAACTTCGCGGCGACACCGGCCGGGGCCGTGGTCGAGCGGTCGACCTCCACCGTCAGCACCGGCACCCCGGTCTCCGGCGCATGTCCTGTGGACCCCGGCCCGCCCGAGGTGCGGGCGGCAGGCGGGCAGGGCGCGTGGTAGGGCTCCCGCGTATGCTCGAAAGAGCAGGCAAGGCCTTCATTCCGAACCAGGCGGCGCCGTGCTGCCGATGACGCTCGGTCGCCGGACCCGGGTGGTGTCTGTCGTGACTGTTTCCAGTGTTTCCACCATTGCTGCGCTGCAGGCGATCCGGTCGCCGCAGGCCGGGGACGCCGTTGAAGTGGCGGGCTACACCTCGGGCCAGGACGGCGGCGGCGGGACCTTCTTCTTCGACTCCACGCACATCACGGGGGCCACGGTCGCCTCGGCCGGGATCACGCGGGTCGGCTTCGACCCGGCCGTTCCCGGGCCGATCGTCGTCACGGCGCCCGGGCACCAGTTCGTCACCGGGCAGGTCGTTCTCATCGAAGGGGTCCCCGGGAACACCACCGCCAACGGCCCGTGGATGATCGCGGTCGACCCGCACAGTCCGCAGTCCTTCGCGCTGCTCGGGTCACGGGGGAACGCCGCGCACACGGGAGGCGGGACGGCGACGAGCGTCACCGTGACCACGTCCGGGCCGCACGGGCTCGCGCCGGGCGGGCGTGCGGTGGTGGCGGGGGTGGACGGGACGGGCGGGTTCGCGCTGGACGACCGGTACCTGCCCGTCGGGGTTATGGCGCCGGACGTCTTCAGCCTTCCCGCGGCTCCGAGCGGCTCGTACACGAGCGGCGGGTCGGTGGGCGACGGCGGCCTGTCGTTCCCCTGCGCCCGCTCCACCCACGTGTCGGGGCGCTGGGTGCGGCGGCGCGACGCCGGGGAGCTCAACGTCCGGTGGTTCGGCGCGGCCGGTGACGGCACGGCCAACGACACCGAACCGCTGGTCGCCACGATCCGCGCGGCCAGGACGGTCTCCGGCTGCGTCCACCTTCCCGGCGGAACCTACCGGACGAGCACAGAGATCGCCGTCGAGAGCTACCTCGCCGGGGCCTCGGACACCGGGCTCTCGATCCGGGGCAGGGGAACGACCGGCTTTTCGGGCGGGGGCAGCCAGATCACGGCGGTCGGGGCCGGCATGCGGTCGATCCTGTCGATCGCCGCCGGCTGGGTCACGCTGAGCGGCATCAGCCTCCACGGGGGCGGCGTCGCCGATCACGGGCTCCATCTGCACGGGGCGGGGCGGCTGCACCTCGACGACGTGTGGGTCGGTGAGACGGTCAAGGACGGCTACCGGGTGGTGGGAGGACTGACCGACGAGGAGCTGGCCACGCACGACGGCACGTTGGCCGCGAACAACGACAACATCTACGCGCGGGAGGTCTGGGCCGTCCGGTGCGGGACGATGTACTGCTCGCCCTCGCTCGCCCTGCGGTACGGCAACCTGCGGCTCGTCACGCCGGTCAGCGGAACGGTGTCCTGCCGGGCCGGTGTGCCGACGGTGCTCGGGGCGGGCACGGACTTCACCAAGATTCCGGCCCGGCCAGGGGACTTCATCGTCATCGGCGCCACGGACGACGACACCCTGGAAAGACTGGAGATCGTCGGCATCGACGGTCCGGACCGGATCACCGTCCAGGGACTCCACCCGCCGACCCGGGACCTGTCGGGACAGCCGTTCGCCATCGGGGTCGGCGACGGCTGGAGCGACGCACTCGACGGGGCGGGCGCGGACCTCGCGATCCAACAGGACTGCAACCGCACGCGCATGGACACCGGGCACTTCTACTCGTGCGCCGGCAGCGGCGTCGTGAGCCGCGCCAAGTACGGTCCGCTGCTGGAGAACCAGGACTTCTACGGGTGCGGCTTCGCCGGCATCGTGATCGGCACGCTGTCGCCGTCGAACGGCCTGGGGCTCGACACGACGATCTCGCACGCCTACTTCGAAGGCACCGTCTTCCGCGGCGGGTGCATCTTCATCGGCCAGGCCCGGGGGATCACGATCGACCAGCCGATGTGGCTCGGACACCCGGACGGTTTCCGTCTCGTCCTGAACGAGATCTCCAACCGCAACTACGGGATCATCGGCACGGCGGCCGACTGGGTGAAAACCCCAGATGGCGCCTTCGGCCTGCAACCGGTCGGCTCGAGAACCACGAGCGGCATCGCCGCCATACGGGGCAGCAACTTCACGAACACGGGCACCCTCACGATGCCCAGCGGCGGCGCGGCCGTGACCATCGACCGCAGCCCCTGGACCACGCAGGTCGAGGTGACGGGACGAAACCTCAACTTCCTGGCGGACCGCGGCACGATCGACTCGGCGGCGGACATCACCGCCACGCCCACCTTCTCCGCGGGCGCCGACGGACAGGAGATCGCGGTCTGCAACATCAGCGAGCACCCGCTGACCTTCCACGACGGCAGGCCCAGGCCGGACGGCACCGTCCTGCCGACCGGCCTCGTCCTCGACTGCGAGCCGGGCGGCAGCGTCTCCGTCCCCCGGGGACGGATCCTCACCCTCTACTACTCCCTGGCCAACTCGATGAGCGGGCACTGGACCCAGCGGGGCGCCGTCACCAGCTCCGCCCCCGTCCTGTTCTCCCTCACCCCGGACACCGCCCACGCGGCGGGCGGCGGTTCGATCACGGTCACGGGAAAGAACCTCGACGAGGCGACCGTCGTCTACATCGGCTCCCTCGCCAACATCGTCGGAACGATCACCGCCAAGTCGTTCGCCTCGCTCACCTTCACCATGCCGGCCCTGCCCCGCGCCGGTGCGTACAACGTCCTGGTGGTCAGCGGGCACGGGGCGAGCAACGTCCTGCCCATCTCGGTAACCCCGTGAGGAACCGTCGGCGCACCGCTCACAGTGCTGCCGGCCGGTGCTCTTCCGCCGAGGTAGGCGGGGCCCGCGGAACCTTCTTCGACGTGATGGACATCGTCCTCGACCTGAACGCGCCATGCTGGCGGAGGACGGCGGGCCCGTCGCCGGCCGCCGCTGCGCCGCGACCCGGCGCAGCACGGCGCGGTACAGGGCGGCACCAGGGCGACGACGGTCCGGTCTGCGACCAATGCTACGAGGCACCGCCCAGACTCTGCGGAACCTGCGGCGAGATCCGGCAGATCACGGCCCGCGCGACTGCCGACCGGCCACCTGCGTCGGCGCCTACTCCTCCCGCGTCGTCCCCGGCGCCTTGCAGACCAGGGAGTACGCCGGCGCGCTGCCGCGCACGGTGGCCGACGCACCTGCGCAGCCTTCCTCACCCGACGCCGGGCTCACGATCGACGTCCTCGTCGGCCCCGCCCCCGACACCAAGGTCGCCCAGTTCGCCTGCGCCGGTGTCCAGGAGGCCCTTGTGCTCGCCACCTGGATGCAGCGGCTGATCCTCGCGGACGTACGGGCTCTGCTGTTCGCCCCGCCGGTCGCGTAGTGCGGCAGCCTGTCAGAGATGACGGCGCCGTCCCGGCCTTCGCCGTATCGGTGGCAGACCTTGCCCTTGCCGCTGCGCAGGGGTCCTGCCATGCCCGGCTACGCGCCCTCCTCACTCCGTAGCGTGACCCTTCACGGGGCGGCCTTCGGGCTCACGACATCCTCGACGATCCTCATGAGCCGCTCAGCCGCATGCTCGATGCTTCCGTTCTGGGCGCTTACCTGGGCTCCTTCAAGGGCGAAGGTGATCTCCGCGGCCGCCTCGTCCGGATAGGGCAGCCCGGCCCGGGCGCACAGGTCGGTGAGCCGGCGCACCTGGCCGGCCTTGTGGGCCTCGATCAGCCGCCGCGCCGGGTGGGCGCGGTCGGGCAGTTCCGCGATGGTGTTGATGAACGGACACCCCCGGTGGGAGATCTCGGGAAGTCCGTCGGCGATGAACCGGGCCATCCCCAGGATCTGTGCCCGGGGCTCGTCGGGGTGTGCGGTCTCCAACTGGTCGAACACGGCGGTGTAGTCGGCTGCGACGATGCGCAGCCATTCCTCGACCAGCGCGTCCTTGGTCGCGAAATGGCGGTACAGCGCCATCTTGGTGGTCTCGGCCCGGCCGGCGATCGCCTGGACACCCACCGCCTTGATCCCCTCACGCGAGAAGAGGTGCTCCGCCGCGTCGAGGATCCGCTCCCGGGGCGGCAACTTGGCCACCCTGCTCTGCCTGCTGGCCCTGTCCGTGTTCGCCATACGGCCTCTCATCGGTCCCGCGGGCGGTCCACCGCCCTGGCCGCAATGCTACGGTACCGCTCAGTCCCACACGATACCGATCGGTCTCATGAGATACCGATCGGTATCGCCAACCGGTATCGATGCTCCTGAACGGACGAAAATGAAGCTCTCCGAGTACGTGAGCCACGACGGCGTCGGCCTGGCGGACCTGGTGGCCCGCAGCCAAGTGACTCCCGCCGAGCTCGCCTCGACCGCCCAGCTGGCGTCCGACGCGGTGAATCCACGGATCAACGCCGTCGTCGAGACCTGGCCCGCACAGGACACGCCGGCTCCCGGCAGTACGCCACTGGCGGGGGTGCCCTTCCTGATCAAGGACCTTGCCGTCGCGATGGCCGGCAAGCGGGTGGAGCTGGGCAGCCGTATCGCCGCCGGGAACGTCGCCGGGGCCGACTCATCGCTCATGGCACGCTTCCGTCGCGCAGGGCTGGTGACGCTCGGACGCACGGCGACTCCGGAGTTCGCCTACAGCACCACCACGGAAGGCGTCCTGTACGGCGCCACCCGCAACCCCTGGGACCCGACCCGTAGCCCCGGCGGCTCCAGCGGCGGCTCGGGAGCCGCCGTCGCCGCAGGCATCGTCCCGATCGCGCATGCCACCGACGCAGCGGGCTCCATCCGTGTCCCCGCGGCCAGCAACGGTCTGTTCGGGCTGAAGCCGACCCGCGGCCGGATCTCCATGGGCCCCGACGCGGACGAGGTCTTCAACGGGCTCGCCGTCCACGGCGTGCTCAGCCGTTCGGTACGCGACAGCGCCGCGCTGCTGGACCTCGTCCAAGGCCCCGAGGCCGGCGACCCCTATTCCGCCCAGCGGCCGGAGCGGCCCTACGCACAGGAGATCACCCGCTCCCCGGGGAGCCTGCGGATCGGCCTCCTTACGCGGCCCTGGGGCGGCCGGGCAGTCGACGGCACCGTCGTCGATGCCACACTCCGCTCCGCACGACTCGTCGAGTCCCTGGGACACCGGGTGGAAGAGGTCCAGGTCGACCTCGGAGTCAGCTGGGAGGACTTCATCCTGGCCAACGCCCGCCTCTGGAGCACCAACCTGGTGACGTGGATCGACGGCTTCGCCGCGGCTTTCGAACGACCCGTCGACCCCACCACCGTCGAACCCGAGACGCTGGCCAGCTACGCCTACGGACAGCAGGTGAGCGGGGCCGAGTTCGTCCACGCGCTCGCGATGCGCAACAGCGTCGCGCGCGCGATCGGCCGGTACTTCACCGACTACGACGTGCTGCTCACCCCGACCCTGCCCGAACTGCCCCTCCCCTTGGGCACGTACGCCGGCAGTGCCGAGGGCGCCGACGGCCCCGGCTGGCTCAGGCAACTCCTCCACCGCTCGCCCTTCACCGCCGCGTTCAACGTCGCGGGCACCCCCGCGATGTCCGTCCCCCTGGAGACCGACCCCGCCACCGGACTCCCGATCGGCATCCAGTTCGCCGCGGGATTCGGACGCGAGGACGTCCTCTTCCGTCTCGCCGGACAGCTGGAACAGGCCGCCCCCTGGGCGCAGCGAACCCCCGCCGTGTGGGCGGGCAGCCACCACAACCCCTGCTAGCGCCGTCAATTTCCCGGTTCCGGCTCAACTTCTGCGGCGGCCCCCCAGCGCTCAGCGGACCGGCCCCGTAACGCCGAAGAACCCGCAGGCAAGAGGCCCGAGCCCGCCGCAGGGACGAGCGCCCACGCCGCCGCCCCACAGAAGTCGAGCCAGAACCCGTTCCCGTGAACAGAGCCGGTCAGAACCGGCCGCGGCGCGTCCTGGGACGGGTGGGCGGGCCTGCTCGGTGCCGCGCAGCGCGAAGGTGGCGGTGCGGGTGCGCTCCAGCCAGCTCGCGACCTGGCGCAGCGTGGCGGGGTCGAGGTGGCGGGTGAGGTCGCGGACGGCCTGGTGGTCGTCGTCGGTGAGCGCGTACAGGCCCGCGCGGTCGAGGGCGGTGCAGAGGGGGCTGGGCGGCGGTGCCGGCGAGGCGGCGGAGGGCGGCGGCGGTGGTCTGGCGGGCCCGGTGGGCGGCCTCGCGGGCGCATTCGGCGACGTCCTGGCGGTGGCGTTGGGCGCGCAGCGCGTGCTGGAGGGCGGTGTCGCGGTCGGGGTCGTAGCGCTCGGCCCTGGTCCGGCGGTGTGGCCGCACGCGCTGCCACTCGGCGCAGACGGTGGCTGCGGTGGCATAGGCGGTCTCGTCCCCGGCGTCGGCGTACCGATCCGCGTGGCGCTCCTCGACCCGGGCCTGTTCCAGGGCCTGCTGGAGGTTCTCCAGGGTCATCCCGGCCGCCCGGCGGCGGACCCGGTGAGGGACGTCGCCGCGCAGCCCGTCCTCCTGACCGTCGTCCTCGTCCTGGGTGAAGCGGGTGCGGGCGGGGCGGTTGGGGTGGCGGGCGAGGGCGGCGTGCAGCGTCGCGCCGGCCTCCCACGCCTCGACATGCACGACGGGCTCCGGCACGACGAGGCCCGGACGGGCGCCGAGGACAACCCTCAGATGTTAGTCCTGCTGCCCGGCACCGCCGAACATGGCGACGGCCTCGCGGTCCTCTGCCTGGTTCTCGGCGACGTAGGGACGCAGCTCTTCTCGGACTGACAGCGCCGTGGCCGTGGGCCGCTGCCTCCCCCGCCGCAGCGACGGCGGAGACTGGCCGCCAGTTCTGCCAGGCCGGATACCGGCGGTTACCGGAACAGCTCTGGCAGCTCCTGGGCGCGTTTGATGGCCGGCTCCCATCCGAGGTGGACGAAGGACTCCAGCACCCGGCGCAGGGCCGTCATGCAGGCGGGGTCGTTCAGTAGCAGCTCCCTGTGCTCCGCCAGGTAGGCGTCGACGATCTCGAGTACCGCTTCGAGGCCTTGGAGCTCGCGCGCGTAGTCCTTTGTCGCGGTAACTGCGGAGGCGACGCTGAGGAAGACTCGACGCGGGTGGAGGGAACGCAGATGCCCGAGAATGTTGATGACGTCGTGAGTCACCGCCGGGTTCCCCACGGACGCGAGGTCGTCCAGGACCGGGAGGGCGTGATCAGCGAACGCCTTCGGGTCACCAAGCGACATGTTCTTTGCTGCGATCTCTGATGCGCCGCTGGCGAGGTAGAGCTCGCGGGAGATCGCCCGGCACACGCGCAGAGCGGCCCTGCCGTTCGGGTCGTTCGTGGCCGGGGCAGAGCTAAGGAGCTGTGTGATCGCGGGCAGGGGCAGCGCGAGGAGCGCGAACGTCCGGTCCTGGTACTCGGCCGGGGTGGGCGGAGCGGGGTTGAGGAACTGCCGCAGGATGACGCAGGTCCTCTCTGCCCGTTCCGTGGAGCCGACTGGGTTGGAAAGCCATCCCGTCAGGAGCAACGTGCTGGCAGGCGCTTCCCGAGTGACTGCCAGGTAGACCAGCACCTCGACGATGTACTCACGAAGCTGGGTCGCGTTCGTGCTGTCGTCAGCGAGCTGCTCCGGATGTGGCGACAGGAGCTGCCAGTCGTCGGCTTGTGACAGTTCACCCAGGGTCGCGTCGACAATGCTGGGGGCGTTGTGGATGAGGGAGACGAGGACACGTAGGAGGGACAGGCGTACCAGGTCGTCGGGCTCCGTCTCCAGGCGTTGGCGCAGTGTCTGGGCGAGCTGGGACGAGTCGGTGGTGCGGTGGGCAATGGTCTGTGAAGCGATGGCTCGGATGGCTGAGGAGGGGTGGCCCAGGAACGTCTGCAGCAAGGGGTGGACCTCTGGGGCGCTGCCCCAGTCCGGGCGGGCGCTCAGGCTGACGAGGGCCTCTACGGCCTTGATCTCGCTGTACGTTGCTTGGGTTGCGTTCGGGGCGGGGGCTGCCTCGATCAGGGTTGCGCGGATGTTCGTGCCGAGCTCTGTGTCGGGCAGAACCGTTTCGTCCTGGGCGAGTCCGTGTGCGCCGAGGACCAGTTGGTTCGCGGCCTCGGCCAGTTGTTGTGGTGTTGCGTCGACTTGGGCGTTGTTCGTCCGGGACTCGTTGAACTCGTGGCGCAACTGGGCGAACGTCGAGCGCAGTTGGACCTTGGCGGCCTGGGCCTGCGCCGCGTCCTGGGATCCGGTGGCCACAAGGTCGGCGCGGACTGCCTCTACCGCCTGCTGCAGGGTGGTCGGCCGCCCGCCTGAGGGGATGCCAGTAGACAGGCTGAAGTCCTGTACCTGGAGGAGGCCGGAGTTCAGGTGAGCAGGAGGCAGAGCCGGCGGTCCGCCCTGGGCGTCGTAGGGCTGCAGGAGGTTGGTGGACTTCTCGTCTGCCAACCGGCCGCGGTCTAGGACCGCGAGGAGGGTGGCAGCCGTCTCGGGGCTGAGGTGCGGTTGCCCGGTCGCGGTCTCGGCGTCGTGCAGGTGGAGGATGCGCTGTTCGAGAGCCTGGTGCTGGGTGTCGTCGCAGAGCGGGGTGATCCGGGCCAGGAGGTGTCCGGCTTGGACACAGGTCGCAGCGGAGCCGAGCAGGTCTCCGGCGGACAGGAGCTCAGCCATCGGCAGGCCGAGGCCCTCACGGTCACTGGCTGCGGCCTCGAGGACCTTGTTCCACACGTCGCTGTGGTGGAGCTTGTCTTTCAGTTCCTGAAGGACATGTGCCAAGTCAGCGTGGCGTTGCGTTGCGAGCTCTCGCACGTGGCGGACGAAGGCGTCCGTCATGGTCACCAGTACCTCGTGGCCCCCCGCTGCTCGCAGGTGGCGTCCGTACGTCACGCGGGGACGTGCGTCGCTCTCGGGCAGGGCGACATCGATGGGGAGGGTGTCGAGAATGCGGAGGTAGAGATCGACGGCCGTGTGCAGGTCCTTGGCGAGAAGGGCGGGGTACTGCCGGCCAATGTCGAACCGCACCCCTTGGAGATCGCCTTCGCGCGTGCCGGTGAACGAACTGATCTGCGAGTACGTCAGCGCGGTCTTTTGATCGCGTGTCTCCTCAAAGCTCCAGACGGCCTCAGCAAGGTGCACGGACCGTGCAGGCGCGGCAGTGGCCAGTTCGCCGAATCGGCGGGCGAAGGCGGAGATGACCGAGACGCCCCAGTGCTTCATGGTGGCGGCGGCGAGAATCTCGTCGAGGATCGGTGCGTTGGACGTGGGATCGATAGCGACGGCGTCCAGGAAGGAGTTGGCGCTGAAATTCGCGAGTGACTCGTACTGGGGGTTCGAGGGATCTTTGAGCGCGATCTGAAGCAGGCACACAGTTGCCCGAGCGCGCTCGGCCCGGCCCGCGGCACCCGCAGTGGTGGCGGGGTCGGCTCTGCGGAGGCGGTCGAGCAGAATGCCAGCAGTACGCGCGAGTTGGAGGTCCGTCGTATCCAGGGCACGTTGGGCTAGGGCCTCGGCAGTCTCGGACAGGGCTTGCACGTTCTGGTGCAGTTCCTCGGAGGCGGTGTTCTCCGGGTCGAGGGCTCCGGTGATCTGGTAGGCGAGGTACTCCTGGGCCGTTGTCGCCTCAACGAGTGCAGACTCCCCGAAGCACGCCTGGATGAGGGGCTGTAGGTCGGCTGCTGTGATCGCCTGTTGAAGGGCGACGTAGGCGGTCGCTGCTGCCGCGAGCGGGTGTCCTTGCGATTGTGGCGCCAGTCGCAGGGCCAGCGTCCAGAACGGCTTGCGGCTCGGATCGCTGTGCCACAGGTGAGCGAGATGCATGTCGAGGCTGGGGCGGGCCAGGACAGCGAGGTCCGGGGACTGATCGAGTTGGCTTGCAGCGTGGGAGGGATCCGTGGCGTCGCTGAGGATGAGGCGGGCGACTCCGTAGTCGAACAGGACGGGGTGTGCGTACAGGATGGGTGCTGCCGCGAGGGAGCCACCAGCTGTCTCCTCGCGCAGGACGCCGTCGTGCAGGATGTCCTTCAGGCGCGCCAACCCTGCGGGGTCCAAAACGGTGGCGGGACGGCCGATGCGGTCCCGGCGCAGTCGGATCATCTCCTGGGTCAGCGCGGTCAGGACGCCTTCGCGGGCGTACCCATCGCTGGCGTCAGTGACTCGCCTTTCCCAGTAGCTGTTCAGCAGGTCGAGCTGGCTGATGATCGCGGCCAGTGAGGCGTTCGGGTCTTGCACCAGCTCGGCGGCGAGTCGCAGGTTGAACGGGTTCCGCAGCAGGCGGGCCAGGTGGGTGTTGGGCTGGGCGAAGACGGCGTCCAGCACGGGGCTGGCGGCCCGGACGGGCGCGATCTCGGGGTCGGTGAGGTCATCCACGAGCAGGTGCCGGGTGCCCGCGAGGGAGCTGTCCGCGCGCGCGGGATCGACCGGGGCTCCGTGGAAGGCCTGCCGCCAGCTACGGTTGTTCTTGATGTCGAAGCTGCGGACAGTGGCGATCACCCTCCAGCGGGTGCCCTGGAGTTCGCCGAGAAGGTTCGAGAGCCAGTCACTGCCTTCTGCGAGGCGGGTGCCGTCCAGGTTGTCCAGGATCAGAGTCCCCGGTTGCGGCCCGTCCCACCCTTGCAAGATCACGTGAAGGGGCTGCTGGATGCCGAGGTC
This sequence comes from Kitasatospora sp. NPDC058162, assembly GCF_042884005.1. Lineage (NCBI taxonomy): Bacteria > Bacillati > Actinomycetota > Actinomycetes > Kitasatosporales > Streptomycetaceae > Kitasatospora > Kitasatospora sp. NPDC058162. The sequence goes on from NZ_JBHVUS010000022.1 coordinate 88,639, forward strand.
GCCGCGCAGGTGCGCCGAAGCGCCCGTCAACGCACTGACCGGGAGATAGACCATGTCCTCCCCCTGGTCGCTCAGCAGGCGAGCGAGCTGGGCCGCGACCGCGGTCTTTCCGGCCCCGGGGGCGCCGACCAGAACGAAACCGTCGCCGGCGCCGGCGACCACCGCGTCGAGGTCCCGCTGGAGCACGACGTCTCCGGCGACCGTCGGGATCTTGACCTCCCGGAGGTCACCTGTCAGGCGCTTTGAACTGTAGTCCCGCAGGAGCTGGACATCGGTGTGCACCTCGGGGCGCAGCCCGAAGATGCAGCCTTCGTGCTTCATGCGGGCCTCTACGTCCGCACGACGCATCCACTGCATGCCCTTGTGCAGGGCGGTTCCGACGGTCTCGAGAGCCCTCCATGCAGTGCCGCTCGGCGTTGCAGTCGCCAGCGTCGGCGACAGCAGACTCTGCGCGACCTGGCGGTCCTCCTCCCCTTCTTCCAGGGAGAGAACGCGTACGCGCAGCACCCTCAGAAAGGCCCTCAGCTCGCTGTCGGTCGGCGGCGTGTGCGCCTCGGCTTCCCAGAGCCTGCGCACGTGGCCGAGAAGCGCGTTCCTGGCCGTTGTCTCGGGCTTGTTGTAGGCCACGCTGTCCAAGGGCACCGCGTCAGGCAACGTGGCCAAGCGGTCGACAACGTTTGCCAGGCTGTCTCGGACCGTAGATACGCCAGGGCCGTTCGTCACGATCACGATGCGGTCCCGGGCAGGGTCGAGAGGTCGCTGCCCCTGCTGCTGCCCCTGCAGACTGACCGGCACTCCTCTGCGGTACTGCTTCACGGCCTGCTGCAAGGCAGAAGCCAGATCGGAGTCTTCCAACTCGCTCAGCGACAGCTTGGTCTTCGCCTGCACCAGTAGCCAACCGTCACTGTCGGTCAACGCTCCCGCGTCATCGACGTCTTCGCCCGTCTGGCCACCGATCGATGTCACCAGGGCGTTGTCCAGCCAGGAGGCCGGCGGAGGCTTCTGGGCTACGCAGTGAGCACCGAGCCAGGCCAGGCACAGGGCCTCGAAGCTCGCTCCTCGCGCTGTCGCGCCGCCGCCCGTCGAGGACTTAGATGACATCTACCCATTATCCGCTTCCGGCCGTGCCCGGCCGCGGGGCACGGCGTCCGGCCCGCGGCGATGCGGTTACGATCAACGGGTAATCACATCGCAGGTTTGGACGACATGACTGATCATCAGCTGGCTGATCTCCTGGCCCATGTACGCGAGCACTCGCCCTTCTACCGCGACCTCTACGCCGGACTGCCCGGCGACGTCGCCGACCTGTCGGCGCTGCCGCTGATCGACCACACCGCCTACTGGGGCGCCCACGGCATCGAGCGCAGTGGTCTGCTCACCGGCCCGCACCAGGACGGCATCGTCTTCAAGACCGGCGGCACCACCGGCGCACCGCGCGTCTCGGTCTACACCCGCGACGAGTGGCGTGCGATGGCCCGGCGCTTCGCCGGCGGGCTGCCCGCCGCCGGGGTGCGGGCGGGCGACCGGGCGGCCAATCTGTTCTACGCCGGGGAGCTGTACTCCAGCTTCGTCTTCACCCTCAACGCCTTCCAGGAGGCGCCGGTCCCGTTGGTGCAGCTGCCGATCGGCGGTGCGGCGCCGCTGGACTACACCGTCGAGACCCTGCGGGACTTCCGCGCCACGGTGATCGCCGCACCGCCGACCTCACTGTGCCGGCTGGCCCGCCAGGTGACCGAGACCGTGGGGACGCTGCCGCAGGTCCGGCTGGCGCTGTTCGCCGGAGAGGCCTTCTACGGCGACCAGTTGACGCTCATGGCCACCGCCTTCCCGAACGCGCGGGTCCGCTCGATCGGCTACGCCAGCGTGGACGCGGGCATCCTGGCCGGGCCGGTGGCGGACGAGCCGGACACCCGGGTGCACGAGGTGTTCAGCACCGACAAGGTGATCGAGCTGCTCGACCCCGAGACCGGCGAGCCGATCACCGAGGAGGGCCGTGCGGGCCGGGTCGTCGCCACCGACCTGGTGCGTCGTCTGATGCCGGTGATCCGCTACCCGGTCGGCGACATGGCCGAGTGGGTCGACTACCCGCGACGACGCTTCCGGCTGCTCGGCCGTTCCGAGGAGGGCGCCCGGGTCGGCGTGGTCACCGTCTACCTGGAGGACCTGCGCGCCATGGCCGCCCGGGCCGACCGGCAGGGCGCGGTCGGCGACCTGCAGGTCGTGCTCCGGCACCGCGAGGCCAAGGACGAACTGCTCCTGCGGCTGGCCGGCCCGGCCCGCTCGGCCGACTTCGAGCGGGAGCTGCTCGCCGTGCTGGACGAGGCCCGGCCGATGTTCGGCGCGGAGGTCCGGAAGGAGAACATCCACCCGCTCGCCTTCGAGTGGGTCGGCCCGGACGGACTGGACATCAACCCGCGCACGGGCAAACTGATCCGCCTCGTCGACCAGCGCGCGAACTGACGTCCGCTGGGAGAACGCGCGAGCGGCCGTGCATCCTCCCACGATGCACGGCCGCTCGCGCGGTTGCCCCGCTCCCTCGGGAACGTCAGCGGTTCCTGGACCGCCGGTCCACCACGGCCAGCAGCTTCCCGCTCGCCGCCGTCTGCGCGAAGTCCGCGGCCGGGACGCACTCCACGCGCAGGTCCACCAGCCGGTCCCGCTCCACCGCCGCCGCGAGGTCCGGGTACCCGTCCAGGAACTCCCGGACGCCCGGCCCGTCCTGCGGCCGGCCCTCCAGCCGGACGGTCAGCGTCTCGTTGGCGGCGTCGTCCTCGTCCAGCAGGATCTGCAGCGCACCGTGGTGCTCCAGCCGCTCCTCCGCGACCTGGACGAACCGCCGGTAGTTGAGGAAGTGGCTGCCGCTGCGGAAGATGTCGCCGAAGCGCCCCAGCAGTTCGAAACGCGGGGTGCGCCGACCGCACGGGCAGTCCTCGGCCAGCCAGCGCCCGAGGTCGCCGATCTCGTACCGGTCCAGCCGCTGCCCGCGCCGGGTGTGCGCGGTGAACACCAGCCGCCCGGCCTCGCCCGCCGACGCGGGCCGGTCCTCCTCGCGGTCGAGGATCTCCAGCGTGTGGAGTCCGCTGAACAGGTGGTAGACCCGCTCCGGCGCGTCCGGGCACTGGTAGCCGAGCGGGCCCGCGTCCACGCTGCCGTACGCGCCGGCCCGGATCACCTCGACCCCGAACTCCTCGCGCAGCCACTCGCGTCGGCCGGCCGGGAAGTGCTCGCCGCCGTAGAAGAGCTTGCGCACACCGCGGTACTCGCGCAGCAGGTCCGCGCCCTCGGTGAAGATCCGCAGCAGGTAGTTCGGCATGCCGAACAGGGTGTCGACCCGGTGCTCGACCACCGACCGGGCGACCGCCGCGTGGTCGTCCTGCGCCATCATCGGGTACTGGACCGCCCCGAGCGTCTCCAGCACCGAGAAGAAGCTGGAGAACCCGCCGTACAGCTGCCCGCCGAAGAAGAGGTTCATCGCCCGGTCGGTCCGCGGGTCGAACCCGGCCGCGAGCAGGCCCTCCGCGCCGGAGCGCATGTGCTCGTGGTAGTCGTCCCAGCTGAACGCGGAGAGCTTGGGCGCGCCGGAGCTGCCGCCGCTGCGGAAGAAGACCTCCGCACGGCTGAGGTCGGTCTGCAGCTGCTCGAACTCGGTCTTGGCGGTCACCGCGACCGCCGGAGGGGTGAGTGCGCGCGCACCGACCAGGTCGTCCAGGCAGGCGTCGCCGGTGAACCGCTCGTCCAGCTGGACGTCCACCCGGCGGCTGTAGCGCTGCAGCGCGTACACGCCGTCGTGCGGCTCGCCGTCGTAGCTGCCGAGCATTCCGCCGGGCACCGTCACCCGCTGGACGCCCGCCGCCAGCACCGCGCCGGCCAGCTCCGCGGTGTCGGTGCGGCTCGCGCCGATCCCGGCGGTCTGCAGGTAGCGGCGCATCGGGCGCAGCACCTCGGCGATCCGCTTGCGCGGCAGCGGCTTGACCCAGACCGTGCGGTGCAGGGGCGAGGCGCGCAGCGCGCTGCGGGTGTCGGCGAGCACGTGCCAGCTCGCGTCGGGGGCGGCGTGCACCTTGGTGAGCCCGAGGTGCTCCTCCAGCCGGGCCACCAGGACGGTGTTGGTGATCTCGGCGCTCTCCAGCTGCTCCCGGTCCTGCGGTGCGGGTGCGCGGGCGGCGAGCACGGCGGCGAACCGCTCGGCGAAGGCGAAGAGTTCGTCCTCGTCCTCGGTGTCCAGGTACACCACCTGCGGGCTGGCGCAGGCCTGCTGTTCGAGGCGGCAGATGTCGTCGGCGATGCCGTCCAGCGTCCCGGGGGCGGACCAGGCGTCGGCCGTCAGGTACGCGAAGGAGAGCTTCGGGCCCCAGTCGACGAGCCGGCAGCCGGCGGGTATCAGCGCGGCGATCGAGGCGATGGCCTCCTCGCCGCCCCAAGCGGCGACGGCGTCGGCGGCCGCGCACAGCCGCTGGAGCCAGTCGGTGCGCGAGGACGGGAAGCCGAGCACCACGACCTGCCGGGCGATCGCCCCGGTGCCGTCGAACTCGGCCAGGGTGGCGAGCAGTTCATGGGTGAACCGCCCCTCGCCGCTGGTCTTGACGACGTTGAGGTTGCCCGCGAGCAGGCCCTCGACCACGGTCAGCGCCGCGGCGGCGGGTGCGTTGCCGGGCGCGATGTGCACCAGCAGGCCGACCGGCAGCCAGCCCTCGAAGATCTCCCGGCGGAAGTCGAAGCGCGCCAGCCGCCCGGGGTCGATGCCGCCGAGCTCGCGGGTCAGCTTGACCTCCAGCGCCTCCCGGGACAGCGCCTCGGTCAGGTCGCGCATCGTCCGCGAGGTCTCGTCCTCGGGCACGCCCGCCTCGCGCAGCAGACCCGCCAGCTTGACGGAGTGCTCGCCCGCCGGGTCGGCCAGCGCGACGGCCAGGCGGTCGCAGGCGGCGAGCACGGTGATCGGGCTGAGCCGCTCGGCCAGCGCACCGGCGGCGTACTCGTCGAGGCGCTCCAGGCGGGCCGCCGCCTCCGCGTCGTCCACCCACGCGCCCTGCCAGTAGTGCTGAGTCACTTCGTCCCCTCGGTCTTGAGCAGTTCGGCGGCGGCGACGGCGCAGCTGCGGTTGCGGCTGAGCCCGGCCCGCCCGTGCACCTCGAACCAGGGCGTGGGCAGGCCGCAGCCGCACTCCTCCGGCGCGTGCTGGGTGACGAGGTCGCCCATCAGCACGGACTGGGCCGGCACCGAGGTGATGTACGGCGAGATGAACTGGGGGTAGCCGCTCTCGCCGTACGGCAGCGGCTGGAGCGTGCGCACGTCGCGGACCAGCTGGCGGGCCCAGACCGGGACGTGCAGCCGGTGGTTGGGGCACTCCATGTGCAGGACGGAGTGCTCCACCGCGCCGTAGCCGTCGCGGATCCGCCCGTCCGGGATGCCGAGCTGCTCGTGGATGCGCCGGTACAGCTCCGGCTTGGCGACCTGCTTGTCCGCGTTGCCCTTCCAGCCGCCGCCGAAGACCACCAGCGACTCCGGGTTCAGCCGCAGGGGCGGCAGGCCGAGTTCGCGCATCCGGTCCAGCGTGAAGGAGAGGAAGGCGGGGAAGCCGAGGATCCGGACCGGCGCGCCCTCCTCGGCGAAGCGGATCAGCGCGCGGACGCAGCCGAACGGGTCGAACTCGTGGCCGCTGCCGGTGTGCTTGAGCGCGTACTCGACCGAGCGGACGGGAGCGAAGTGGCACAGGTACTCGTCGGTGAACGAGGTGCCGAGGTTCAGGCCCGGCCGGGGCTGGTAGTTGGAGAGCAGGTAGTTGACCGGCTCGTCGCCTTCGGACCTGATCCAGCCGTAGTGGTCGAAGACCCGGGCGACCATCCGCTGGCCGTTGCGCAGGGTGAAGTCGTCGAAGGCCATCTGCGACTTCTGGCCGGTCGTGCCGGAGGAGGTCAGGGTCAGCAGCGTCTCCTCGCGCGGCAGCGACAGCACCTCGTGCAGCTTGAAGAAGTTGGCGTGCACGAACGGCAGTCGGTGGAGCTCCTCGATGGACTCCAGGTGGTGCCCCTCGGCCTCCCACAGCCTGCCGAAGTAGGGCGAGCGCTCGGCGTGCCAGGCGTTGATCTCGTTCATCGCCGCCGTGAACAGGGCGTCCACGTCGTCCCCGGCGCGGTACGGCTCGGCCAGGTCGACCAGCTGCTGTACGTGGGCGAGTGCTTCGGGGTCCGGTACCGAGACCGGTTGGAGGTACGTGTTCATTGGAATATCCCGTGGGTGTCGAGGTGCTGCTTCTTCCACAGCTCGATGTACTGCTCGGTGAACGGCTGGAACGCGGCGTCGACGGCCAGGCCCCGGAAGTCCAGCGGCTGCAGGACCCGGGCGAGTACCACGTGGTCGCGGAAGCCCTCGCCCTCCCGGCGCATGGCGGGGTAGGCCGCCACCGGCAGGAAGCCGTGTCCGAGCAGCCGGCGCAGCAGGTGGTAGCTGTCCAGCGGCACCAGGGCCTCGATGTACCGGGCGCCGTGCGCGGCCAGCCGGTCGGTGATGGTGTCGAGCTCCTCGCCGATCTCCTCGTCGCTCTCCGCGAGCTCGATGCCGATCAGCGTGCAGTACCCGTCGGCGGGGCTGAGGTGCGCGTACACCTCGTAGGCGCCGTCGGCGGCGGAGAGCATGACGTTCGGCTCGTGGAACGGGTAGAAGCGCTCCTCCAGCCCGTCGAACCGGCGGCTCACGAAGGCCGGCGCGTCGATGAACTCCAGCTCCCGGACGGCGCTGCCGCCCTTCCTCGGCCTGGGCAGCGGCTCGTCCACGAGCTCCGGTCGCTGCGCGGGCCCCGGCACGTCCGCCAGCGCCCGTACCAGCCCGCCGAGTTCGGACGGGACCTTGTGCACCGGGAGCCGCTGCTCCAGCACGCCCGCGCGGTGCTTGGCCAGCAGCACCATGGTCTCGTGCCAGGCGGCCTTGCGCAGGTTCGGCAGCACGCCGAGCGCGCGGAAGCCGGACTTCAGGCAGATGCGCTGCGGGGCGGTGGTGTCGGTCCGGGCGGTGGCGTACACGGAGTCGACCGGGTGGTCGCCCGTCAGCAGCTGGTCGGCGAGCTGCTGGACGGCGAGGTTGGCCCCGCCGAGCCCACGGGCGTCGGGGTGGATCACCAGACCCTGCAGCTTGCCGATCCGCGCGGCCGGGTCGACCGTGCCGAGGATGGATCCGAGCAGCCGGTCGCCGCCGGGCTCCCGGGCCACCAGCCAGGTGGTATCCGGGGCCGTGATCTCACGGGCCATCACCTCGGGGTCGGTGCCGAGCGGCAGCGCGTAGCTCCGCCCGTACACCTGGCGGTAGAGCGTCAACAGACCGGCCACGTCGTCTGGACGGGCCGGGATGAATTCGAGGGCCAAGTCGCCTCTCCCAAAAGGCGGCGCGAACACGGTTCATCGCACGCGCACCACGAAAGAAACTTGAGTCGCAAGCAGGCGTGCCCGGTCCGAGCAGCCACATTGCCGCTCCACCACAGTAACGCTCACGCAACGGTGCACCGGACCGTCACGGTGCTAAAAGGCCGTCAGAAGGCTTGGATGCGACGAGAATCACAAGCACGCGAAATACGTACGGAATTGAACCGATGAACTTCCGCCGGACGTTGTCCGGCCGGTCGGCGACCGGTCGCCGACCGGTCGTCAGGGCTCCTCCGGCGGTGTCGGCCCGCCCGCTGCCCACTGCCCACTGCCGGCGGTCGGCCGGATGCCGGGCGGGCCGGTTCGCCGCCGTCAGGGCATGCGCGCGCTGAGGGTGCGGGCGACCTGGCGCAGCACCTTGTCGCTCCAGTTCCGGTCCGCCTTCGGGTACTCCCCCACGCCGTCGGCCGTCGAGGTGCCGCTCAGCTCGTACTCGTACGGTCCCTGGCGGCAGGTCAGGTTGCCCCTGGCGAGGTCGTCGGTGTAGCAGCCCTGCGGGCCCAGTGAGGTGCCGAGGTCCTGGAACTCCTTGTGGTACTTGGTCGCGTCCTCGCGGGCGCGGGCCAGGTCCTTGGCGTAGCTCTTCGCGACGAGCGCGGGGTCGGCGACGGCGGTGAAGGTGAGCGTGACGCTGCTGTTGCTGTCGCTCTCGTACTTGTCGGGCAGGCCGAAGCCGAACTTGCAGCCGGCGTCGGGCACGTCGCCCGTCGTGCCGGGGTCCGCCTCGGCCAGCGGGTTGAAGTCGATGATGGTGACCTTGACCGGCTTTCGCTTGATGCCGGCGGCCTGCGGCAGGATCGCCTTGATCTCGGCGTCGCCCAGCACCTCGCAGGCGTGCGGCCATTGGGCCAGCGCCAGCGAGCGACCCGACGGCGGCTGGGCGGTGAGCCGGTTCCCCGACGGCTGCGCGGAGCCGAAGTCCAGGGTGGGTACGTCCTTCTCGCCGCATCCGGCGAGCAGGAGTACCGCGGCCCCGGCCAGGGCCGTGGCGGTGGACAGTGTGCGGGTGCGTGTCGTCATCGTTCCCCCCGGAAGTGTGCGTGTGCGTGACGGGCAGGTGCGCCGGCGATCAGGACACGGACGATCTTTTCACTGTACCGCCCCACCGGTCGGGTCGGGTGGGCGTTCGGGAACGGCCCGGGTGTTGCGCCGGAGCTGCTGCTCCGGACCGTCGTCCGGTGGGCGGTGGCTCCGAATCCGGTTCACGGCGTGAACGGCGATTCCGTCGGAGTTCTCGCCGAGGATTTCCGGCCGCGCGGCTCGTCGTGCGGCCTCGGGGGGGGGTCATCTGCGGAGTGCTTCGAGGGGCTCGATACGGGCAGCGCGCAGCGCCGGGTAGGCGCCGGCCACCAGGCCGGTGACGGTGCCGATCAGCGGTGCGAGCAGGGTGGTGGTCGGGTTGAGCACCGCGGTCCAGTCGTTGGCGACCGCGACGACGAGCACGACGCTGAGTCCGAGGGCGGTGCCGATCAGGCCGCCGAGGGTGCCGATCACGGTGGTCTCGCCGAGGAACTGCACCGCGATGTGGCGGGAGCGGGCTCCCAGGGAGCGGCGCAGGCCGATCTCCCCGGTCCGTTCCAGGACCGCGACCAGGGTGGTGTTCGCGATTCCGACCGCGCCGATCAGCAGGGTGATCGCGGCGAGGATCAGGAAGAGGTCACCGAGGGAACCGCCGACCTGGTCCTTGAGCCCGTGCGGGTCCGGCGGCGGGACCGCCTGGAGGAGTTGCGGCTTGTCCGGACGCAGTGCCAGCGGCGCCTGGTGGGCCACGAGTTGCGCGGCTCCGGGTTTGGTCCGGATCAGCATGGCCGGCTGGCCCGCCGGGGCGCCGTACTCGCTCTGCGCGGTCGCGGCGGGGATCAGGACGTCGAGGAGCGCCTCCGGCGAGCGCTTCACGTCGTCGATGATGCCGATGACGGTGTACGGCACCCCGTTGATGAACACCGCGGGCTGGTTGGCGAGGTTGGAGACGCCGAGTTGGGCCGCCGCGGCGTTGCCCAGCACCGCCACGCGCATACGGCGCTCGTCGTGGAAGGCGTTGAACAGGGTGCCGGACTTCAGCGTGGGCTCCAGGACCTTCAGGTAGCCGGGGGTGGCCGCGGCGACCGGGAGCTGCCGGAGCTGGGCGGGTACGGGGTGGGTCACGGTCGACACGGACGGCGGGGTGCCGAACACCGGCCAGGTGCGGCCGGCTCCCACCACTCCGTTGAGGTGCTCCACCGTCCCGTCGGCGTCGGCGGGGAAGTCGTCGACGCCCTTCTTGGACGGTGCGGTCGCGCCGCCGTCCCCCGGGTCGTTCACCGTGACGGTCGTCGCGGTCAGCACGGTGAAGTCCTTGGAGATCTGACCGGAGGTGGTCGAGGTCAGCCCGAGGATCGCGGTGAAGGCCCCGACCCCGAGGACCGTGCCCAGCATGGTGAGGAGGGTGCGGGCCGGTCGCTGCAACAGCCCGGCGAGGGCCTCGGCGTAGAGGTCGCGACCGCGGATCCTCGACACCGGGAAGCCGGTCGGCTCGGACTCAGCCATGGGCGCTCGCCACCGGCCGGGTCTCGGTCAGCACTCCGTCGCGGATCGTCAGGGTCCGCTGGCCCCGCGCGGCCGTGTGCGCGTCGTGGGTGATGACCAGCAGGGTCATGCCCTCGCCGTGCAGCAGGTCGAAGAGGTCGAGGACCTGGGCCGCGGTGGCGGAGTCCAGGTTCCCGGTCGGCTCGTCGCACAGCAGCAGTGAGGGGTGGTGCACCAGGGCCCTGGCGATGGCGACCCGCTGGCGCTCGCCGCCGGACAGCGTCGTCGGCAGGGCGTCCAGGCGATGGCCCAGCCCGACCCGGGCCAGCGCCTCCCGCGCCGCTTGCCGGCGCTGTCGACGCGGCACCGCGTCGTACAGGTGGGCCAGGGCGACGTTGTCCGTGGCCGTCCGGTAGGGCAGCAGGTGGAAGGACTGGAAGACGAAACCGATCCGCCGCCCCCGGAGCGCGGTCCGGAGCTTCTCCGGGAGCCGCGCGGTGTCGACGCCGTCGAGCAGGTACGTGCCCTCCGAGGGCCGGTCCAGGAGACCGAGCAGGTTCAACAGCGTCGACTTCCCCGATCCGGACGGGCCGACGACCGTGCAGTACTCACCGGCTCCGACCGTCAGATCCGTCGGACGGAGCGCGTGGACCGGCGACGGGCCCGGGTAGGTGCGGGTGATTCCGACCAGTTCGATGACCGACCGCCGAGCCGGCCCCTCGGCCGGGGGAGATCCGCTCACTGCCCGATCACCACCTTGTCACCGGGGTTCAGCACCGCTCCGTCGGCGGGTGTGACCTCGACCAGGCCGGCCGCGTCCACCCCGGCGGTCACCGGGACGCGTCGCTGGGACCGGTCCGCGGCGAGAACCGTCACCGAGACCGTGCGATCGGCACCGGTGGTCACGGCCGCCGCCGGCACCACCAGCGAGGCCGGAGCGCATGTGCCCGGCTACGTCGCGGGCTCGGCTGTTGCCGTCGCCGTCGCCGCGCGCCAGGTGGCGATGGTGGCGGCCGCCTTGGTCTCGAAGTCCGGGTCGCGCCAGGCGCCCGGCATGCCGATCACCGCCGGCAGCTTGAAGTCGCCGTGCTCCCGGTGGGTGACCCGCACGACGTCCCCGGAGTCGGGGCGGTTGCGGTTCTTCCCGACTTCGACGTCGGTGATGTCCGCCCAGGCGAACCGCTTGCGGGAGCCCAGCGCCCCGGTCCACCAGATCTCGCGCTCGTCGAAGCTCACGCTGCTGAAGGCGCCCCTCACCTGGAGGAGTCCACTGATGATCAGGAGAACGCCGAAAGCCATGCCGGCGACAGTCCGGACGTCTGTCGGGGCGAGAGAACCGCGGTAGAGAAGGTAGGCACCACCGGCCAGGAAGAGCGTCGAGAAGATCCACTGACGGCGTATCTGTGCCGGGTGGAGACGGTAGGTCACGTGTTTCACCAGCGGATCCTGGCAGGTCGGGCGCATCTGAGGAAGCGTCACCGTTGCCCCCGCCGGAACCGGATGTGCGAACGGAGAGTGATCGAGAACGATCGTTCAGCTGTCACGGCTGCGCAGCGTGAGGTAGCCGGCCAGCAGGGCCGCCGCCGTCCAGGCCGCGAGGACCAGCAGACCCGTTACCGGGCTGAGGCCCGGATCGGCCCTCATGACCTCGGCGCCGGCGTGGTCGGGCAGGTAGCGGGCGATGGTGCGCAGTGCCGGGATGGTGTTGGCCACCGGCGTGAGCACGAAGACGAGGGTAAACAGCAGCGAGAGCGAGAGCGCCGTGCTGCGCAGCGTCGTCGCGATGCCCAGCGAGAACAGGCAGATGAGGGTCAGGTAGAGGCAGGTCCCGAGGACGGCGCGCAGCGCTCCGGGGTGGCTCAGCCCGACGCCGTGCGGGCCCAGGGCCGTCTGGGAGGCGAGGAAGGCGAGGAATGTGGTCGGTACGGCCACGAGCAGGGCCACCGTGGTGGCGGCGGTGATCTTGGCGAGGCAGAAGAGGCCGCGGCTGGGTACCGCGGCGAGCGAGGTGCGGATCATGCCGGTGCCGTACTCGGTGCAGACCAGCAGGACCGCGAAGGCGATCAGGGCCAGCTGGCCGAGCTGGACGCCGACGAAGCCGGCGTCCACCGGGTTGAAGTCGGGTCGGAGCAGGGGGCTGTGCCGGTCGATCGCGGAGCGGGCCGAGGCGCCGTTCACCACGCCGGTCCCGACGCTGACGACCAGGGCGAGGACGAGCGGGACGAGGGTGGACCGGACCGTCCCGATCTTGGTCAGTTCGGCCCGGACCACGGCCGTCGGTGCGTTAGAGGACATGCCGGTCCGTCCCCGTGAGGGCCTCGGCCCGGTACTGGGCGGCGTCGCCGGTGAGGCGGAGGAAGGCGTCCTCCAGGGAGGCGGTGCGGGTGGTCAGTTCCCCCAGGACGAGCCCGGCCTCGGCCGCGATCCGGCCCACCCTCCGCGTTCCGGCGTCGTCGACGACCACGGCGCCGCGCTCCTGCTGGTGCGCCGTCAGCCCGGCGCGGGTCAGGACGCGCAGCAGCCGGTCCGGCTGCGAGGTGCGGACCAGCACCTGGGGACGGCAGTTGTCGGCGATGAAGTCGGCCATGCCGGTGTCGGCGAGCAGCCTGCCGCGTCCGATCACCACGAGGTGTTCGGCGGTGATCGCCATCTCGCTCATCAGGTGGCTGGCGACCAGGATCGTCCGGCCCTCGGCGGCCAGGCCCCGCAGCAGCGTGCGGATCCAGCGCACGCCCTCCGGGTCGAGGCCGTTGACCGGTTCGTCCAGCAGCAGCACCTGCGGGTCGCCCAGCAGTGCGGCGGCGATGCCGAGCCGCTGGCCCATGCCGAGCGAGAAGCCGCCGGCCCGGCGGGAGGAGACGGACTCCAGGCCCACCAGGGCGAGCACCTCGCGGACCCGGGCCGGGCCGATTCGGTTGGTCCGGGCGAGCCACAGCAGGTGGTGGTAGGCGGTGCGGCTGTTCTGCACCGCCTTGGCCTCCAGCAACGCGCCGATGTGCCGCAGCGGTTCGCGCAGTTCGTGGTAGGCCTTGCCCTCGTAGTGGACGTGGCCCTTGTCGGGGCGGTCCAGGCCGAGCATCAGCCGCAGGGTGGTGGACTTGCCCGCCCCGTTCGGGCCGAGGAAGCCCGTCACCCGGCCCGGCCGGACCGTGAAGGTGAGGTCGTCGACGACGACGGTGTCGCGATGGCGCTTGGTCAGTTGCCGTAGTTCGATCACGGCACCAGGCTGCCGTGCGGCAGCGCCGCGGCACATCGGCCGGCGATCCGACCCGTGGCCTCCGCCGCGCGGTGGAGGCGGGGCGGCTCCACCGGCGCCGTCTCCTACCACGGTCGGTCATTCCCGGGGCTGAGGCGTGCGCGTGGTGGGGTGGATACGGTGGGGCGCATGGCCCAACTCCCACCGACCTGGCCGACGCCGTACCGCGACGGTGCCGTCCGGCCGCTGCGCCGGGGCGAGTTGGTGGCCGTCGACGGCGTGACGGCCGTGGTGCTGACCGCGCTGTTCCTGGCCTTGCCGGGCCCGGCGTGGAACTCCTATGGCGGGTGGTCGGCCCGGATCGCCCTCGCGGCCGCGATGGGGCTGCCGCTGGCCCTGCGCCGGGCCCGTCCGGCCGCGGTCTGTGCGGTGGTCACGGTGGCCTCCGTGGTGGCGTCGGTGGCCGGCGCCGTCCGGGAGCCGTTCCTCGCGGTGGCCCTCGCGCTCTACCAGGTAGCTGTCACCGCCCCCGCCCGGCGGGCCCGAATACTCGCCTCGTGACGCGCAGAGGTCGTCCGGTCGGGGCCGCGGCTCTCCCCAGTCCCGGGCGGCGGGCGGCAGGAGGACCAGGGTGTCACCGGCCCACCCGTGCAGAGCGCGACGGGCCCCGCCGGATCGCCCGGCGGGGCCCTCTCTCAGCCGTGGCGCTCGACGGCGGCGCCGCGGGGCCGTGCCGCGCGGGTGTGGCGTCAGCCCCCGTAGACGGGGCTGGTCGTCGACCCGCCCTGGGTGTCGTCCTGGGCGTAGATGTAGACGCCGACGCCCGGGCCGTAGGAGTTCGTCCAGGTGTCCACCACCGTTCCGCTGCCGCTGGTGGCGAACGGCCCTTGCCAGTGGCCGTTCTGGACGATCCAGACCTCGCACTTGTCGCCGGTCTGCGAGTAGACATGGCCCGCGATGGAGTTGCTGGTGAAGGTGCTCCAGGCGTAGCAGCCCTGATTCGTCGTGCCGATCTGGCTCGCCCAGTCCCCGGTGGCGAAAGCGCTACCGGCCGTTGCCGTGAGCCCCGCCAGGGCCAGCCCGACTGCCGTGGCCGCCTTGATGATTGCGCGCATGATGCGAGATCCTCCCGTGCTCGAGTGCGCACCGCCGTTCAGCCAGCCGCGCGTGGGAGTCGGGCCGCCCAACGGGCCGGTCCGACACCTGGGTTCCACCCGGAGGGCCGGGCCGCCGAGGGCCCGGTCCGGGTACTGTGGAACGTCGTCACGAGTGCTGTCTGCGGGCTGATGCCGTCGTCCGCCACCCGTGCGGGCGGCGCTGGACAGCCCACCACGGGCCGCGGGCGGGGGCCATCCATTCGGACGAGCGGCGAATGGTTCGGCCGGCGGAGGGGCGGCGCGTCAGCCGGGGTTGGCGTCGAGCAGGTCGGTGCCGAGCGGGGTGAGGGTGTGCCGCACGGCGCGTCCCTGCCGGGTGGTCGCCAGCAGTCCGGCCGCGCGCAGCGCCGCCGCGTGCGCCGAGGCCGCCGGGGGCTTGATTCCCAGGCATCGGGCCAGTTCGGCGGTGCCCTTGCCGGGGCCGATCGCCCGCAGGGCCCTGGCCTTGGCGGGCCCCAGCAGGACGGCCAGGCCGTCTCCGGTGTCCGGCGGCCCGTCCCGGTGCGCGCCGGGGGTGACGGGGTGGAACACGGCCGGCTGGCGGCCGTCCTGGAGCAGGAAGCCGACGCCCTCCTGGAGGAACAGGCTGGGGCGCAGTTCCAGGCCGCGTCCTTCGAGCGGGACGGACCAGACGCCGTCGAAGCCGGGCGGCTCGGTGTACTCGAGCACTCCCCGGTCGTGCCAGGCGAGTTGGGGGTGGAGCGTGCCGAGCATGGCTCCCGGGCCGTGCTCGGCCGTGGTGCGGGCCCGGCGCTGGATGTCGGCCTGGAGGACGCGTTCCATGTCGGACCAGTCCGGGGCCAGGCAGGCCCGGTGCAGCGCCCATGCCGCGTCCGCGACGCGCCGCAGGGCCGCGCTGCCTTCGTCGCGCAGCTCTTCGACGATTCTGGGCAGCCGCGGCACCTGCTCGTACCTGGCGAGGTCGCTGCGGACCACGTCGTCGCGGACGGCGGTGATGTCGTCCAGTTCGTCGCTCAGCCGCCGGCAGTGCCCGAGGAGGTCCGCGCCGAGGAAGTCCGGCATCCCCTCGCTGCTCGCGTTGACCAGTTCGATGAACGGAGCGGCCTTCGCCGGCGCTTGTGCCCGCACCCGTCGCCACCAGCGTTCCCGGGTGCTCGACCCACCGACGTAGTGCCCTCGCGCGGCTCCGACGGCCCCCAGCAGCAGATGGTCCATCGGCGAACTGCTGAACCGGGTCCGCGCCAAGTCCTGCACGCTGAAAACGAGCTCGATCACACTGTCCCCCTGACGCACCGACCGGCTGTGGCTGTGCAGGACAAGTCTCCTCCCGCCCGCCGGACGGGGGGCCTTCGATGTACGGAAGGGGTCCACCGGATGAGGTGTCCGTGCCACCCTGTCTGGTGACGGTGGCGAGGGCACGGGGGAGGCTTGGTGGCTGCCAAGGGTGACAGCGCGGGCGCGGGGGCGCGGCCGGCCGTGTTCGTGGGCCCCCATCAACTGCTGCGGCCGTTGGGCGAGGGCGGGATGGGGGTGGTGTACCTGGCCCGCTCGCCCGGGCTGAGACTGCTCGCGGTGAAGGTGATCCGGCCCGAGTACGCCGAGGACCCGCAGTTCCAACGCCGGTTCCAGCAGGAGGTGGAGGCCGCGAGGCGGGTGACGGGCTTCCACACGCCGCCCGTGGTGGACGCGCAGCCGCGCGGTCCCCGGCCGTGGATGGCCACGGCGTACCTGCCGGCGCCGTCGCTGGGCGAGGTGGTGCTGCGGTTCGGTCCGCTCGGCGAGGCGGGGGCGCGGGCGTTGGGGGCGGCGCTGGCGGAGGCGCTGGCCGCGATCCACGCGGCGGGGGTGGTGCACCGTGACCTCAAGCCGGGCAACGTGCTGATCGCGCGGGACGGCCCGCGCGTCATCGACTTCGGGATCAGCCGGGCCTTCGACGCGGCCCACCTGACCCGGACCGGCATGGTGTGCGGCACCCCGGGATACATCGCCCCCGAGCGCATCGTCTCCGCGTCCGTCACCTTCGCCTCCTCGGACGTGTTCTCGCTCGGCTGCCTACTGGTGTACGCGCTCACCGGCCGTACCCCCTTCGGCACCGGTGAGCCCGCGCAGATCAACCGGCGGGTGGTGTACGAGTGGCCGGACCTCTCCGGGGTGCCCGCCGCGCTGGGCCCGCTGGTGGCCGCGTGCCTGGACAAGGACCCGGGTCGGCGGCCCACGGCGGCGGCCGTGCTGGCCGCGCTGGCCCCGGCCGATCCGGCGGCGCTGCTGAGCCCGGGGCTGCTGGCCGACTTCGAGGCCCGGGAGCGGCAGGCCGGGATCGACCTGGCGGCGCCGCCCGCGGATCCGCCCGCGCGGCCGGTGCGGGCCTGGCAGTCGCTGAGCCGGCGCGGGCTGTTCGGCCTCGGTGCCGGGCTCGGCGCGGGCGCGGCGGCGGCCGTGGGCGTGCCGCTGCTGCTCACCCGCCGGGCCCGGGCGGCCGCCGGGGCGGCGACGGTCGGTGACCCCGTGGACGCGTGGGGGGCCGACGCGGGCGGAGCAGGCACCAGCGGTACGGGCCTGAGCGGTACGGGCACGAGCGGTACGGGCGGCAGCGCCGGTACCCCGCCCGGTGCGCCGGCCCCGCTGTGGAGCCGGCCGTTCAGCGGCGTGACGGTCGACCACCAGCTGTCCCTCATCGGCTCGACGCCCGTGTGGTGGAACGAGGGCATGGGCGCGACCGGCGTGGACCCCTCGACGGGGCGTACGGCGTGGTCCCAGCAGGAGGTCCAGTTCGTCCAGGCGCAGGGCGGGCTGCTCTACGGCACGTCCCCGGACTTCGCGAGCCTGGTGTGGCTGGACGCCTCGGCCCAGTCCCACCGGATCCCGCTCGCCGTGCCCGCCGACCAGCAGATGAGCGCCGCGATGACCCTGCGGGTCTTCGGCGCGGACGAGCGGACCGTGGTGACGGCCCGGCAGACCTCCGCCACCGGCGGCGGACTCGTCGTCGGGGCCGATCTGGGCACCGGCGAGGTGCTGTGGCAGCACGAGGTCGCCGCGAGCCTGGCGGTGGAGATGGCCCGCCACTCGGAGTCCCTGTACAGCGGTTCCGGCAGCTCGATGGGCCTGGTCGCCGACGGCAGGTGCTACTACCAGGACGGTGACGTCCTGCACGCGGTGGACCTGCGCACCGGCGGGTCCGGCTGGCAGGCCACCGGTCTCGCCCCCGGCGGCGGCGGGATACCCGCGCGGCTGCTGCGCACCGGCGACCTGCTGGTGGTCGTCGTGGGCAGGACGGTCGCGGCCGTGGAAGCGGCCACCGGGCGGCAGCGCTGGACGGCTCCCCCGGTCCCGCAAGCGGTCTTCGGCTGTGCGCTCGGCGGCGACCGGCTGCTGCTGTCCGGGGCCCAGGGCACGGCCTACTGCCTGGACGTCACGACCGGCCGGGGGCTGTGGCACTGCACCGTGGCGGCGGGGACCGCCCCGGCGGCGGCCGGTGACTTCCGGGCTCCGAGCGCGGGTGACGGCTTCTTCGCCGTCCCGCTGCCCGGCGGGCCGTACGGCTCGGCCGTCCTGGACGCCGCCCGCGGCGCCGTCCGCTGGGTGGCCCGGCCGCCCTCCGACGAGGGCCTGTGGACCACCGCCGCCGACGGCCCGACGCTCTACTGCGCCTCCGCCACCACCCTGCGCGCCTACCGGGCCGGTACCGGATGAGCGCGTGGAGCATCGGCCCGTACCGCGTCCTGCGCCGACTCGGCGCGGGCGGCATGGGCGCCGTCTACCTGGCCGCCACCGGCAGCGGGCGCCCCGTCGCGGTGAAGACCGTGCAGGAGCAGTACGCGGCCGACCCGGAGTTCCGGCGCAGGTTCGCCCAGGAGGTGGCCGCGGCCAGGTCGGTCAACGGGGCCTACACCGTGGCGGTGGTGGACGCCGACACGGAGGCGGAACTCCCCTGGCTGGCAACCGAGTTCGTCGCCGGGCCGTCGCTCTACGAGGCGGTGGCGCGGCACGGGGCGCTCGCCCGGCCCGCGCTCCACGTCCTGGGGGCGGGGCTGGTGGAGGCGCTCGCGGCGGTCCACCGGGCCCGGATCATCCACCGGGACCTGAAACCCTCGAACATCCTGGTCGCCCGGGACGGCCCGAGGGTCATCGACTTCGGGATCAGCAAGCCGACGGCCGACGCGCTGCCCACCGCGAGCGGCCAGATCATCGGCACCCCCGGATTCATGTCCCCCGAACACGCGGCGGGCCGGCCCCTCACGCCCGCCAGCGACCTGTTCTCGCTGGGCGCCGTGCTGGCCTACGCCGCGACCGGCCGCGCGCCCTTCGGCGAGGGACCGCCGGCGGTGCTGGTCTACCGCGCCTCCGAGGAGCCCCCGGACCTGGACGGGGCGCCACCGGAGCTGACGGGCCTGCTGGTGCGCTGTCTGGACCGGGATCCGGCCCGGCGGCCCGCACCCGCCGAGCTCGCCGAGGCCTTCCGGTACGGCCCGGCGGTCGGCACCGACTGGATGGGCGGGGCGGAGCGGACCGTACACCGGCGTGAGCGCGAACTGGCCCGGGTGCTGAGCGATCCGAACGGCACCCGGCGCCGGCTGCTCGTCCTCGGCGGCGCCCTGCTCGCCACGGCCGCCGCGGGCGGGGCCACCCGGCTGCTGTGGCCGGGGAACGCGGGGGCGCCCCCGAAGGCCTGGACGGCGGCCCTCCCCCGGGCCGGGATGGCGCCGGTGGCCTGCGGCCCGGCGGCGGTGGTGTGCGCGGACCGCACGGGGGCGGTCGGCTACGCCCGTTCCGACGGACGGGTGCTGTGGAGCAGCAGTTCGGAGGCGGGGGCGTCGCTGGTCGGCGACGGCGGGCGGGTGTGGTCGGTGGACCAGGACGGCTCGGTGCGGGCGCGCGACGCACGCAGCGGCGCCGAGCTCTGGCGTTCCCCCGACCCGGTTCCCGGCGCGCAGGCCCTGACCCTGCCGCTGCCGGGTCTGCTGCTGGTCACCGGAGCGGACGGGGCACTGCACGGCTACGACGCGGCCGCGGGGCGCAGGCTGTGGAGCAGCGCGGCGCTGGGCACCTCCTTCCGGGTCCAGGGCATGGACGGGGCGGGCCTGCTGGTCGTCACGGTCCTCGGCGATCCGACCCTGGCCGCCGCCGACACCTTCCGCTTCCTGGCGCTCGACCGCGCGAGCGGGCGCCAACGCTGGTCGCTGGACGCCCAGGAGCTGTACGCGCCGCCGAGCGGCGGCAGCCTGTACGCACTGGACCCGGACCGTGCCCTGACCGCCGTGGACGGCGGGCGCGGAACCGCCCTGTGGAGCCGGCCCAGCGGCCTGCCGCCGGCCTCGGCGACCATGTCCGCCGGTTCCTATCGGGGTTCGCTCGCGCTCCGCGGAGCGGTGCTCACCTGTCTGCCCGTCAGCGGGGTGACGGGCACCGACGGGCAGATCCCGACGGCGGCCTTCGACACCACGGGCGCCCAGCTGTGGCGCGGCACCCACCCCGGTGCCATCACCGGGTGCGCGGACACCGCGGCCCTGGTCGTGACCGGCGGCCCGAAGGGCGTGTCCGGCACCGACCCGCGCACCGGGGCCACCGCGTGGACCTGGCCGTCGGCGCAGGGCGCCGCCACCGTCCAGGGCGCGGCCGCGGGCTCGGTCCTCGTCACCACGCCGACCGACACGGGCGGGATCGCCCTCCAGTCGCTGGCCGGCGCCGACGGCAGCCCGCAGTGGCACCAGACCTTCGCCCGCCAGCCCGGCGACCCGCACGTCCTCGTCCAGGACGCGGCCCTGCTGGTCGGCTACGGGACCACCCTGACCGCCTATCACCTGTCAGCCGGCGGCTGACAGCCTTCGAAGGGTTCAGCACGAGATGGCCGAGATCGAGGACACCCCGCCGGCGACCCAGCCGCTGCCCACCCTCCCGCACACGAGCCCCCTGCCGGCCCAGGCCGTGCCCGCCACCCTCCCCGACCCGGCGGACCTGCGCCCGGGCGGGCCCGCCCGGCGGTGGACCTGGCTGCTGGGAGGCATCACGGCCGGCGCGGGCACCGCCGCGCTCGTCCTGGGCCTGGTGGCCAACCTCGTCACGCCGACCGCGACCACCTCGGCCGGCCCGGCCACCGCCGGCGCGACGAACGCCTCAGCGGCGGCGGCGGGTTCGACGGCGGCCGCGTCCTCCGGCCCGTCGTCCCCGGCCGCGGCGCTCTACACCGCCTCGGCGGCGGGCTGCGCACTGGTGCGCCCCGAGACGGTCGCCCGCTACGCCAAGGGCGCCTCCTGCACCGAGCAGAAGTCGGCCGGGACCGGGACGTCGCGCGGGAGCTGGAACGGCCAGGACTCCGGCCTGATCATGCTGCAGGTCGTGGTCACGCTGACCCCGAACGCCGACAGCATCTACCAAGCGACGCTGAGCAGCGCCCGGACGGTGGCGGCCACGACCAACATGAAGATCACCGACGACCGGTCGGTGCCCGACGTCGGGGCGAAGGCGACCCTGCTCTACACCGTCGCGTGGGGTTACGGCCGCGTCGAACTCGTGGTGCTCCAGCGCAACGCGGTCGTCACCGTCGACTACCAGGCGGCCACCCGCTCCGGCTACACCTTGAAGGACGTCCCGCCCTCCGACGCCGAAGCCGCCGCCACCGCCGCGGCGCGGGACGCCCTGGGCACGCTCACCACCTCGTGAGACGGAACTGACGGTGCGGCAGGAGGTCACGGCGATGACCGGGCCGCACGGTTGACGCCGGCCGGGATGGGCCGGCGCCGGAGGTGGCCGACGGGTTCGGCGGTGGGGTTCAGCGGTGGAGGGTGCGCAGGGTGGTGAGGCAGTCCGTGGCCCGGCGGTGCGGGTCGGGGTCGGTGCTGGCCCAGGCGATGCGGGCGTCGGGGCGGATCAGGGCCGCGGTGACGTCGTGCCAGACCGGGTGCGCGGAGCGGGTGTCGACGGTGGCCGCCCGCTGTTCCAGGCCGTCCGCGGTGCACGGCGTGCGGCTCCCGTCGAGGTCCAGCAGCAGTGTCCGGCCGTGGTGCGTCAGCGGGTGGGCGGTGGGTGCGTCGGGGGTGTCCAGGGTGAGGCCGGCCAGGCGGGTGCCGGTCAGCGGGTGGGCGCCGGGTGCGGTGGCGGCGGGGAGCGGGTCGTCGAAGCCGGCGATCCGGCGGGCCCACTGCCGGTTGGTGTGCGGCTGGGCCAGTGCGTCGGACCAGACCTCGCGCAGCGCGATCTGCTCGGGGCTCACCGCGGCGAACAGGGCGAGTTGCGCGCGGGTGTTGTCGATGACGGCGCGGGCGGCCGGCCGGCGCTCCGAGTCGTAGCTGTCGAGCAGTCCGTCGGGGGGCCCGCCCCTGGAGGGTGGCGGCCGGCTTCCAGCCCAGGTTGGCGGCGTCCTGGATGCCGAGGTTCATGCCCTGCCCACCGGCCGGGAAGAACATGTGCGCCGCGTCCCCGGCCGGCAGCACCCTGATGACCCGGGCAAGGGGCGGTGATCTGTTCAGCCACCGACGGTTTCATGGTCGAGAGCGTTGCATACACTCCCAAGCAGGTGGTCAAGGGGAGCACTTTGACGGTGACCCTGACCGGCACCCTGAACAAGGCCATCACCAGCGGCACGGTCGACCTGCTGCTGACGTACGGGCTCACCACGACCGCCGAGCAGACCACACCGCTCACCGCCGCGGCGGCGGGCCCGTACACCGCGCAGACCACCTGCCCCGTCTCCACGGATACCCCCAGCGGCAGCTACATCGTGCGCGTAACCGTCCTCGACCAGGACAACACGGTGATCGCCTGCATCACCTTCAGCCTCCAGATCGTGTGACACCCTCCCCGTGACCCCGCTCGGGGATGGCCGGACCGGGGCCGGCCGGACCAGGGCCGGCGGCCATCCGGCACGGACGCGGTGGGCATGGCAAACAGTCAAGATCGCTTGTCAGAGGCCACCAAGCAGCACCGCCACCCGGTCACGCCCATGACCAGCGAGTGCCCGTCGCGGATCGATGGGAGGGGTCCGCCGCTGTCCTCCTGGCAGGTGGCCGAGCGGCCTCCGGCGCGGCCGGTTTGCTGCGGCCGCAACCGGCCGGGCAGCGAGGTTTCACCCCGGGGTGATTCCGCGGCCGCGGCGAGCGCCTGTTCTTGCTTCTCCTTCTCTCTCCAAGCGGTGGCTTCTGTGGGTGTTCTGACGATTCGTCCGCTGAGAGCGAGGGCGGCTCAGCCGGTGGCTCCGTTGACCTGGGCGCCCTGGACGGCTCCGGCCTGAACGCCCCACTTGGCGAGGATCTGGTTGTAGGTGCCGTCGTTGATCAGCGACTGCACGGCGCCCTGGACGGCCTGGGTGAGCGTGGATCCCTTGGCAACGGCGATTCCGTAGTGGGAGGGATCGGACGTGTCGCCGAGCTGCACCACTTGGCCGTTGGTCTGCATGCGCTCGTAATCGACGACCGGGGAGTCGGCGAGCATGGCCTGGTCCTGGCCGGAGATCACGGCGTTGGTGACCTCCTTGGCGGTGCCGAACGAGCCCATCCGGACGGCCGGACGGCCGACCTTGACGCAGCCCGGATTGATCGTTTTCGTGATCTCGTCGCCCTGAGTGGTGCCGGTCTCGACGGCGACCTTCGCGCCGCAGAGGTTCGTCGGGTCGATCTGGTCGGGGTTGCCGCCACGCACCGCGACGGCCGTGCCGGCCGTGAAGTAGCCGACCATGTCGACGGACACCTCACGGGACTTGGTGTCGGTGATGGAGCTCATGCCGAGTTGGTACTCCGACGATTCGACACCAGGGAGGATCGAGGTGAACGACGTGTCCCGCAGCTCGGCGTTCAGGCCGAGCCTCTGCGCGATCGCTTTGGCCAGGTCGACGTCCACGCCGATGAGGTTGCCGTTGCCGTCCTTGAACTCATTGGGCAGGTAGGACGGGTCGGTGCCCACGACCAGCTTGCCGCTCGACCGCACGGCGGCCGGGACCTGCTTGGCCAGCGACGGATCCGTGGAGATGGCGAGAACACCCGACTTCGGGGCTGCGCCGCCCGCTGTCGGGGGCGGGGTGCCGGACCGGGTGGTGAGCACCACGGTGGCCACCGTGACCACCGCCAGCAGCAGGATCCCCAGGAGGAGGACACGGGCACGGCGGCCGTGCGGCAGCAGTCGTATCCACCGGTGGGGCGGGACGCCGTCGGGCGGGCCCTCCTCGTCCGTCGGCGGTGGCGGGCTGGGCGGGGGCGGCACGAGTTCGTGCGCCAATGACGAGAGGTCGGCCACTTCCCTGGTCTGCGGTGGCGGCGGGACCGTCCGCGCCCGCTCCCCCGACCGTGGGGCCGCGATCGCCGGCGGGGGCCGGGACGTCGGCTCCCGGAGCGCCGGTGGTGCCCGGGGCGGGACGACGGCTGCCTCCGGGGCGGGGCAGGCCGCCGGTACCGGTTTGGCGGGCGGCCGTGCGGCCAGCCCCGGTGGGCGGGGCATCACACGCGCGACCGGCCCGGACCGGGACTCCTCGGACCGGGGCTCCTCGGACCTGCCCTCCTCCGCCGGCAGTCCCGGCGCCGGCTTCTCCGCGAGTGCCTTCCCCGGGGCAGGCCCCTCAGGTCCGGCCTCCTCCGCGGGCGCCTTCCCCGGGACAGGCCCCTCGGGTCCGGCCTCCTCCACGGGCGCCTTCCCCGGGACAGGCTCCTCAGGCCCGGCCTCCTCCACGGGCGCCCTCCCCGGCCCGGCCTCGACCCGCGCCAGCAGGGCCCGCGCGGCCGAGGCCACCAGGGGGATGTCGGCGTCCGCGACTTCCTGCAGCGTCCGCCGGGCCGCCAGCTCGCGCGCCGGGTCGGCCCCGGTGAGCCACTCGCCGAGCGTGGTCACCGCACCGAGCCGGATGGCCGGGTGCGGGCTGTCCAGGCCGCTGCGCAGGGCTTCCGGCAGCGGCGCGGGGGTGACGGCCACGCCGGCCGGGCTGCGGGCGAGCAGGATCTTGCCCTCGGCGCCGTAGAGCCAGCGCTGCGGGGTCTGCTGGCTGCCGCCGGACCGGATCCGGTCGAAGGCGAACGCGTAGGCGTCGTCGACCGAGATGTAGCCGTCGTGGTCCTCGTCGGCCGCGCCGCTGCGGATGCCCTCGACGATCGCGGTGGTGAACACCGAACCGGGCGGTTCCACCCCGGACAGCGACTCGCCCTCCCAGGAGTACTCGCTGCCGCGCGAGGCGGTCAGCACCACCCGCCCGCGGCCCTGGCCGCGCATGCGTTCGCCCAGCGCCAGGTCCTCGTCACCCTTGAGCCCGTGCGAGAAAGCGCCGCTGAAGCAGCAGTCGAGGATGACCACCAGGCGCCTGGCCCGGCAGTCCTCCATCAGGTCGAGCAGCCACTGCGACTCCACCCCGGTGGCGGCGAGCCGCGTCTTCACGGTGTCGGTGGCGGCGAAGTACAGCTTGCGGCGGACGTCCACGAGCCCGTGGCAGGAGAGGTAGACGAGCAGCAGGTCCTCCGGATCGCGGCCGGTGAGGAACTCCTCCGCGGCCAGGCGGATCTCCTGCGCGGTCCGGTCGACCACCCGGGTCACCGCGAAGCCCCCGATCCGCGGGTCGGCGAGCACCTCGCTCAGTTGGTCGGCGTCGCGGGCCGGGGCCCGGAGCTGGCGCAGCGCCGGGTCGGTGTACGTGGCCGTGGCCACCACCAGCGCGAAGCGGACTTCGTCAGGCAGTTCAGGTGACGGCCGCGTGACGTGCGAGCCAGTCATCGATCATCGTTTCCTGCTGCTTGGCGGTCACCCCGGTGACCTTCAGCGTGTCGCCGCCGTAGCTCAGCTCGACGACGTGGCCGGTCCGTCCGACCCAGCTCCGGACGGCGCCGACCACCGCCCGCAGCATGTCGATGTCCACGAAGTGCACGAGCAGCGCGCCGGCCAGGCTCCCGAGACCCTTGGCGTCCTCGGGTGCGGACCCCTCCTCGACCGGTTCGGCGTCGGTGAGGTCGAGGTCGTCGAGCAGTTCGGTGCGGAGCCGGGCGGCGAGCTCCGTCAGTTCGTCCGGATCGAGGCCGGTGTCCGGCCGGACCTGGAGCAGCAGCCCGGTGGGCCCGTCGAAGGTCGCCATGTCGCACGCTCCTTCCCCGAGGACCAGCGCCCGTCCCCTCCCCACCATCATCTTCCGGAACGGGTCGACCGGCATCGTTTCGGCACGATCGATTCGCAGGGTGAGCGATACTCAAGCGACGGATACTCAGCGCGACCGACGCTCGGCCGCCGTCGTTACTGGGCGTCATCAGGATCGCGTGGTGGACACTCAGCGCGACCGGCACTCGGTGTCATGAGCGCCCGCCGCGACCGGCGGTCCCCGTCGACACGCCGCCGCCCGGGAGGGGAACATCCGCAGGACGACGCCAGACGGCGAGAAACCGGCGCAGGCGGCACCACCTGTCGGCGCGTCCTGGACGCTGTGCTGGCCGGTCAGGGCCCGTCGAACTCCCTGCTACGAGGACCGGGTGGGATGCCGTGAGCGGGCGCGGCACGGGGCGGAGAGTTCTAGCCGATCGCGATGACGGGGTGGCCTGCGGGGTCGATCCAGTGCAGCGTCCGGGTCAGGAAGGCGGCGGGGACGGCGACGCAGCCACCGGTGGCGTCGGCTCGGGGGCCGAGGTCATGGAGGAAGATCCCGGCGCCGCGGCCCTTGACGACGGGGAACATGTTGAAGTCGATTACGAGGGCGTTGTCGTACTGGACGGGGTAGTTGATGAGGTGTTCGCTGCCGAGGGGGCCCTGTTCGGTGAGGTGGAAGCCGCCCTGGGTGTCGGTGCGCATGCGGTTGTAGTGGGCGGAGGAGGGGTCCTGGACCCACCAGTCGTGGGTGGTGACGTGGTGGTAGGGCAGCTTCGTGCCCGGATCCGGGGAGATGCCGAAGGCTTGGGTGATGGTGTACGTGCCGGTCGGTGTGGTGCCGGTTCCTTGGACACGGGTGGGGCCGTCGTGGAGGCCGCCGGACCCGATGCGCGCGTCGGCGGTGGAGTCGAGGGGCCGCCAGCGGCCGTCCTGCCGGCTCCAGAGGGTCACGGTGGCGCGGGTGCCGTTGGCCTTGACCGTGATCACCTGGTCGGCCAGGCGGGCCGTCACCGGTACGGGGAACGGGCCGTCGTCAGCCGCTGCCTGCTGGGCGGGGCTTGCGCCGGTCGCTGTGACGGCGACGCCGAGTACGAGGGCCACGCTCGCACAGCGGCGTGCCGGGCTGCTGCGGCGGCGGGAAGACGGTGTCCGGGAAACGGCCATGGACGGTGCTTTCTGGTACGGACGACACGGGCAAGGCAAGGCGAGGGACTGTGGTGGGCGGCGCCCGACGTTCCACCACCTGCCATCGGGCGGTGCTGCGGCCGACCACCCCACCCCGGGGAGGGCCGACCACGCCAGGGCCATGATCGGCTCGCCGGGGCGGCCGTGCCGGTACCGACACCACCGAGCTTTGTGGATGCGGACCGGGGCACCGATTCCGGTGCCCAGGCTCCCGGCCGTAGCCGGCCAGGACCCAGGCCTCCGTCACGGGGAGGGTGGGCTGTCGGAGGGTCAGCGCTCCAGCTCGTGCCGCAGGTTCCCGGCGATCCCGGTGCCTCGGCGCTCACACCTCCGGCGGCACGGCACTCGGACCGCCGAGCAGCAGGTCCCGCGCCAGCAGGGCCGCGCCGAGGCAGCCTGCGGCTCGGCCGTGCTGGGCGGCGACCAGCCGGGGTGGGGTCCGGAAGGCCAGGCGGTCGGCGAGGGCCGTGGTCAGCGGGGCGAGGAGGTCCGCCCCGGCACGGGCGAGGCCGCCGCCGATCACGATCCGCTCCGGGTCGAGCAGGGCGGCGGTGGCGGCCAGGCCGTCGGCGAGGGCCTCCACCGCGTCGGCCCAGACCTGCCCGGCGACGGGCTCGCCGGCGGTCGCCCGCCGGTGCACGTCCTCGGCGCCGAGGTCCGGGGTGCCGGTGAGCCGGGCGTGGCGGCGGGCGATCGCGGCGGCCGAGGCGACGGTCTCCAGGCATCCCCGGCCGCCGCAGGCGCAGCGCTCGCCGCCGGGCCGCACGACGAGGTGGCCGAGTTCGCCCGCGATCCCCCGCGCGCCGGTGAGTGCGTGGCCGCCGGTCACGACGGCGGCGGCGATGCCCGTGCCGACGGGGACGAAGACGAAGGAGTCGCTGCCCCGCCCGGCGCCGAGGCGGGCTTCGGCGAGGCCGCCGGCCCGGACGTCGTGGCCGAACGCGACCGGGAGCCCGAGGTGTTCGGCCAGCCGGTGGCGGACCGGGATGTCGTGCCAGTCGAGGTTGACCGCCTTGACCACCGTGCCGGCGGCCTCGTCGACCAGCCCGGGCGCGACGACCCCGGCGGCCCGGGGCGGGGTTCCGGTGAGCCGCCGGGCGCGCTCGGCGAGTTCGGTGGCGCAGCCGAGCACGGTGTCGATCACGGCTGCGCCGCCGCGGCCGGGCCGGGTGGGCCATCGCTCGTTGCGCAGGACCGTCCCGTCCTGCGCCACCACGGCGCCCTTGATCTCGGTGCCGCCGATGTCGAGGGCGATGACGGTCTCGGCGGCGACGTGGGACATCGATCCCCCTGCTCGAAGCTGCGATGAGTTGATTGAAGATGAGCAAAAGATAGGACACTCAATCAACTTTGAACAGACAGGCGGCCGTGACCCCGCTACGCCGCCCGCCACGCCGCCCGCCCGGCCGCCCGGCCGCCCGCCGTCAGAGCGCGATGCGCACCTTGAGGGCCGTGCGCTCGTGCATCGCGCGATAGCCGTCGGGGACGCCGTCGAGGTCCACGGTGCGGTCGAAGACCGCGCCGGGGTCGATGGCGCCGGAGAGGACGTCGGGCAGCAGCTCGGGGATGTAGGCGCGGGCCGGGGCGACGCCGCCGGCCAGGGTGACGTTCCGGTCGAACATCTGGGAGATGTCCACTCCGGCGGAGCCCCCGTGCGGCACGCCGACGTAGCCGACCGCCCCGCCGTCGCGGGCGATGGAGACGGCGGTGCGCAGGGACTCCGCGGTGCCGACGGCCTCCAGCACGGCGTGCGCGCCCAGACCGCCGGTCAGCTCCCGGACCGCCTCGACCGCGGCCTCGCCGCGCTCGGCGACGACGTCGGTGGCGCCGAAGTCACGGGCGATCGCGGTGCGCCGCTCGTGGCGGCCGAGCGCGATGATCCGTCCGGCGCCGAGCCGGTGCGCGGCGAGCACGCCGCACAGTCCGACCGCGCCGTCGCCGACCACCGCCACCGTGGCACCGGGCCGGACCCCGGCGGAGACCGCGGCGTGGTGGCCGGTGCTCATCACGTCGGAGAGCGCGAGCAGGCCGGGCAGCAGCTTCTCCTCGCCGGCCGCCTCCCGGGGCAGTCCCACCAGGGTGCCGTCGGCGAACGGCACCCGGACGGCCTCGCCCTGGCCGCCGTCCGAGCCGACCTGGCCCCAGATGCCGCCCTCGGGGCAGGAGGTGTGCAGGCCCTCGCGGCAGAACTCGCAGGTGCCGTCCGACCAGACGAACGGGGCGAGCACGAAGTCGCCCGGCCGGAAGCCGGTCACCTCGGCGCCGACCTCCTCGACGATGCCGAGGAACTCGTGGCCGATCCGCTGCCCGGCGACCCGGGACGCGACGCCCCGGTACGCCCACAGGTCGCTGCCGCAGATGCAGGCGTTGACCACCCGCACCACCGCGTCGGTCGGCCGCCGGAGCACCGGGTCGGGCACCTCCTCGATCCGGATGTCGTTGGGGCCGTGGATGACGGTGGCGCGCACGAGGACACTCCCGCACTGTTCGAGGACTGGGGCTGGGGCAGTCAGGTTCGCCGTCCGCACGCCCCCGCGTCCAGCTACATCTCCTACAGCAGGTCGTTAAGCTGGACTGATGCTCGATGTCCGACGGCTCGTCCTCCTGCGCGACCTGGAGGTGCACGGCACGGTGACCGCCGTCGCCGAACTCCACCGCGTCACACCCTCCGCCGTCTCCCAGCAGCTGCGGCTGCTGGAGGAGGAGACCGGCAGCGCCCTGCTGGAACGCACCGGGCGTTCGGTGCACCTCACCGCGGCCGGACACCGGCTGGCCGAGGACACCGGGGCGGTGCTCGCGGCGCTCGAACACGCCCGGGAGCGCCTGCACACCGGCGCCGGGGAGCCGACCGGCCCGGTGCACCTCGCCTGCTTCCCGAGCGCCCTGGTCCCGGTGGCCGCCCCGCTCGGCGAGGCCCTGGAGCGCGCCCACCGGGGCCTGCGGGTGCACATCACCGAGGCCGAACCCGAGACCGCCGTACGGCTGCTGCTCCAGCGCCGCGCCGACGTCGCGCTCGTCTACCGCTACGCCAACCTCGCCCACACCGACCTCGCCGCGCCCCGGCACCCCGGCATCGAGACCCGCACCCTGCGGACCGATCCGCTGGTCGCGGTCCTGCGCGCCGACCACCCGGCCGCCGACCCCGCCGGGTCACCGGTCGACCTGCGGGACCTCGCGGACACCTCGTGGATCACCGCCCCGCCGCAGACCCCCTGCGGGGACGCCGTCCTCCAGGCCTGCCGGTCGGCCGGCTTCACCCCGCGGGTGCGGCACACCTGCACCGACTTCGCCGCCATGACCGCCCTCGCCGCGAGCGGCGGCCACACCGTCCTCATCCCCCGGATCGCCACCGACCGCCTCCCGCCGACGCTGACCGTACGGCCGGTGTCGGACGGCACGCTCACCCGGACGATCGAGACCGCGGTCCGCCGGGGCACCGCCCACCGGCCCGCGATCGCCGCCTGCCTCGAGGCCGCCGAGCTGCTGGGCTGAGCACGTCCGGCGGGTCAGCGCGGGCGGGCCGAGCACGGCCGGGGGCTCAGCCCGGCCGGGCGCCGGTCAGCCCGCGAGCGGCGGGTTGAGGCGGGCGAAGGCCTCCTGGCGGCGGTAGGGGAAGTACGGGTAGGGCGCGGTGCGGGCGCTGGCGGCGTCCAGGCGGGCGACCTGGTCCGGGGTGAGCGACCAGCCGACGGCGCCGAGGTTCTGGCGCAGCTGCTCCTCGTTGCGGGCGCCGATGATGACCGAGGAGACGGTCGGGCGGCGCAGCAGCCAGTTGATGGCGACCTGGGGGACGGTGCGGCCGGTCTCGGCGGCGACCTCGTCCAGGGCGTCGACCACCCGGTACAGCAGGTCCTCGTCGACCGGCGGGCCGAAGTCGGCGGTCTCGTGCAGGCGGCTGCCGGCCGGGAGCGGCTGTCCGCGCCGGATCCGGCCGGTGAGCCGGCCCCAGCCGAGCGGGCTCCACACCAGGGCGCCGACGCCCTCCTGTTCGGCGAGCGGCATCAGCTCCCACTCGTAGTCGCGGCCGACCAGGGAGTAGTAGACCTGGTGGGCGGCGTAGCGGGGGCGGCCGTGGCGCTCGGCCAGGTCCAGGGACTTCATCAGCTGCCAGCCGGAGAAGTTGGAGACGCCGGTGTAGCGGATCTTGCCCGCGCGGACCAGGTCCTCCAGGGTGGCCAGCACCTCCTCGATCGGGGTGGCGGCGTCGTAGGCGTGCAGTTGGAAGAGGTCGAGGTGGTCGGTGCCGAGGCGGCGCAGCGCGTCCTCGACGGAGCGGACCAGCCGGGCCCGGGAGGTGCCGGCGTCCTGGGGGCCGTCGCCGAGCGGCAGACCGGCCTTGGTGGAGATCAGCACCTGGTCGCGGCGCCCGCGCAGGGCCTGTCCGAGCACCTCCTCGGCGGCGCCGTCGGAGTAGACGTCGGCGGTGTCGAAGAGGGTGACCCCGGCGTCGATGGCGATGTCGAGCAGGCGGCGGGCCTGCTGGACGTCGGTGCTGCCCCAGGCCCCGAACAGCGGGCCGCGGCCGCCGAAGGTGCCGGTGCCGAGGCTGAGGGCGGGGACCTTGAGTCCGGAGGCGCCGAGTCGGCGGTATTCCATGTCCTCGAGTGCCGTGGTGGTTGTCATGACAGTACTCCCCTCGGAGCCACTAATGGGACTCCCGTTCCGTTAGGATGTCTCGAAGCTAGCAGACTCCGCCCGACTAATGGAACAGGAATCCCGTTAATGGTCGACGAGCCCTCCACGGACGCGCCCTCCACGCCCGGCACCGTCCGCCCCGGCGGCCGCACCGCCCGGGTCCGCACCGCCGTCCTGCGGGCCGCCGAGGACGCCCTGGTCGAGCACGGCTTCGGCGGCCTCGACCTCGGCGAGCTGGCCCAGCGGGCCGAGGTCGGCCGCACCACCGTCTACCGCCGCTGGGGCAGCACCACCGCCCTGGTCGCCGACCTGCTCGCCGACATGGCCGAGCAGTCGCTCCCGCGCACCCGCAGCGGCTCGCTCTCGGAGGACCTCCGGGCCAACGCCCGGCTGGTCCGGCGCACCCTGGCCGACCCCCGGCAGGGCGCGCTGTTCCGCGCCGTCCTGGTCGCCGCCAACGGCGACCCGGGCACCGCCGAGGCCCTGCGGCACTTCTACCGGCGCCGGGTCGAGGAGTGGGCGCCGTGCGTCACCGAGGCCGTGGAGCGCGGCGAACTCCCGGCCGACACCGACCCGTTCGAGGTGATCCGGGCCGTCTCGGCACCGCTCTACTACCGGATGCTCACCACCGCCGAGCCGCTCGACGAAGCCGCCGCCGACCGCGCCGCGGCAGCCGCCGAGGCCGCCGCCCGGGCCGGGGCGTACCGGCGGCAGGCGGGCTGAGCGCCGACGGAGCCGGGGCGGAGCGCACGCCGTACGCTCCGTCACCTGATCGCCGCCCAGCGGCTGCGGAGCGCAACGGCCCTTCGTAGCGTCATGGCCATGACGACCACCTCACGCGTACGGGCGACCTGGCTCGCCGTCCTGACCGCCGCGACCGTGGCGGCGGGCACCGGTGCCGCCCCGGCCGCCCCCGCCGCCCCCGCCGCCGCGTCCGTCCCCTACTACGACCAGCAGCTCGGCAACGACTGCGAGGCGGCCGCGCTGCGCATGCTCCTCGCCGCGCGGGGCGTGACCGCCGACGACCAGCAGATCCTCGACCGGATCGGCGTCGACCTGGTGCACCACGAGTTCGGCCACTCCGGCCCGCTGTCCGGCGACCCCTACGTAGCCTTCGTCGGCGACCCGGACGGCTCGGAGTCGGCCGGCACCGGCTTCGGCGTCTACTCCCCGCCCGTGGCCGCGGCCGCCCGCTCCTACGGGCTCACCGTGCGCCAGGACGGCCCGGGCGTCTCCGTCCAGCAGCTCAAGGACCAGCTGGCCGCCGGCCACCCGGCGATCGTCTGGGTGGACTACCTCTGGCGGCACCTGCGGAGCACCACCTACACGGCGTACGACGGCCGGAGCGTCCTGTACGCGGGGCCCGCCGAACACACCGTCGTGGTCACCGGGTTCAGCGGCGGCAGGGTGTCGCTCAACGACCCCGCCCGCGGCCGGACGACCGTCGCCGAGCAGGACTTCGCCGACGGCTACGCCACGTACGGGCAGATGGCGGTGGTCATCGACTGACGCGCGCGCTTGCGCAGCCTGTGAGCGATGTATGAGCGTTTGGCAACAACCCGCCCCCGACCCACCCCGGTGGCGCATTCCCCCAGGTCAACCCCCGATACTGGCTCCCATGGCACGGCTACCCCTGTTCGAGGACGACGACTCCGCACCCGAGGCCCCGGCGCCCGGCCCGCGCCCCGGCCCCGGCCCTGGCTGCGGCTTCGGCTGCGGCCTCGGCTGCCGCTTCGGGCTGCGGTGAACGCCGCCGCCCCCGGACCCGCACCGGCACCCGCACCCGCGCCCGCACCCCGACCGTCCGACGACCCGCCCCCGCGACCGGCCCCGCACCGGCGCCGGCTGGCCCGGCTGCGCCGCGCCGTCGCCGGCCTTCGCCCGCGCCTGCTGGTCGCCTTCGTCGCCGTCGCCGCCCTGAGCGCCCTGGCCACCGCCGCGCTCACCTACCGGGCCGCCACCACCTCCACCCTCGACCTGACCAAGGACACCGCCCTGGACGAGCTGCGCCGCCGCGTCGACGTCCTCGCCCCGGCCCTGCCGTTCCCGCCCACCCAGGGCGAACTCGACCGCCTGGCCGTCCAGTTGTCGGGCACCGGCGGCTTCCGCGACTGGCGGGTGCTGGCCGCCTACGGCACCGAGCGCTCGGCCTGGACCCAGCCCGTGGCCGTCCCGCCCGCCCTGCAGCGCACCGTGGACTCCGGCCACGCCGCGTTCCAGCGCTTCGCCGCCGACGGCCACCCCTGGCTCGCCGTCGGCGTCCCGGTCACCTACGCGCCGGGCGCCCCGTCCACCGGCCCGTCCGGGCTCACCGTCCTCGCCCTGCTCCCCCTCGACCGCGAACAGAGCGCCGCCGACGCCCTGCTGGCCGGCGCCGCCGGGGCCGGGGCGTTCGCCGCGATCCTGGCCGCCGGGCTCGCCCTGCTGGCCGCCCGCCAGGTGCTGCGGCCGGTCCGGGCGCTCGGCGACGCCGCCCGCGCCCTCGCCCAGGGCAAGCTGGACACCCGGCTGACCGTCACCGGGCACGACGAACTCGCCCAGCTCTCCAAGACCTTCAACCACACCGCCCGCACCCTCCAGGGCACCATCGAGGAACTGCGCGCCATCGAGTCCCAGGGCCGGCGCTTCGCCGCCGACGTCTCCCACGAACTGCGCACCCCGCTGGCCGCGATGCTCGCCGTCACCGACATCCTCGACGAGGACGCCGAACAGCTCCCCGCCGACACCGCCACCGCGCTGCGCATGATCAGCAACGAGACCGTGCGGCTGACCCGGCTGGTCAACGACCTGATCGAGATCTCCCGCCTGGACGCCGGCGCCGCCCCGCTGCGCAGCGAGACGGTCGACGCCGCCATCGCCGTGCGCGAGACCCTCGACCTGCGCGGCTGGGGCGAGCGGGTCGACCTCGACCTGCCCGCCGCCCTGCCCGTCCGGCTCGACCCGCGCCGCTTCGACGTCATCGTCGCCAACCTGGTCGGCAACGCCCTGCGACACGGCCGCCCGCCGGTGCACCTCGCCCTGCGCGGCGGCGAGGACGAGCTGGTGCTCACCGTCACCGACTCCGGCCCGGGCATCCCGCCCGCCGAACTCCCGCACCTGTTCGACCGGTTCTACAAGGCCGACAAGTCCCGGGCCCGCTCCGAGGGCAGCGGGCTGGGCCTGGCCATCGCCCAGGAGAACGCCCGACTGCACGGCGGGCTCATCGAGGCCGCCAACGTGCCGGACGGCGGAGCCGTGTTCACCCTCGTCCTGCCCCGCGGGCTGGACGGAGAGGAGGAGGAGTGACCGTCCGCCGACTCGTCCCGCTGGCCGCCGTCCTGCTGCTGGCCAGCGGCTGCTCGATCTCCACCACCGGAGCCGTCCGCAACGGCGGCCCGGCCACCGGCGTCCAACCGGGCACCCGGCTCTACTTCCTCGACCAGCACGGCATCCGGTCCGCCATCCGGCCGAGCGCCCAGCGCGAGGACCTCCAGCAGACCCTGGACACCCTGCTGGCCGGGCCGGACCAGACCGAACGGCGCACCGGGCTGTACAGCGAGCTCCCCAAGGACGGCCGCGTCCAGGCCACCGCCACCCCCGGCGTGGTCACCCTGCGGCTCTCCTGGCCCGCCGCCTCGCTGTCCGCCCCCGCCATCCAGCAGCTCGTCTGCACCACCGAGGACGCCCCCACCACCGGACCGGTGCCGAAGGTCGCCATCGTCAGCAGCGACGCCCCCTCGGCCATCCAGCAGCAGTGCGACCTGCACCGCACCGGCTGAGCGAGGGGGCGTCGGGGGCGACGGACCACGGGCCGACGGTCTTTGCGGACCGTCGGCCCGGCGGTCTACACGGGCTCAGAAGAAGGAGTCGTCGTCGTCCTCGTAGTAGTTGTTGACGACCACGTGCGGCTCGTCGTCGCTCAGCGCCTCGTTGAGCAGCATGCCGCCGACCAGGCCCGCCGCGCCGGCGCCGAGCATCGCGCCGGTGCCGAAGCGGCGGCCGCCCTGCTCCTGCTGCTGGGCCAGCACGTGCGGCTGGGCCTGCTGCGGCTGTGCCTGTTGCGGGTAACCGGCCTGCGGGTAGCCGGCCTGCGGCGGGGTGTAGAACGGCGGGACGGTGGTCTGCACCCGCTGGGCGCAGGCGGCGCAGGTCTCGACCTGGCGCGGCACGCCCCACTGCGGCTGCCACAGCACCACGGCCGAGCCGACGCCGTGGGTGGGGTCGAAGAAACACGTCACGGGTGAACTCCCTGTAGCTGGCTGGGTCTTCGGAGCAGCGGGCACGGCGGGCGGCACCACGGGCGCGGCAGGTACGGGAATCGAAGCAGGGGCCGGAGCCGGGGCGGCCGGCGCGGGCTGCAGGACGTCGACCCCGAAGTCGGTGGCGATGCCCGCGAGCCCCGAGGCGTAACCCTGCCCGACCGCGCGGAACTTCCAGTCCGCGCCGTTGCGGTAGAGCTCGCCGAACACCATGGCCGTCTCGCTGCCGGTCTCGGGCGTCACGTCGTAACGGGCCACCTCGGTGCCGGCGTCCGCGTCGACCACCCGCACGTAGGCGCGGCGCACCTGCCCGAAGGTCTGCCGCCGCTGCGCCGCGTCGTAGACCGCCACCGCGAAGACGACCTTCTGCACCTCCGCCGAGACGTCCCCGAGCCGGACCTCGATCCGCTCCGCGTCCTCGCCGCCCCCGCCGGAGCCGAGGTGGCGCACCGCGCCGTCCGGGCTCTGCAGGTTGTTGAAGAAGACGAAGTGCTGGTCCGTGAGGACCTTCCCGGACGGGCCGCACAGCAGCGCGCTGGCGTCCAGGTCGTACCCGGCTCCGGCCGTCCAGCCGAGGCAGACCCGGACGGACCGCACGCCGGGCGCCTGCCGGTTCAGGGAGACGTTGCCACCCTTCGTCAGGGCCACACTCATGGGGTTTCCTCCACCACCGTCCGAAGCACGCTGTTCGACCACGACAACGCTGTAGAGGTCACGCCGGTTCCCGCCCGTCCGGCCGGACCCGGACGGGAAGTTCGAGCAGGCCACGGGCGCGCAGGGCGGGTCGGTGGCGCAGCTGCTCGGCCGGGGTGTCCAGGGCGAGCGCGGGGAAGCGGCGCAGCAGGGCGGTGATCGCCAGCGCCGTCTCCATCCGGGCCAGCGGGGCGCCCAGGCAGTAGTGGATGCCGTGGCCGAGCGCGAGGTGGCCGTTCTCCCGGCGGCGCAGGTCGAGCCGGTCGGGGTCGGTGAACTGCCCGGGGTCGCGGTTGGCGGAGGCCAGGGCGAGCAGCACCGTCTCCCCGGCCGGGACGGTGACCCCGCCGATGGTGACGTCCTCGCACGGGAAGCGGCGGATGGCCAGCGGGGCGGGACCGTCGAAGCGGGCGAACTCCTCGACGGCGCCCGCGATCAGCTCCGGCTCGGCGCGCAGGGCGGCGAGCTGCTCGGGGTGGGTGAGCAGGGCGAGGACGGCGTTGGCGATCAGGTGGACGGTGTTCTCGTAGCCGGCGAAGAGGATCAGGAAGGCGAGCGAGGTCAGTTCGTCCTCGCTCAGCCGGTCCGCTCCTCCGGCGCCCGGCCCGTCCTGCGCGCCCGGCCCGTCTTGCCCGCCCTGCGCGCCCTCGTCGCGGACGGCGATCAGGTCGGAGAGCAGGTCGTCGGCCGGGGCGGTGCGCTTGCGCTCGATCAGGCCGGTGAAGAAGCCGAGCATCGCCTTGACGGCGTCCCGGGCCTGCTCGGGGCGGGCCGGGTCGGGGGTGATCAGGGTGTCGGTCCAGGCGCGGAAGTCCCGCCGGTCGTCCTCGGGGACGCCGAGCAGGTCGCAGATGACGGTGATCGGCAGCGGCGCGGCGTAGGCCGCGAGCAGGTCGACCCGGCCGGACGGCCCGGCGGTCTCCTCGACGGCGTCGAGGAGCTGCTCGGCGACCCGCTCGATCGGGGCGTGCAGGGCGGCGATCCGGCGCGGGGTGAAGGCCTGCCCGACCAGGCGGCGGATCCGGGTGTGGTCCGGCGGGTCCATGTTGAGCAGGTTGGCGTCCAGCGCGGGCGGCAGCGCGAAGCCCCGGTAGTTGCCGGGGGCGGCGTGCGACCGGTCGAGGGCCAGGCGCGGGTCGGCCAGGGCCTGGCGGACGTCCGGGTAGCGGGTGACCAGCCAGACGGGCAGCCCGTCGGGGCCGAGCACCCGGTGTACGGGGGCCTCGGCGCGCAGGGCGGCGTAGGCGCCGTACGGGTCGCTGATCAGGGACTTCACGGTCGGGTCGAGGGGTGTCACCCGCTCAGCCTACGGGTACGGCGCAGGCACCCTGGCGGGGTGTCAGCCCGCCGCCTAGTGTCAGTGGCCATGACAAATACCCGCCCCGCCACCGGCCGCGCCGCCGGTCGGACCGCCCGCCGCGCCACCGCCGCACTGACCGCGCTCGCCGGCACCCTCGCCACCCTGCTCGCCCCCGCCGCCGCGGCCCAGGCCGCACCGGCCGGCTGCCGGACCGTCACCACCGCCCCGCTGGACGCCGAACAGACCCGCCTCCAGGACGCCCGGACCGCCGCCTTCACCGAGCGCTCCGGCCTCGCCGACCTGCTCCACGGCTTCCCCGCCGCCCTGTGCTCCGCCCGCACCGCCCAGCGCGCCCAGCGGGTCGTGGACACCTGGGGCCGCAAGCTCTGGCAGGCCGGCCTCGACCGCGCCCAGGGCCGCCGGCCCGCCGGCGAACTGCCCGCCCTCGACGACCGCCCGCTGTACTGGGCCCGGCTCGCCATGACCATCCAACTCGCCCGCTGGCAGCCCCGGTTCGACGTCGACCACGCCGAACTGCGGGCCCGCTTCGAGGACGCCTCGCGCGGCCTCGAGGACGGCTTCGCCGACGGATCCGACTCCGGATCCGGCTCCGCCCCGCGCCGGATCTTCATCAGCGGCTTCGACCCGTACGGCCTGGACACCGAGCCGCGCCGCGCCAACCCCTCCGGCGCCGCCGTCCTGCAGCTGCACGGGCAGCGGATCACCCTCGCCGACGGCAGCACCGCCGAGGTGCGGGCCGTCGTGCTGCCGGTGCGCTACCGCGACTTCGACGAGGGCATCGTGGAGCGCGCCTTCGGCCGCCACCTGGAGCCGGGCGGCCCGCAGTCCGCCGACCTGATCACCAGCATCAGCCAGGGCTACCCCGGCAAGTTCACCCTGGAGGCCTGGGCCGGCCGCGCCCGCTCCGCCGACCCGTACACCGACAACGCCGCCGCGCTCTCCGGCGGCACCCCGGAGCACCCCGTGGACGCCCCGGGCCTCGGCGACGGCCCGCAGTTCATCCGCACCACCCTGCCCACCGACGCCATGACGGCCGTCCAGCAGCCCTACCCCGTGCTGCTCAACACCCCCGTCACCGAGATCCCCGCGGGCGCCACCGACCCGGTCGACCGCCCCGACGGACCCACCCCCGGCTCCCGCGCCGTCGCCGGGGGCGGCGGGGGCTACCTCTCCAACGAGGTCGCCTACCGCTCCAACCGCCTCCGCCTGGAGCTCGACCCCGAGCTGCCCGGCGGCCACCTCCACACCCCGGTCCTCACCGGCCTGCCGGACCAGCAGGACCGCATCACCTCACCGGAGTTCGAGCACAACGAGGCGGCCATCGCCGCCGAGGTCCGGGCGATCCTGAGCAGCGCCCGGCTCTGAGCGACGCGCGGCCGCCCCGGCAGGCCCGCGCCCGACGCCACGGTCCGGTCCGGCGCCTCCGCCGGACCGGACCCGGCCCCGACCTACGCCGGGTAGGCGAAGCGGGTGCCCGTGGCGCGGGTGCGGGACTCGGCGATCTCGGCGTAGGCGGCGGCGCGGTCGGCCCAGTGGGAGCCCTCGACCGACTTGCCGCGTTCCAGGTCCTTGTAGACCTGGAAGAAGTGGGTGATCTCCAGCAGGTCGAACTCGGGCAGGTCGCCGATGTCCCGCAGCTCGGCGTAGCGGGGGTCGCGGGCCGGGACGCACAGGACCTTCTGGTCGGGGCCGCGTTCGTCGCGCATCACCCACATGCCGACCGCCCGGCAGGTCGACAGGCAGCCGGGGACGGCGGGTTCGCGGCCGAGGACCAGGGCGTCCAGCGGTTCGCCGTCACCGCCCAGGGTGCCCTCGACGTAGCCGTAGTCGGCGGGGTAGCGGGTGGCGGTGAACAGGGTGCGGTCCAGGCGGATCCGGCCCGCGTCGAAGTCCATCACGTACTTGTTGCGCGATCCCTGGGGGATCTCGATCATCACCTCGAACTCCGCCTGCTCCGGGAACTCCACCGTCGCCTCCTCCTGCGCTCCTGAGGAGATTGTCCGCCGTCAGGGCGCCGTGAGCAGCTACCGAAACGACACCCGTGGTTCGGGCCCAGCCGATAGCATCCGCACCATGGGGAGCTGGCAGGTCACCGTCATGGACCACCGTCACGAGCCCGGCGGCCGTCCGCAGGGACGCCCGGCGGGGCCGCTGGCACGGCGGGACGGGTGGGCGGTGCACGGCGGGGACGGCGAGCTCAGCTGCGTCGACGCCGCCGGCGGGGTCCGCTGGCGGCGGCCCTGCCCGGGGCGGCCGAACGCGGCGCACCTCTCCGCCGACCGGGTGCTGGTCACCACCAGCTCCTTCGAGTACACCGCCTGGGGCCACCTCGGCCCGGCCCTGCTGCTGGACCTCGCCGACGGCGCGCTGGTCGCCGAGCTGCGCGGCGAGCGCGGCGCCGCCCTCGGCGACGGGCGCTTCGTGCTGGGGCTGGAGGGCTACGGCGCCTTCGACACCCGGGCCCACGACCGGGACGGCGCCGTGGTCGACAGCTGGCACAGCTACGGCCACTACGTGGTCGGCAGCGGCCTGCGGGTGGTCGAGACGGACCGCCGCCACCCCACCGGGAGCCGGGTGGTGCGACTGCTGCCCGGCGGGGTGGTCGAGCCCGGCCCGCCGCTGCGCGGCGCGCTGGCCCCGGAACCGCTGGTGCTGCCCGACGGCACCCTGCTGGTGCTGGACGCGGGGGTGCTGCGCGCCGTCGGGCGGGAGCTCGACGACGCCGTGCTGGCCGAACTGCTCCCGCTCGCCCCGGAGGAGCAGCACCGCTTCACCGGCTCGCTGCGCCGGACGGCCGAGGGCCTGACCGCGACGCTGGTCGAACGCCACCCGACCCGGATGGGCAGCTACAGCTCGCACGTCTGGACCCTCGGCCTGCACACCCGGTGATCAGGGCAACTGCCCGCGCACCACGGGCAGTTCCAGCACCGAGCCGCGCTCGCCGCCGTAGCCGATCCGGTAGTCCGCCCGGCCGTCGGCCGGGAGCAGCTCGAAGGAGTCGGGGTTGGCGGCGGCCACGGTGAGCCGGATCCGCTCACCGGCCTTGAAGAGCACCGAGACCGGCTGGAGGTCGATCACCACCTGCTGCGCCCGCCCCTGCGGGAAGGGCCCGGCGTCCTCGGCCGCGTAGCTGCGCGGCGTGCGCAGCCGGCGCCAGTCGGGGTTGTCGTCGGAGTCGGCCACCGCCCTTTCGATGAGGGTTAGTTGACCTTCCGTCAGGTAGGTGACCCGGCCGTCGGGGGTGACGTCCTCCAGGTAGACGTGCAGGGCGCCGTTCGCCGAGCCGGCCAGGCCGGTGACGTCGAGGGTCACCTTGCCGTTGCCGGTGACCCTGGTGGGCTCGGTCAGCGGCGCGGTGGTGTAGCTGAGCAGTTTCGCGTCCACGGCCACGCGGTCGGGGTAACTCACCTGGGAGCCGCTGAGGTTGGTGTTCCAGCGGTCGAGCGGGCCGGTGCCGGCGGTGGGGTCCAGGTGCAGCGGGTCGGAGCCGGCCGGGGCGTCCCCGGTCCGTCCGGCGGTGAGGGTGTTGCCCGCGCCGAGCTCGAAGGGCCGGGTGCGGGTGCCGGGCACCGGCCAGCGGGTGGTGGTGCGCCAGACGTCCTCGTTGTAGGTGTAGTAGTGCACCTGCCGCTTGCCGTCGGGGCGGGCGCCGTCGCGCACGTAGCGGTCGAAGAAGTCGACCACGCGCCGGTCGTTCTGCTCGTGTTCGGCCCTGGTGAGCGGCCGGGCGGGCTTGAACGGGTCGGCGAGCCAGCCGGCTCCGTGGTTCCACGGGCCGATCCAGTCGTCCTGGGAGTTGGACAGGCCGGAGAACTGGGAGAGCACGCCGTTGGCCGTCCCCGCGTCCAGCCAGCCGGCTCGGGTCAGCACCGGCACGCCGCCGTCCTCGACGGCGTCGGTCTTCTCGCCGACGCTGCCGACCGTCCAGCTCTGCGGGCCGTTGCGGTAGTCGCGGTGGACGCCCTGGTGGGCCAGGTCGACCAGGTTGGCGTTGTTCGCGTGCTCGGCGCGGGCGGCGGCCAGCAGGGCCGGTCCGTCCGGACCGTCGACCGGACGGGGGGTCAGACCGGTGAGGCCGACGTGCGCGCAGAGCTGCCGGGTCTCCTCGCTGGTCTCGCAGGTGGTGCCGCCGGTCTGGTCCAGGATGCGCAGCAGCAGCGCGTACGGGGCGAGCCGGGGCTCGATCAGCACGCCGCCGGGGCGGACCAGGTCCTCGTACGGGTCGAAGTCGTAGGAGATGGGTGCGGCGGCGGTGATGTGGTGGTTGCCGAGGGCGGTGGCGAGCATGGCGGTGTCGCCGCCGTAGGAGACGCCGGTGGTGCCGATCCGGCTGTTGGACCAGGGCTGGGCGGCGATCCAGTCGCTGAGCGGGCCGCTGTCGGCGATCTCGGCGGCGCCCAGCTCGGAGGCCATGGCGCCGAAGGAGGCGCCGGTGCCGCGCAGGTCGGCGGCGACGTAGGCGTAGCCCTTGGCGTTCCAGGCCTCGGCCTCGCCGCTGGTGCCGCCCGGCTGACCGGGCAGGACCCGGGCGCGCCAGTAGCGCTCGGTGACCAGGACGGTGGGCAGTTTGGTGCCGGGCTTGGTGGCGGTCGGGAGGTAGACGTCGACGGCGAGGCGGACGCCGTCGGGCATGGTGACGTAGCGTGACTGGAGGTGCGGTGCGGTGGTGGCGGTGTCCGCGACGGACGGGGCCGCGGCCAGCCCCAGCAGGGTGAGCGCGGCGACGGCGGCCGCGGCGGTGCGGCGCACCCGCCGGCGGCCCGTACTCCCCCGGCCCGGGCGACTCGTGCTCCCCCGGCTCATCGGACGGTCGCCTTCCAGGGGCCTTCCTCGGGGCGCGCCTCGGTGTCGGTGCCCGGCCAGGGCGGCATGGTGACGGCGGTGATGCACAGCGGCCCGTCGGCGTCCGCATCGGCCCGGAACTGGAAGGCGGTGCCCAGCGGGATCGACACGGCCGTGCCGGGGGCGAGCCGGTGGACCTCCTCCCGGCCGTCCTGGCGCCGCCACAGCTCGCCGCGGCCGGCGACGACCTGCCACAGCTCCTGGACGGTGGCGTGCGACACCGCGTGGGTGACCTGCCCGGGGGCCAACTCGAAGACCGCGAGGCTGCCCCGCCCGTCCAGGACCAGCAGCGGGCGGACCTCGGCGCCGTCCGGGGCGGTCACCACGGGGGCGTCCGCCGTCTCGGCGCTCTCGAAGGGTTGGTGCACTGGCTGATCGTTCATCCGACGACCCGGCCTCTCTCGTACGAAGGAGTTCCTGGGCTCGTCCCCCACCGCCGATCAGACCACGCCCGCCGGACGGCCCGCCATCCGCAGCGGTCCGTATCCGACCCCGAGACAACCCCGAGGGAAGGCGCTGTCGCTACCCCGAGACGCCCCCGAACTCGCGCACCGCATCGGTGACGATGGACTCCAGGCGGGCGTGGTGGGCGCCGCGCCAGTAGGCCTGGCCGCAGTCAGCGCACTGGGCGAAGGCGTCGTAGGAGCGCTCGGTGCCGTCGTGGAGCTGCTCGCGCACCGTGGTCTTGCTCACCGTGCGCAGCGTGCCGTTGCAGGTGGTGCAGCGGCTCCAGGGGGCGAGCGGCGGGGCGAAGCGGGAGAGCACGTCGCGCAGTTGCTCGGCGGGGCGGTGGCTGTAGACGTAGGCGCCGGCCCACAGTTCGCGGCGGCGCAGCAGGCCGCGGTCGCGCGAGAGCATGACGCGCTGTTCGGCGGCGGAGCGGGCGGCCAGCGCGGCGTCGCCGATGTCGGGGTTCTCGTACGCGGCGTCGATGCCGAGCAGGCGCAGCCGGCGGGTGAGGGTGCCCAGGTGGACGTCCAGCAGGAAGCGCGGCGGGGCGGGCGAGGGCTGCGGCCGGGCGACCGCGGCGACGCTGACGTGCTCGGCGTCGGCCGGGACGTACGAGCCGGGCACCGGGCGGCCGTCCACCAGCAGGGTGCCGACCTCGGTGAGCGGGACGCCCAGTGACTCGACCACGTGGCCGAGGCTGGAGGTGCCGTCGGTGCGCAGCGCGGTGCGGCCGGCCCGCCGGGGCGCGGAGACGAAGAGGTGCAGCTCAGGGGCGAAGTCGAGCCAGATCTGGGGTCTGTCCACGCGGCCAGCATGCCAGCGGGCGGCGGGTGGGGGCCACCCTTTTCCGGCGGCCCGTGCGCGGGCCCGTACGGAGCCCGCGCGGGCGGCTCCGCAGGGCGCTCGCGGAGTAGCATCGGCCGTATCCGGAGCAGCAGCAGCGGCGGTTGGAGCGTGCGATGACCGGAAACGAGCGGCGGGACGGTTGGCCGGACCTGTCGGCCGACCCGGCGGAGGAAGGCCCGGACGACCTGTTCGCCGACCGGTCCGGGCGGCGGGCCGCCGGGGCCGGGGGCGGAGCGCCGTACGGCGGCGACGACGACCTCTACGGCGCCTCGGCGCCGGTGGCCCCGACGGCCGCGGAGGACGGCGAGGGGGTCGACGGCGCGGCGGCCGGCGGGGCGGCGGCCGATGCCGCGTCGGGCGACGCCGAGGAGGCCGACGGCTGGTAGCCGCGGTCGCTCGCCGCCCAGCGGGCCACCGGGCCCATCGCGTACCCGGCGGCGAGGAACACCCCGCCCAGCACCAGCCAGCCAGCGAGCCCGCCGTCCAGCAGCAGCGCGGTGAGCAGCAGCGGGCCGAGGGTGCGGGCGACGGCGACGCCGGTGCCGAAGAAGCCCTGGTACTGGCCGATCCGCTCCGGCGGCGCGAGGTCGAAGCCGAGCTGCCAGGAGCCTGCCGACTGCCGCATCTCGCCCACCACCTGGAGCACGGCCGCGGCGACCAGCAGGGCGGCGAACGCCCACAGCGGGACGTCCAGCACGGACAGCCCGCAGACCACGCAGGAGGCGAGCAGCAGCACCCCAGAGGAGCGCACCGCCCGGATCGCCGAGTCCAGCCCGCTGACGTCGCGGGCCGCCCGGACCTGGAAGCCCAGCACGGCCAGGGTGTTGAGCACGAACAGCGCCGAGCCGAGCCAGCCGAGGCCGGGGGCGCGCTGGGCGATCCACAGCGGCAGGATCAGGCTGAGCATCGGCATCCGCAGCAGCAGCACGGTGTTGACCAGGGTCACGGCGGCGTAGCGGCGGTCCCGCAACACGGCCAGGCGCGGTCCGGCGGCCGGGTCGGCCGGCGCGGGCGGGGCCTCGGGCAGCCGGCGCAGCACGAGCGCGCCGGCCAGGAAGCCGAGCGCGGTGACGGTGAAGGCGCCGAAGTAGGCCTCCCGGGTGCCGACGGTGAGCGCGATGCCGCCGATGGCGGCGCCGACGGCCAAGCCCCCGTTGAGGGTTGACTGCAGGTGGGCGAGCAGCCCGGTGCGTTCGGCGCGCGGCACCAGGCCCGCGACCAGGGCCTGTCGGGCGGCGGTGAGGCCGGACTGGGCGGTGGCGTAGAGGCAGACGGCGAGCAGGAACAGCGGGTACGAGCGGACCACCAGGAGGACGGCGACCACGGCGGCCGTGGTGAGCGCGAGCGCCACGGCGGTGCGGCGCGGGCCGCGGCGGTCGGCGAGGCTGCCGAGCGGGACGCCCGCCAGCGAGCCGAGCGCCCAGGCGACGGCGAGGCCGAAGCCGAGGGCGGTCGGCGACATCCCGACGACCC
This sequence comes from Kitasatospora sp. NPDC058162, assembly GCF_042884005.1. Taxonomy (NCBI): domain Bacteria; kingdom Bacillati; phylum Actinomycetota; class Actinomycetes; order Kitasatosporales; family Streptomycetaceae; genus Kitasatospora; species Kitasatospora sp. NPDC058162. The sequence continues at coordinate 133,590 of NZ_JBHVUS010000022.1, forward strand.
GGGTGAAGTAGAGCGCGGAACAGGTGTAGTAGGCGCCGTCGCCCACCGCGCTGGCCAACTGGGCTGCGGCGAGGGTGCGCTGGGGGCCGGCGGGGGGCAGCAGGGCGAGCCGGGCGGCGCTCTGATTCGGCACTTCTCTCCTGTCGGATCCGGTCGGACGGACGGCGCACGGACGGACGGCGCACCGACGGACGGCGCGCGGACCGGGCGTTCGCAACCGCTCGGGGGTGGTCCTCGGTGGGACGGGGTCCAGCCTAGGGAAGAAGTGGACCGGCCGACAGATCCATTGATCTTGTATTTTCCCGGGCCACTTCCGGCCCGCGCCGCACCGCCGGACGAGCCGTGAACTCCCGTACGACAACGGCCCGTTGAGCATGGAGCGAGCTCCCGGCCCCGTCCGGCCCGGCCCCTCCCGGCCCCGGCCGCCCGGCCGCAGCGCCGTCCGTACCCGCTCCGACTCCCCCGGCCGAAGCGGACCGGACACCTCCACCACCCGGCCGGAGGGCCAAGATTGGCCGTGTTGACCCGTCAGTAACGCCCTCCTATGCTCAACGGCGTTCGCGATCCGGCAGCGGGGCCGGGGCCGTCCGTGCCCGCCCGATCCGGCGCCGTCTCCGGCTCGAAGGGCTCCTCCCATCAGCACCTCCATCGCCCCCTCGGGCTCCGCCGGCCGGCCGGGCGACACCGGACGACCCGCCGGCCGCGCAAGCGCCGCCGGCCCGGCCGACCCCTTCGGCCCGGCTGACCCGGGCGGCCCCGCCGAGGCCGAGGGCACCGGCCGCCGCCGCTTCCTCACCTACCTGCTGGCCGCCCCCACCCTCACCGTCGCCGCCCGGCTCGGCCTCGACGCCGCCGCGCCCGCCACCGCCCGGGCCGCCGAACGCACCGCCGCTGCCGCCCGCGACGCCTCCGCGCCCCCGCAGCTGTTCGGCCTGCCCGGCATCCCCGACGTCCTCGACCTCGGCGACGCGATGATCCTCGCCGGGCTGCCGACCTCCCACCTGCTGGTGCTCGAAATCACCCCCGCCGGGCGTGCCGCGCTCCACCTGCCCCGGCTGGAGGTCGGCCAGGGCCTCACCACCGCGATCGCCATGCTGGTCGCCGAGGAGCTCGACGCCAAGCTCACCGACGTGGACGTGCCGCTCTCCGACGGCCGCCCCGAGCTGCTCTTCTACCAGCTCACCGGCGGCTCCAACTCGGTGCGTTCGCTGTACGACCCGGTGCGCGCCGCGGCCGCCGCCGCCCGCGCCCGGCTGGTCACCGCCGCCGCCCACCGCTGGAACGTTCCCGCGACCACCCTGCGCACCGCCGACTCCGCCGTGCTCGCCCCCGACGGCCGTCGCCTCGGCTTCGGCGAACTCGCCGCCGACGCCGCCGCCGTGGTCGTGCCCGCCGTGTCCGCCGCCCCCAAGCCGGCCGACCAGCGCCGCCTGGTCGGCACGCCCACCGGCCGCATCGACGCCCGCGACATCGTCACCGGCCGGGTCAAGTACGCCGGGGACCTGCAGATCCCGGGCGCCGCACCCACCGTGGTCGCCCGCCCCACCACCGTCAACGGCACCCTCAAGTCCCTGGACGCCTCGGTCGCCCGCGCCATGCCCGGCGTCCTGGCCGTGGTCCAGATCCCCACCGGCGTCGCCGTCCTCGCCGAGACCTTCGACCAGGCCATCAAGGCCCGCGACGCGCTGCGCACCACCTGGAACCCCGGCCCGGCCGCCGGCCTCTCCACCGCCGACGTCCGGGCCCGGCTGCGCACCGCCCACGCGCCGTTCCTGCTGCCGCCGCTGCTCACCCCGTACCTGGACGGCGAGTTCGACTTCGCCTTCGTCAACCACGCCCCGATGGAGGTGCTCACCGCCGTCGCCGACGTCCGGCCCGGCCGCGCCGAACTGTGGTTCGCCGCCCAGAGCCCGATCATCGCCCAGCAGACCATCGCCGCCGAACTCGGCCTGCCGCAGGACGCCGTCACCGTCCACGTCGTGCGCGGCGGCGGCTCCTTCGGACGCCGGCTGTTCTTCGACGCCGCCCTGGAGGCCGCCCAGATCTCCCGGGCCGCCGGCCGCCCCGTCAAGCTCATGTGGACCCGCAACGACGACATGCGGCACGGCCGGATGCGCCCCGCCAGCCACCACCGCATCCGCGCCACCTACGGCCTCGGCCAGGTCCTCAGCTGGGAGCACCGCGCCGCCACCGTGCGCACCGACCTCTCGCACGGCCTCGGCGAAGCCCTCACCGGCGCCGGGTTCAACCTCTCCGTCGCCGGGATCAGCCTCGCCCAGGCCTTCTTCCTGCTCACCGAGAAGAACCCGTACAACGTCGGCATCCCCACCCAGCTGCTCGCCGAACTGCCGCTGCCGGTGCACACCGGCAGCTGGCGCTCCGTCTACTCCGGCATGGTCCGGGTCGCCGACGAGATCATGATGGACGAACTCGCCCGCCGGATGGGCCAGGACGAGGTCGCCTTCCGGCGCGCCCGGGTGCGCGACGCCGCCGGGCGGGCGCTGCTGGACACCGTCGCCAAGGCCGGCGGCTGGGGCCGCCCGATGCCCGACGGCCAGGCCCAGGGCGTCGGCTACCACGACGAGAACGGCGGCCGGGTCGCCTACCTGGTCGAACTCGACGCCACCGACCGCGCCAACCCCCGGGTCACCAAGGCCGTCATCGCCGCCGACGTCGGCCAGGTCATCAACCCCCGCGGCCTGGAAGCCCAGTTGACCGGTGCGCTGATCGACGGCATCTCGGTCATCCTCCAGGCCGGCAACCACCTCGACAACGGCGCCTTCCGGGAAGGCAGTTACGCCGACTTCCGCTACGCCCGGCAGCGCAACGCCCCGCCGGTGGTCGAGATCCACCTGATGCCGCCCAGCGGATTCCCCGGCGGCGCGGGCGAGTTGGGCGTCCCGGCCGCCTCGGCCGCCGTCGCCAACGCCTACGCCCGCGCCACCGGCACCAGCCCGCACTCCTTCCCGATCAACTTCTGACAACTCCTGAGGACGTCAACTCCCCATGCCCACCCACACCTTCGTCCTCAACGGGCAGCCCGTCAGCGTCGACGCCCCGGACGACATGCCGCTGCTCTGGGTCCTGCGCGACAAGCTCGGCGTCACCGGCCCCAAGTACGGCTGCGGGGTGGGCGTCTGCCGCGCCTGCACCAGCCACCTGGACGGCCGGGAGTTCCAGCCCTGCACCCGCTCGGTCAAGGACTGCGAGGGCCACACCGTCACCACCATCGAGGGCCTCGCCGACGGCGACACCCTCCACCCGGTGCAGGAGGCCTGGATCGACTGCGACGTCGCCCAGTGCGGCTTCTGCCAGCCGGGCCAGATCATGACGGCCGTCGCCCTGCTGCGCAGCACCCCCAACCCGACCGACGCCGACATCGACCAGATCCAGAACATCTGCCGCTGCGGCAGCTACCCCCGCATCCGCGAGGCCATCAAGCGCGCGGCCGCCGCCCAGCAGGCCCACTGACACCGGCGCGGGGCGCGCTCGAACCTGCTGCCTACCGACGCCCGGCCAGCCAGTCCGCGATGTCCTCCACCACCGCCGCCGCCACATGGCCCGGCCGGGCGTACTCGGCCGGGGTGGCGGGGCCGGTGCCGGGGAGGAAGAGGTGGTTGGCCTCCGGGTGGATCCGGATGCTCACCTCGGGGCGGTCGCCGAGCGCCTGCCGCCAGCGCGCCAGGTCGTCCTCGACCGTCACCTGGTAGTCCCGGCCGCCCTGGAGGAGCAGCATGGGCAGCGGCCGCAGCCCGGCGGCGGTGCCGACCTGGTCGTAGCCGCGCAGGTCCAGCCAGTACGCGGCGGAGAGCCCGAACGGCAGGGACTCCGCCGGGGTGTCCGGGGTCAGCCCGGGGCCGTCCACCGTCGCGGCCTGCCGGACCAGCGTCTCCACCAGCTGTTCCGTCTGCGGTCCGGGCATCAGCGCCGCGAGGTGACGGGCGACCCGGACGGCCGCGAGGTGCATCGGCTGGGCGTCCGCGGCCAGCAGCACCAGCCCCGCGACGGGCGGTCGGGCGGCCGCGGCGATCCGCGGCGCCACCTTGCCGCCCATGCTGTGGCCGAGCAGGTGGACGCGGCCGGGGTCGATCTCCGGCCGGGCCCGGAGCAGGTCGAGGGCGGCGAGCGCGGGCGGCAGGTACTCGTCGGCCATGGTGAAGTCGGCGGGCAGCCGGTCCGGGTGGGCGAAGGTCGGCTTGTCGAAGCGCAGCACGGCGGTCCGCCGGGTGGCGAGTCCCCAGGCGAGGTCCTTGAGCGGCTTGTTGGGGCCGCCGCTCTCGTCCCGGTCGAAGGCCCCGCCGCCGCTGAGCAGCACCACCGCGGGCCACGGACCCGGCCCGACGGGCAGGGTGAGGGTGCCGGGGACGGCGAGCGGTCCGCTGCCGAGCAGGACGTCGGTCTCGGTGAACCGGTCCGGGTCCGCGTACCCGGGCGGCTGCCACGTCGTGCCCTCGCCCGGGTCGAGCCGCAGCCCGTACAGCAGGCCGTCGGCGCCGACCGAGGTGACCAGGGTGAAGCCGCCGTCCGCGCAGCTCACCGGGAGGTGCACCCGTACCGGTTCGTCGCCCGGCTGCACGACCGGCTGCACGACCGGCTCGCCGATCGCGGTCACCCCGCCCCGCCCGTCGGTCTCGGTCGCCCAGGCAAGCCGGAGCACCTCGGCGGGAAGGCCGGCCCGCAGCGGCGGCGCGAACAGTTCGACGGCGTCGGCGAAGGCCTCGGCCCGCAGCAGCGCGGCGAACGCGCGCACTGTCTCTCGTACCTGTGCCTGATTCTCCCCCATGGTCAAGGACCTTAACAGGAGGGCGAGTTCGGGCCGCTAGGCGTGCGGGTCGCGGCCGGAGTGGCTAGGCGCGCGGGTCGCGGCCGAAGAAGGCGGCGAGCCGGTCGTACGCCGGGGCGTCCGCCGGGGCGGGGACTTCGGGGCCGAAGGCGTGGTGCTCGGCCTCCTCGCCCCGGTACTCGGGTTTGAGCGCGCCGTGCGCCCAGTCGAGCGCCGCGTGCGCGACCTCGTGGTCGAGGCCGGCCGTGGACTGGCCGGTGGCGTGGGCCAAGTCCCAGGCGTGGACGGCGAATTCGGTGGTCTGCTGGTCGACCGGGAAGCGGGCCGGGAGGGTGCCGCCGCCGGGGAGCTCGACCGTGCCGGTGAGGTCGCCGGCGGCGCGCCAGGCTTCGACGAGCCGCTCGGCCCCGGCCTCGAAGGCGTGCAGCCAGTCTTCCTCGACCCGCTCGAAGGGCTGGGTCCAGTCCGGCTGTCCGCCTTCGGCGCGGAGGGTGAACTGCCGCAGGTCGTACAGGAGGTGGCTGATCAGGTCGCCGACATCCCAGGAGCGGCAGGGAGTCGGGTGGCCGGCCAGTTCGACGCCGGTGCCGTCGATCAGTCCGGCGGTCTGGGCGAGGGCCCGGGCGAGCAGATCGATCGGGTCGGCCGGGTCGGCCGGGTCGTCCACCGCGGTCATGGCACACCTCTCGGTCCGGGGGGCGCACGGGTCGTGCCGGGCGATCGTAAGCGCGCTCGCCGACGACCGCCCGGCACGACACCGTCACCCCCGCCGAACGGGAGGTCAGGCGGCGAAACCGCCGTCCACCGACAGCTCCGCGCCGGTGACGTAGCGGGCGTCCTCGCCCACCAGGTAGGAGACGGCGCCCGCGACCTCCGCCACCGCGCCGTACCGGCCGAGGGCGACGAAGCTCCGCTGGAAGTCGGCGGACTCGCCGTCGGCCGGGTTCATGTCGGTGTCGATCGGGCCCGGGTGGACCAGGTTGACGGTGATCCCACGCGGGCCGAGCTCCCTGGCCAGCGCCTTGGTCAGGCCGATCAGCGCGGTCTTGCTGGTCGCGTAGAGCGCGGCGCCGGTGAAGGCCACGCGCTGGGCGATGCAGCTGCCGACGCTGACGATCCGCCCGCCCTCGGTCAGGTGCTCGACGGCCGCCTGGGCGTACAGGTACGGCGCCCGGACGTTCACCTCCAGCACCCGGTCGAGCTCCTCGATCGCGACCTGCTCGATCGGCCCGCCGGCGCCCACGCCGGCGTTGTTCACCAGGATGTCCAGCCGCCCGAACCGCTCGGCGACCGCGGCCACCGCGCCGCGCACCGCCGCCGGGTCGGCGCTGTCGGCGCGCACGGCCCAGCCGGTGCGCCCCATCGCGGTGATCTTGGCCACCACCTCCTCGGCCCGCTCGGCCGAGCCCTGGTAGGTCAGCGCCACGTGGGCGCCGTCCTCGGCCAGCCGCAGCGCGACCGCGGTCCCGATCCCCCGGCTGCCGCCGGTCACCAGGGCCACCTTGCCGTCGAGCGCCGCCGCACCGTTCATCGTCATGTCTTCGGATCTCCTCGTGCACCGTGTTCCGATCGCGTCCCGGCCGTATGTCGGCCGGCGTTCCGCTCTCGGTGTGTGATGTCGATCCTGGTCCGGAATCCTTGCCGTCTCCGGCGGTATTCGGACGTTGCGTTCAATCTTCAACTACAACTCCGCCACACCTCCGCGCGCCCCGGTGGTGCGACCGCCGGTTCCTCCGACCGCCGGGTGGTAGTACGACCCGATCGCCGGCTGCCCGGTCCAGTTCGGCCCGGCCGACGGGTCGGCGCCCGCGTAGCCGAAGGGCAGCGTGACCGGCCGCCCGCCGTCCAGGAGCAGCAGGTACCGGCGCGAGCGGTACGCGAACCCGGCCGCCCGCAGCGCGGCCAGCACCGCACGGGCCGCGCCGGAGCCGTCGGGGCGGCGCACCGACTCCGGGTCGAAGTGGGCGGCGAAGCGGCCGTCCGGGGCCAACCAGGAGGCGGCGCGGGCGATCGCGCCGAGCTGGTCGCCGAGGTAGTGCAGGCCGTGCACACAGGTGATCAGCTGGTACGACCGCTCGGGCGCCCAGTCGGCGAGCGCCGCCGTCACCAGCCTGACCTCCGCCCGCCCGTCGCCCCGGCCCGCCGTACCGGGCGGCGGGACCAGCGGCCCCACCAGGTCCACCCCGGTCAGCTCGGCGCCGGCGGGCAGCACCCGGGCCGCCTCGACCAGCGCCCGCCCCTCCCCGCTGCACAGGTCCAGCCAGCCGGGCGCGGCACCGCCGTGCTCCCGCAGCCAGGCCGCGGGGTCGAAGCCCAGCTCACGGGTGTAGCTGTTCACGCCGCAGGGTCCGTCTTCGGACTCCCGTCGTCCGCCCGGAGGGCGGGCGGGGCGGCGTTGGGGTGCGTGCATCGCAAGGCGGAGGAGGGAGCCACTGCGGAGCATTGGCGACCGACGACAACGCGGCGAGGTGCGTGCCCCGGCGTCGCCCCGCAGGCGGGAGTCCGAAGACGGACCCTAGGACCGCGCTCGCGGTTCATGGTGCTGTTGGCCACCACGGAGGAGGCGGTGAGCTCACTGTCGCTGATCAGTCGGACCATCAGACGACCCTACCGGCGCGGAAAGTCCAGCGACCCGCATGCACTGGGACGCCGAACGCGCCGAGCGGCCACCCCGCACAGGGGTGGCCGCCGGATCACGCCGGAGAGCAGTGGAGCGTGCTGGGAGCGTCAGACGGTCAGCGTCTGCCCGGGGAAGATCAGGTCCGGGTCGGCGCCGATGGTGCGGACGTTCTTGCTGTACAGGCTGACGGTGTCGACGCCGAACTTGGCGGCGATGTCACTCAGCGTGTCACCGCTGCGGACGGTGTAGTCGCCGCCGGAGGTGTTCCGCTCCGCCGCGGGGGCGGACTGGACCGGCTTGGCCGACGGACGGCCCTGCGGGGCCTCCGGAGCGTACGGCTTCGCCTTCGGGGCGGCGGCCTTGGGGGCCGCCTTCGGAGCGGCCGGCCGGGCGGCCTTGGGCGCCTTCGCGGACCGCTTGGCCGGCTTGGCGGGAGCCGCGGCGGAGTCCGCGGAGCCCGAGCCCGCCGAGGTGTCGACGGCGGCCGGGGCGCCGCCCTTGCTCAGGCCCGCCTTCTTGGAGCAGACCGGCCAGGCGCCCGGTCCCTGCGAGGCGAGCACCTTCTCGGCGACGGCGATCTGCTGCGCCCTGGTCGCCTGGTCGGCCCGGGGGGCGTACGCGGTTCCGCCGTACGCGGCCCAGGTGGAGGGGGTGAACTGCAGTCCGCCGTGGAAGCCGTTGCCGGTGCTGATGCTCCAGTTCCCGCCGCTCTCGCACTGGGCGACGGCGTCCCAGGCCGAGGAGGGTGCGGCGGAGGCCGAGGTGGCCGTGACGAGGCCGGCCACCGGCAGGGCCGCGACGGCGGCGCCTGCGACGACCGCCATCCGCAGGCGGTTGCGCTTGCTGGGGGTGGTGGTCTCGGTGGCAGCGGCGGTCTCGTGACGGGAAGTCATGAATGTCCTCTCGGCAAGCCCCGGGCGGGCAGGCGGAACCAGGCCCGGGACACGGGCCGGTCGGTTGCGCTCACCTCACTCGTCGGGCGGCCGGCCACGTGTCGGACGTGCCGTGCCGCCCCGGCCACCTCCGCTCGCCGACGGCCTGTTGGAGCCGGTCTCGTCAGCGGCACCGCCCTCGCGCCGGGGGTCAGTCGGCGGGCCGTGCCTCGGGGTGAACCCGGGTGGCGCTCGTTGCGCCGCCAAGAAAGCTAGGGGCATGTCCGGGGCGCAGCAAGCAATTCTTGGTCTTCGCAGGTCAGTTGACTGTTACCGGCGGTATCGATCAAGAAACGGCGCCCGGTTCGACCAGGTTTGACCGCATTTTAAAGATCGAACGATCAATTTCCGTGCCCGCGCTCACATCTGTCCATTCGTGAACTCCCGCACACCATCGACGGTCCGTCAGCAGTTCATGACGGACCGTCACCACGCCATCCGGAGTTCCCCGTTCGGACCACCGATTGAGTGGCATCCGTCACCGAACACACGCTCTGCGAGCACGCAACGACGCTCAGCTACGGCCGTCGAGGTCCGCGTCCCGCGCCAGCAGCGCCGCCTGGACCCGGTTCTCGCAGCCCAGCTTGGCCAGGATCCGGCTGACGTACGTCTTCACCGTCGCCTCGCTCATGTGGATCCGGGCCCCCGCGTCCGCGTTGGACAGGCCCTCCCCGAGCAGCGCCAGCACCTCCAGCTCGCGCCCGGTGAGCACCTCCAGCCGGCGCCGCGCCGCCGCGGCGCGGGCGGCCGCCGAGCCGCTGCGCCCGGCGGCCAGCGAGTCCACGATGTGCCGGGTGGCGGCCGGGGAGAGGAAGGCGTTCCCGCCGGCCGCCGCGCGGACGGCCTGGATCAGCTCGTTCGGCGCGGTGTCCTTGAGCAGGAACCCGGCGCCGCCCTCGGTCACGGCGCGCAGGACGTTCTCGCGCTCCCCGAAGGTGGTGAGGATGATCGCCCGCGCGCCGGGCGCGACCCTGCCGAGCTCCCCGAGCGCCGTCAGTCCGTCCATCACCGGCATCTGGATGTCCAGCAGGACGACGTCCACCCGGTGCGCCCGGGCCAGCTCCAGCGCCTCCCGGCCGTCGGCGGCCTCCGCGACCACCTCGATGTCCTCGGCCGACCCCAGGATCATCCTGATCCCGGCCCGGATGAGCGGCTCGTCGTCGGCGACGAGGACTCGGATCACGCTGGTCATTCCCCTCGAACGGTGATGCGGGTGGAGCCCCATCCTCACACCCCGGGCACCCCGGCCTCCCGTCCGGGGCCCACCGTTGCGGCACCCGGAGGTGAGGCCGGCGTCAGCCCTTGGTGACGTACTCCACCTTCTCCACCAGCACCCCGCCGTCGAAGCAGAACCGCGCCACGTGGTTCTCCGACCAGGAGTCGCCCGGCTCGCCCTTCGCCAGCGAGTACCAGCGGCAGTGCGAGCCCTCCGGCTTGGGCGGGCCGTCCCCCTGGAAGTCGGAGGTGAAGAAGTCGTTGCCGGGCGGCAGCTGCCGCAGCACCTCGGCCCTGGACTCGCCGACCCGGACCTGGTCGTAGACCGACTGCCGCACCGTCGAGTCGCTGGCACCCCGGACGAAGGCCACCACGCCCCAGGCCACCAGGCCCGCCACGATCAGCGTCACCGCGCCCACCCCGGCCGCGCAGCCGAGCACCGGGCGGCGCCGCCCGTCGTCCGCCCCCTCGACCGGCGGCAGCCCGCCGGTCACCCAGTCCTCCTCGGCCGCCAGAGCCGCGGCGCCTTCGGCCTCCGCCCCGGCGTACGGGAGCACGGCCGCCAGCCGGAAGCCCTGCTCGGGCGTCGGCCCGGCGTGCACCATCCCGCCGACCAACCGGGCGCGCTCCCGCAAGCCGGTCAGCCCCTGCCCGCCGCTCACCACGCTCCCCGCGCCGGTGCGTGCGCCGACGAGCTCCGGCGCGCGCGGGTTGGTGACCTCCACGACCAGGGCGTCCGGCTCGTACCGGAGCGCGACCGCGATCGGCGCGCCGGGGGCGTGCTTGTGCGCGTTGGTGAGCGCCTCCTGCACGATCCGGTACGCCGCCTGGTCGACCACCGCCGCGAGCGGCCGCCGCTCGCCCTCGGCGCGGAACTCCACCAGTGCACCGGCCGCCCGGGAGGACTCCACCAGCCCCTCGACCCCGTCCACCCCGCCACGGGACGGCGCCGGCCCGGACGCTCCGGCGGCGGGCGGCACCGCCGTCGACTCGTCGTGCAGCACCCCGACCACCTCGCGCAGCTCGCGCATCGCGGCGACCGCCGCCTGCCGCAGCACCCCGACCGCCTCCCGCTGCCGGTCGCTGAGGGTGCGGTCCACCTCCAGGGCGCCCGAGTGCACGGAGATCAGGGCCAGCTGGTGGCCCAGGCTGTCGTGCATGTCCTGGGCGATCCGGTGCCGCTCCCGCAGCCGGGCCTGGTGCACCACCATGGCCCGCTCGCGCACCAGCTGGTCGTTGCGCTCGCGCAGCGCGTCCAGCAGGGCGCGGCGCTGCGCCCGGTAGCGGCTGTAGAGGGCGGGCAGGACGGCGAAGACCAGGAAGACGCCCAGCGACAGTCCGATGATCAGCTTGGAGGAGCCCGCGGCGCCGTCCTTGAGCATCCCGAACGTGGAGAACATCAGGTAGCTCAGCACGAAGGCGCCGACCAGCCGCCACACCCGGCTGATCCGCGCCCCGGCCGCCCAGCCCGCGCACACCAGCAGCACTATCGGCCCGAGCGACCAGCCCGCGATCACGCCGGTCAGCACCAGCACGGTCGCCGGGAACCCCCGCCGCAGCAGCCACAGCGCGGCGACGGCCAGCCCGAAGGGCACCGCCAGGTCCGTGGCGGCGACGACCTCCAGCAGGCCCGCCGCCACGCCCATCAACAGGGCCGCCACGGCCTCGCCCACCACCCGCCGGGGCCGCCAGGGCCCGGGGAGCGCCGTCCGTACCGCCTTCGACCAGGCCCGTGCGATTGCTTCCACCCGTCGAGGCTAACCGGGCGGCCACCCCGCCCGCGGTCACCCTTCGTCGCCGCCCGGGCCGACGAAAGTCGCCGCTCCGGAGCCGCCGGCCGTCGCACTGCGCGCGCCGTAGTCACCACCCGCGCCGTAGTCACCGTCCGCCCCGAAGGCCGTGAGCAGCAGCGCCACGTCGTCCACCCGCCCGGTCGAGCCGACCTCGCGCAGCAGCCGCTCGGCCAGCTCCTCCAGCTCCTCCCCCGCCCGGCCGTGCGCCAGCGCCGCCCGCAGCCGGTCCACCCCCTGGTCGATCGCCAGTGCCGGGTCCTCCACCAGCCCGTCGGTGTAGAGGGCGAGCAGCGAGCCGGGGCGCAGCCGCAGCTCGCTGACCGGGTACGCCGCCCGCTCGTCCACGCCCAGCAGCGGCCCGCCCGGGACGTACAGCGCCTCGGCCCGTCCGTCCGGGTGGCGCAGCACCGGCGGCAGGTGCCCGGCCCGGCCGATCCGCACGGTGCCGTCGGCGGGGGTGAGGCGGACCAGGCAGCAGCTGGCGAGCAGCCCCGGGTCGAGGTCCAGCAGCAGCCGGTTGGTGCGGGCGAGCACCTGGTCGGGCGGCTCGCCGAGGCTGGCGAACGCCCTTACCGCGCTGCGGAGTTGGCCCATCGCGGCGGCGGCGCCGACGCTGTGGCCCTCGACGTCGCCGATCACCAGGGTGAGGTCGTCGCCGGTGACGATCGCGTCGTACCAGTCGCCGCCGATCTCCATGCCCTGGGTGCCGGGCAGGTAGCGGGCGGCGGTCCGGATGCCGGGCACCTGCGGGAGCCGGTGCGGCAGCAGCCCCTGCTGGAGGCCGCGGGCCAGCGCGAACTCGGCGTCGTACAGCCGCGCCCGCTCCAGGGCCTGGGCGATGAAGCCGCCGAGGCCGGTGAGCAGGCCGCGCTCCTCGACGGTGAAGGGGTGCGCCCGGTCGAAGCCCAGGATGCAGCTGCCGACGGGCCGGCCGGAGGCGATCAGCGGCAGGAAGGCCCAGGCACCCATCTCGTCCAGGGCCAACCCCGGGTAGGCGGCGGCGAGTTCGCGCACCGACTCGAAGAAGATCGGGGTACCGGTGCTGAGCGTCTCCGCGCCGGGCACGAGGGCGTCCAGCGGGGTGCCCTCGAAGCCGTCCAGGAAGCCGTCGGGGTAGCCGCTCTGCGAGACCAGGTGCAGCCGCTGCTCGCGCACCCCGTAGATGGCGAGCTCCTGGCCGCCGAAGGCCGGGAGGATCTCGTCGGCCACCGCCCGGCACACGTCCCGCACGGTGACCGCCTCGGTGAGCGCGCTGGCCAGCTGGAGCAGGTGGTGGGTGCCGCCGACCCCGCCCGCCCCCGTGCCGAGCGAGGCCCGGGGCGGCAGCAGGGCGGCGGGCGGCTCGGCCGCGCCCGGCGGCGCCTCGGCGGCGACCACCCGGCCGGTGACGCCGTGCGGGTCGGGGTAGAGCGAGAAGGCGAGCCAGCCGTCCGGCGGGCGGGCGGCCAGGAAGGCGGTGGGCTGCTGGGAGAGCAGGGCGGCGCGGTAGCGGTTCTCGTAGAAGGGGTCGGCCAGCCAGGGCAGCACCTCCCAGGGGTGGTGGCCGACCAGCTCCTCGGCGCCGGCCCCCAGCAGCGGCTCGGCGGCCCGGTTGACGTAGCTGATCAGGCCGTCCGGGTCGAGCGAGATCAAGCCCTCGTGCAGCCGTTGCACGGCGGCCGCGGCGGCGGTGAGGGAGCGGACGTCCAGCACGGCGCCGACCAGGTGGGTACGGCCGTCGGAGATCGCCCCGGGCACCCGGGCCCACAGCTCCACCGGGTACGGGCGGCCGCCCGGCCCGAGCACCCGCACCCGGGCCGCCAGCACCTCGCCGTGCTCCAGGGCGGTACGGGCGGCGGCCCGGAACTCGGGCACGTCGCCGGGGGCGATCCGGCCGGTCAGGCAGCGCACCGTGCCGTCGAACTCGCCGGGCGCGAAGCCGAAGATCGCCCGGAACTGGGTGTCCGCGGCGAGCGCGCCGGTGGCCACGTCCCAGTCGAACAGCCCGACCCGGGTGGTCGGCACGGACGGCGGCGACAGCTCCACCACCGCCGCGTCCCCGGCCGGCTCCACCGACTCCCCGGCCGCCACCAGCCCGGCCAGCCCGGCGCCCAACCGGGAGGCGACCGCGTCCAGCCGCCCGCCCTCCTCGGCCGGCACCCCGTCGTCCGAGGCCGGCCACAGCACGCTGAGCACCCCGAACCGCTCCCCGCCGTGCCCCACCGGCACGCAGGCGGAGACGAAGTCGTACGGCAGGCCGACGGCGAGCTGGGGGAAGCGCCGCATGGTGTCCTCGGAGTCGGACAGCGCCACGGTGCGCCCGGTCCGGAAGCAGACCGCGACCGGCAGCGGCCCGGCGGCCGCGACCCGGCGGAACGGACTCATGATCGACAGCGGCACCCCGACGAGGGTCCGCAGCACCAGCGACCGCCCGTCCCGCGAACGCAGGTACACCATCGCCCCGTACGCCCGGGTCGACCCCAGCACCCCCCGGACGGCCTCCGCCAACAGCTCGTCCCGCGCGTGCACCGCCTCCGGGCCCGCCCCGCGGACCGGCTCGGCGTCCCCGCCGGTCGCCTGCGGATCGCGCATGCTCCCTTGCTACGTCCGGCCCGGAACCCTGTCAAGGCGAACCCCGCCTCCCCCACCCGACCCACCGGCCCCACCCACCCGGACCCGAACGCCCGGCACACCCGACCGAACCACTCCGCCGGGCAGGTGACGCGCTACGGCAGATCGGTGAGGTCGACCGCCACCGGGTACGGCACCGCGGCCTTCACCAGCCCGGTGAACACCTCACCGCCTCGGCTTGGGATGGTTCGGGGACTGTTCGATATCCTCGCCCGCGGGTGGTGGCGCCGAGGCCGCCGGGGGTGGGAGCGAGGGCTGTATGAAGTCGTCCGAGGGGCCGGTGCAGGAGGCCTCGTGGCAGTGGGACGGGGACGCCGACGGCGCGGCCGAGGTGCCCGGGGACGTGCTCGACGGCGGGGGCCGGGGCGGGGACGGGCCCCGGCTGAGCCGGCGCGGGCTGCTGATCGGGGCCGGGGTGCTGGCGGCCGGCGGGGCGGTGTGGGCACTGGGCCGCACGGGCGGCGGGCCGTCACCGTCGCCGACGCCGAGCAGGCCGCAGCCGACTGCGCTGTCCGGGCCGACACCGCTGTGGACGTACCGGGGCGCACAGCCGATGACCCCCGAGCGGCTGCTGACCGCACCGCAGCGCCCCGTGTTCCTCTCCAAGGCCGGGCTGCAGGTCCTCGACCCGGGCACCGGCGAGCCCGGACGGCTCCTGGTCTTCGACCCGCCACCGCCCAAGGACTGGCCGAGCGACCGGGAGCTGACCGCCGGGACGGTCGTGCTCCGGGGCGATTACCTGTACACCGCCGCCTCCCGGGGTCATCTGGACGCCCACCACCTCACCGACCCGGCCGCCGACTGGAGCCTGCCGCTGCCCGATGAACTACAGGGCCAGATCCAGTTCGCCTGCCAGGACGCCGGCGTCCTCTACGGCTGCCTGACGAACTGGTCCAGCGCCGACGGTGCCGTGCCGAGCAGCCGACTCTTCGCCGTGCAGTTGGACGACCGGACCCTGCTCTGGTCCGTCGCGAGCGATCACCGGGAGCGGCCGCTCGCCCTCGCCCCCGCGGACGGTGACAGACTGCTGGCCTGCGTCCGGTCGCTCGACAGCCGGGCCGAGCTGGTGGTCCGGTCCGCCGTCACCGGCCGTGAGCTGTGGACCTCCCCCGGCTTCGGGGACCTCAGCTGGTGCAGCCCCGCCGGGGGGAGCTTCCTCGTCCCGGACGGCAACGGCGGCGTGCGCATGCTCGGCGCCGGCGGCAAGCCGCTCTGGAGCCACTCCCCCGCCCGGGGGGAGTCCTGGCGGGCCCTGCCGCCCCTCCCGGACGCCGCCCGGGTGTACGTCCCGCGCGACAACGGCGTCGTCACCTGCCTGGAGACGACCACCGGTGCGGTGCTGTGGTCCTGCAAGCTGCCGTTCCTGCTGGACCGCCGCAGCCTCCCGCTGCTCGACGGCGGCACGCTGTACGTCCCCGGTCCGGCGCCGAGCGGGGTGACGGCGGTCCACACCGCGACCGGCCAACTGGGGTGGACCTTCCACGACTCCGGCCCCGGCCGGGACGTCTGGAGCCTCGCCGCCGACGGGACCCACCTCTACGCGGGCCACGACGACGTCCTGCACGCCCTCCCGCTGAGCTGAGACCGCTGGGCCGAACCTCTGGGCTGAAACCCGCTGGGCCGGGAGCGCCCCGAGCGGCAGGATGGCCGGATGCAGGTACGCCCGATCTCCCCCGACAAGCTGGCCGAGCTGCTCGCCGACCGGATCACCGAACTGCCCGGCGCCGCCGAGCGGTGGCTGCGGGTCGCCGTGGACGGCGCCGGGCCCGCCCGGCCCGAGCTGCTCGCCGACGCCCTGGTCGAGCCGCTGCGGCTGCGCGGCCGCCCCGCGCTGCGGGTGTCGGCGACGGACTTCCTGCGCCCGGCCTCGATCCGGCTGGAGTACGGCCACCGCGACGCGGACGCCTTCCACGACCTCTGGCTGGACGACGGCGCCCTGCTGCGCGAGGTGCTGGACCCGCTGGAACCGGGCGGCAGCGGCCGGGTGCTGCCCTCGCTGCGGGACCCGGCCACCGACCGGTCGACCCGCGTGCCGTACGTCCAACTCCCGCCCGGCGGAGTGTTGTTGCTGGACGGCGCGCTGCTGCTCGGCCGCTGGCTGCCGCTCGAACTGACCGTCCACCTGGCGCTCACCCCGGCCGCGCTGGCCCGCCGCACCCCGGCGGACCAGCAGTGGACGCTGCCCGCCTTCGCCCGCTACGAGACGGAGACCGGTCCGGCCGAGGCCGCCGACCTCACCGTCCGGGTGGACGACCCGCGGCACCCCGCCCTGGTCGAGCGTACGTAGCGGGGCCGACCCCCGTGGCGGAGCCCGGGTTCGTCCCGGCCGGGGCCGGGCCGCGCTGGCAGTACGGGCACCAGAACACCGCGCGGTCCCGCGGGGCGTCGCCCTGGCGCCCGGCCAGCACCGGGGTGACGCAGCGCGGGCAGGGACGGCCGGCCCGGCCGTAGACCCAGTGCCGGTAGCCGGGCCGGGTGTCGCCGGTGGTGATGTGGCCGGGGCGCAGCTTGTTGGCGTCCAGCATCTGCTGTGCGCGTTCCACCAGCCGGTCGGGGTGCGGGACTTCGCCGACCTCGGTCCACGGGGTCACCCCGGCGACGAAGCACAGCTCGTTGGCGTAGACGTTGCCGATCCCGGCCAGGTTGCACTGGTCGAGCAGCGCCTCGACGAGCGGCCGGGTGGGGCGGGCGAGGAGCCGGCGGACGGCTTCGGCCGGGTCCCAGTCCGGGCCGAGCAGGTCGGGGCCGAGGTGGCCGACGGCCCGCCGTTCGTCGGTGGTGCGCAGCAGCTCGACGACGGGCAGCCGGTAGCCGACGGCGGTGCCCCGCTCGGTGCCGAGGACGGCGCGGATCTGGAAGGCGGGGCCGCCGGTCCAGCGCTCGCCGGGGCGGTAGACCTCCCAGTGGCCGTCCATCCGCAGGTGGGTGTGCAGGGTGAGTCCGCCTTCGAGGCGGGTGAGCAGGTGCTTGCCGCGCGGGCGGACCTCCAGGACCCGGCGTCCGGCGAGCGCGGCGGTGGCGTGCGCGGGCACCCGCAGCTCGGCGCTGGTCAGCTGCTGCCCGGCGAGGGCCTCGTGCAGCTGGGCCGCCACGCGGTAGATGGAGTCACCTTCTGGCATGACCCCATTCTGGTCCGCGCGGCGGCCGGGTGCGGCACCGGCCCCGGGACGGCTACTTCTGCTCCGCTCCTACTCCGCGGCAGCCTGGCCCTCGCGCACCACGACCACCGGGCAGGGCGCGTGCTCGGTGAGGTGGCGGCTGACCGAGCCGAGCAGCACCCCGGAGAAGCCGCCGAGGCCGCGGCTGCCGACGACCAGCAGCGCGGCGCCCTTGGCGGCCTGGAGCAGGGTGCCGGCCGCGTTGCCGGGCATCACGCTCTCGCTGATCGGCACGCCCGGGTCCTCGCCGACCACCTTGGCGACGCTCTCGGCGAGTGTCTGGCCGGCCAGCTCCTCGGGGTTGAGGGACTCCCCGGTGGGGACGGCCGTCCCGCCCCAGCCGTAGAAGGCGGGGTACTCCCAGGCGGTGATCGCGTTGATCGTCCCGCCGACGGCCTTGGCGTAGTCGACCGCCCAGCGCAGCGCCTGCTCGGAGGCGGGCGAGCCGTCGACGCCGACGACGATCCGGTGGTTGGCACTCATGCGGTTGCTCCTTCGGTCTCTCCAACTCGGCAGCAATCATCCGAACATAGATCAAATCGGGCACCCGACCGGCATGTGCCACACCGCGCACGGCACTTCGCAGGCAATTCGGGTGCCGCCGATGGGCGCGTCCGCGAGACTGCCCCCATGCCGAGCAAACCGCGCCGCCGCGCCGGCGGATTCGCCGAGGTGGTCGCCGAGGTCGCCGCCACCCTGCCGCCCGCCCCCGGCGGGAGCACCGGCCCGTACCGGCTGACGCCCGTGGCGGCCAGCGGCTTCCTGGACGCCGAGGGCCGCTACTGGCGGCTGGCCCGGGGCCCGCTGGAGCGGCGGCTGGCCAAGCGGCTGGCGACCGGCGCCGACGAGATGACGCTGGGCCACTGGGACGGCTGGCACGAGGACTTCCCCGACGCCCTGATCCCGGTCCTGCTGACGCCCGAGGAGCGTCCGGCCGCCTGGCTCAGGGCCCTGGCCGAGGACCACCGCGCGTACGAGTTCCGTGCCGCCGACGGCCGGACGCTGCTCTACCTCGACGTCGACTGTTGAATCAACTGCGGTAGGCGGCCCACGAGTTGGACATCCGCTGGACCTGGCCCGGGGTGAACTGGGTCATGCAGGAGTCGTAGCTGTAGTCCATGAAGTTGTGGATCGGGTCGAGCCCGCCGCCCGGGCAGGTGTGCCGGCCCTCGGGGCAGCCGAAGGCGGCGCTGCGCTCGGGCGGGGTGTCGTCCACGTAGTCGCCCGGGGGCAGGCAGCCGCCCTGGAAGGTGTGGAACAGGCCGAGCCAGTGGCCGATCTCGTGGGTGGCGGTGTTGCCCTCGTTGTAGTGGGTGGCGGGGCCGCCGGGCAGCGAGTCGTCGAGGACCACCACGCCGTCGTCGGCCGGGTTCGAGCGGTAGACGTCGGGGAAGGTCGACCAGCCGAGCAGGGACTGGCCGAGGTGGGCGGTGTAGAGGTTGAGGGTGCCCTGGTCGCCCTTGCGCAGCGTCGTCTTCATCGACCGCTCGGCGGCGGAGCCGGGGGTCATGCCGGAGTACCAGCCGGAGTTGTCGGTCCAGTCGGTGCCGGCCAGCTCGAAGTGGAACTGGGTGGGGGTGTTGCCCTCGCCCTGACCGCCGTAGGTCGCGTTGAGGTGGTCGATCTGGGCGGCGACGACGCCCCCGTCCAGCCGGCCGGCGTCCCCGGAGTGGATCACGTGGACGTACACCGGGACGGTGGTCGGTGCGGCGGCCAGCTGGACGTGGGCGGGGCCGAGCTCGGCGAGCCGGTGGTCCAGGTCCGCCTGCATCGCCCGGGCCCGGTCGGCGCTCACGGCGTTCGGGTCCCGGCCCGCCCGGCTGCCGGCCGGCTTCCGGGCGGCGGCATCGGTACCGGCGGCGTCGGCGGCCTCATCGGCACCGACTCCGGCGACTGCGGTGCCGTCGCAGACGGCCGCCACCGCGCGGTGCGGGGCGGGCGCGGCGAACTGGCTCAGACCGGCCGCGGCGACCAGCGCGGCGGCGCAGGGGAACAGGCGGGGGGCACGCGAGCGCACCCGGGCAGTACGGCGCATCAGCGCTCCTGACGGGGAGGTGAGGGGGGAGGTGACGGGCAGCTGACGGAGGTGACCGGGACTCGACCGCTCCTCGGGCCCGCCCACCGGCGACCGGCGCCCGGCGCGGACCCGCCCGAGACTACGACGCCGAGAAGTCGATCTCCCGCAGGGCGCGCGCGGCGCCCCGGTCGAGTACCACGGCCGACGCACAGCCGGCCGGCGGCCGTCCCGCCCCGAGCAGCAGTCCGCGCAGCCGGGCCGCCGCGCCCCGGTGCCGGGCGAAGGCGTAGCGCGAGACCCACCGCCCGCGCCGCCGCTGCCCCGCCCGGGCCTCCTCCGGGTCCACGTCGAGCAGCAGCAGGTGCACCCGGCGGCCCTGCCGGGCGGCCGCGCGGACCAGCCAGAACCGGACGAAGGGCAGCGTGCCGCAGTCGTGCACGGCCAGCTCCCCGCCGTCCAGCACGGCCCGGCGCAGCCGCCGGTAGTGCGCGAGCCGGGCCAGCGGGCGGTACAGCGCGTACGGGAGACGGCCGGGCAGCCAGGCCGCGTACTCCTCGCGGACCAGTTGGGAGTCGACCAGCGGGGCGTGGACGCTGCGGCGCATCAGGGTGCTCTTGCCGCTGCCGGGCAGACCGGTGACGACCAGCAGGTCACCGGCGGGGTAGCGCAGCGCGGCCGGGCCGGGGCCGCGCAGCTCGTGCACACCGGCGCGGACGGTCCGGGCCGCGTTCGGGCGCTGCTCGGGCGGGCGGTTGCCGGCCGGGCGCTGCTCGGGCGGGCGGTTGCCGGCCGGGCGGTCCTCGGGCGGTCGGTTGCCGGCTGGGCGGCCCTCGGCAGCCCGGGGCGGCGGCACCCGTGGCGCCGCCGCCCGCGGTATTCGTGTCCCCGTCACCGGCCCTCCGCCCGCCGCTTCCACTCGCGTTCCCTGCCACGAGCATGGCGTATGACCAAGAACGAGTAAAGACCCGTGGTCAGAGTGGGTGCGGAGGCTCCGGCAGGAGGCTAGCCCAGCTGCGGGGCGACCCGGGCGGCGACCAGCTCCAGGTGGTCGAGGTCGGCCAGGTCGAGCACCTGGAGGTAGACCCGCTCGCTGCCGACCGCCGCGTACCGGCCGAGCTTCTCCACGACCTCGTCCGGGGTGCCGGCCAGGCCGTTCTCCTTGAGCTCCGCCACCTCGCGGCCGATCACGGCGGCCCGGCGGGCCACCTCGGCGTCATCCCGGCCGACGCAGAGCACCAGGGCGTTGGAGTACACCAGCTCGTCGGCCGAGCGGCCGGCCTGCTCGACGGCAGCCCGGACCCGGCCGAACTGGGCGGCGGTGTCGTCGACCGAGGCGAACGGCATGTTGAACTCGTCGGCGAAGCGTGCGGTCAGCGCCGGGGTGCGCTTCGGACCGGAGCCGCCGACCAGCACCGGGATCCGCTCCTGGGCGGGCTTGGGCAGCGCGGGCGAGTCGGTCAGGGTGTAGTACTCCCCGGCGAAGTCGAAGGTGTCGCCGAGCTTGGTCCGCCACAGCCCGGTGATGATCTCCAGCTGCTCCTCGAGCCGCCCGAACTTCTCCTTCGGGAACGGGATGCCGTACGCGGTGTGCTCGGCCTCGTACCAACCGGCGCCGAGGCCGAACTCGACCCGGCCGCCGCTCATCGCGTCGACCTGGGCGACCTGGATCGCGGTGACGCCCGGCAGCCGGAAGGTGGCGGCGGTCATCAGGGTGCCCAGGCGGATGGTGCTGGTGTCGCGGGCGAGGCCGGCCAGGGTGATCCAGGCGTCGGTGGGGCCGGGCAGGCCGTCCACGTCGCCCATCTTGAGGTAGTGGTCGGAACGGAAGAAGGCGCTGAAGACGCCGAGCTCCTCGGCGGTGCGGGCGACCTTCAGGAGGGTGTCGTAGCTCGCGCCCTGCTGGGGCTCGGTGAAGATGCGGAGATCCATGCGGGCCATTCTGGTACGGACCGCCCGTTCGGGAACGCAGGGAACCGGCCATGCCACGGAACGTTCCGAAGGTGGCCAAGGTCTCAGCACGGAACCATCACGTCCCGGCTCGCCTCCCCGACGACTCGCCTACCGTGGACGGATGTTCGCGACCCCCGACGAATCCTTCCGGCGCTCCCCCGACGAGCCCGGCGGCTGCCCACTGCCCGGCATCGTGGCCGCCTTCACGCCCCGGCTGGCCGAGTTCGCCTTCGAACCCGGTTTCGTCGCGGCCGTCGACCAGCACGCGGCGATGCTGCGGGAGCTGCTGTACGCCCAGGGGCCGGAGCTCGCGCCCCGGCCCCTGGACCGTGAGGAACTGTCGGACTACGCGCTGGGCTTCCTGGACGCGCTCACCGAGATCGGCTGGCGGGAGCCGGTGGGCTACGACTACGCCGTCACCCGGCTGACCGCGATCTGCTGGCTGGTGCGCGGCCAGGGCCTGCTGGAGGCCTGAGCCTGGCTCTGAGCCGACCTTGCCCCCTGAGAAAGTGTTGGGTAATTGATCAACTGCATGGCGTGAGTTGCTGGGGGTGATCTTCGCGGGCGTCTCGGCCGCGAAGATCACCGTCATGTGTGTC
>NZ_JBHVUS010000023.1:0-148646 GCF_042884005.1 Kitasatospora sp. NPDC058162
AGCTGAACCAACTCGGCTACCAAGTCACTCTCCAATCCGTCGAGGTCGCCTGATCTTCAAGAAGGGCCAGGGGAGGGGGATTTTCGTATCAGAGGTGGGCGAGGTGGGTCAGGTGCGCGGTGAGGGTGGGGTGGCGGGGTTTGAGGTAGGTGTGTTGGGGGCGGGGGGTGCAGCCGCGGGAGAGTTTTACGCGGTCGGAGCCGGTGGAGTAGTGGATGTGGGTGAGGCCCTCGGCGAGGGCGAGGCGGAGGAGTTCGTAGTAGACGAGGCCGAAGTAGACCGGGAGGCGGCCCTTGGCGTCGTAGTCGAAGCCGGCCTGGCGGGCGTACAGTTCGCCGCCGTGGGTGAAGGTGAGGGCGAAGCCGATGAGGGTTTCGTCGAGGTGGGCGGTGGTCACCCGGGCCGTGTGGCCGGTGTTGGCGGCGATGCTGTCGAAGACCGCGCGGAAGGCGGTCGGGTTGGCCGTGGTGCCGTGGCGGGCGTAGAGGGCCATCTCCAGCGGGGCGATCTGGTCGATGAGTTCCTCGGTCAGCGGCCGGGTGCGGTACGTGACCCCGGCTTCGGCGAGGGCGCGTAGTTCCCGCTTGAGTTTGACGCGGTGGCGCTGGTCGAACCGGGCCAGGTAGCTGTCGAAGGAGCCGTCCTCCGGGACGGTCAGGGAGTAGGCGGTCTGCCCGGGGAGGGAGATGTACTGGGCGTCGGCCAGGACGCCGCGCAGCAGGTCGTCGTCCTCGTCGACGTAGAGGAACGAGACGGATTGCAGCCCGGCTGCCCAGGCCTGCCGTTCCGCCTCCGCCACCATGGCCGCCAGCACTTCGCGCCGGCGCCGGGGGTCGAGCCCGGGGGCGACGCCCGCCTTGGTGTGGGACGGGTTGCGGCCGCCGCAGGCCAGGGCGGGCATCAGTTCCGCGGCCCAGGGGGCGGGCTCCCCGGTGGCCTGCCGGTGCAGGGTGTCGACGACCCGGCCGGGGCTGCAGAAGACGTAGGGGGTGTCCTGCTCCAGGGGGTAGGCGGGCAGGGCGCCGATCCACTCGGCGCCGTCGGTCACCGTGAAGTAGTACGGCGCGGTGGCGGCGGTGGCCTGGGCGTGGCCGAGCCAGGGGCTCGCGGCGTAGAAGCCGCGCGGCCCGAACAGCGTGTCCCAGTGCGCCGTTCCGGGGTGCGGGAGGTCGGCGAGGTCCCGGTGCACGGTGACCGTGGTGTTCACCGCTGCTCCGTCCCGGCCCCGGTGTCGATCCGCGGGGTGAGCTGGCCCAGGGCCGCTTCGGCCCGGCGCACGGCGTCTCCGGTGGTGTCGCCGGTCGCGACGACGTACCCCAGCAGGTCGAGGTTGCTCTCGGCGGGGCGGACCCGGTCCCCCGGGTGGGCCTCCAGGTCGACCTCGACGACGCCGGGGACCCGGCGGGCGAGGTCCGCCCCGTCGACGGCGGACAGGGTGCCGGCCTGGCGGGCCGCCAGGTAGCGGGAGGCGGCCGCGCGGTCGCGGCTGGGGGTGAGGTCGGCGGGCAGGCCGGCGTGCAGCTTGACCACCTCGCGCTGGAGGTACACCCCGGTCGCCTCGCGGATCAGCTGGGTGATCTCCGCGCCGGGCATCCGGCCGTTGACCTCCACGATCCGGGGCCCGTCCGCGGTCATCTTCACCTCGACGTGGGCGGCGCCGAAGTCGTGCCCGACGGCTTCCAGGGCGCGGCGGGCCAGCTCGGTGCACTCGGCCCGGACCGGCGCCGAGAGCATCGACGGGAAGGTGTCGCCCATCTCCACGAAGTACGGGTGGGGGCCGAGCGCCTTGTCCGTGACGCCCAGGAACCGCCGCTCGCCGTCCACCAGGACGGACTCGACGCTCACTTCGAAGCCCAGCAGGTACTCCTCCACGAGCGCGCCGGGGCGGCGGGGCTGGCCCCGGAAGTCGGTGCTGGAGGAGGTGATGTCCCGGTAGGCCGCGAGGACTTCGTCGGGGGTGCGGCACAGGGTGACGCCGATGCTCGCGGACTCGGTCATCGGCTTGACCACGCACGGGTAGCCGAAGCGGTCCGCCGCGGCGAGCGCGTCCTCCTCACCGATCGCCTGGTGGAAGCCGGGGACGGCGACTCCGGCCGCCTGGCAGGCCTGGCGCATCAGGAGCTTGTCGCGGCAGTTCCGCGCGGCCGCCGGGGACAGCCCCGGCAGGCCGAAGCGGGCGGCGACCTCGGCGACGAGGGGGATGTTGTAGTCGGTCACGGTCATCACACCGCTGAGCCGACCGGCCGCGTGGAACGGCTCCAGCGCGGCGACCACCGCGTCGACGGAGTTGGTGTCCGCCTGGATGATCTCGTCGATGTGCTTGGCGTAGACCTCCTCGGCGAGGCTGACGACCCGGTAGCGGTCGGGGTCGTTGCTCATCAGGACGGTGTGGAAGCCGAGTTCGTGGGCGGCCCGCAGGGGCGTCAGGCCGAAGTTCGACAGCTGGCTCTCGACGACGGCCAGGACGCCGGGTGATGTGGTCATGGGTGTTGCTCTCCGAGGTCGGGGGTGGAGTGGCGGGCGGGGGACGGGTTCGAGGGGGTCAACTCCGGGGCGGCGGTCGGCTCGGGGGCGAGGGCCGCCGCGATCGGCCCCCGGGCGGCGAGCGACACCAGGAGCGCGAGTGCCGTGAACACGGCCGGCAGGGACAGGGCGGCGGCCGGACCGAGATTGTCCGCGACCAGGCCGGCCAGTGCCGAGCCCGCCGCCGCGCCGATCGCGATGAAGCTGCCGACCCCGGCGAAGGCCTGGGTCATCTTCCGTTGGGCCGTCATCTCTCCGATGAGCTGGAACTCCTCGGCCCCGGCGGGGGCGATCGGCAGACCGCTGAGCAGCAGCAGGGCGCCCAGCAGGACCAGCGTCCAGGAGGCGGGCAGGCCCGCCCGGTGGGCCAGGTGGACCGTCGGCAGGACGGCCAGGGCGAGGGCCAGCACGACCAGCAGCCGGACGTACCGGCGGTAGGTGCTGCCCTTGGGGCTGCGGGCGCCGTAGACCAGCCCGCCGACCACGCTGCCCGCGGACTGCAGCGCGACCAGCGTCCCGGCCAGTTCCGCCGCCGAGCCCTGGTCGCGCAGCGCGGCCGTGACCGCGACGGCCAGGGCGCTGGACAGGGCGGCCGTCAGGGCGATGGCGGCGAGGACGGAGAGGGTGGCGGCGCCCGGACCGGAGCGGCGGGCAGCAGGCCTGCGGGCACCGGAGCCGTCGGGCGCCGACAACCGCGGCTGCGGCCGCCGGCGGCGCACGACCGCGGCCTGGCCGTAGCCGACCGCGCCGGCGCCCAGCAGGACCGCGGTGACCAGCAGGGCGTCCCGGGCGCCGACGAGCGAGCCCAGCACGGTGACGACCGTCGGCCCGAGGATGAAGAGCAGTTCGCTCAGCGTCGCCTCGAAGGAGTACGCCCGCTGCCGCAGCGCCGCGTCCTCGGTCAGGCCGCCCCACATGGCCCGGACGGAGGCCCCGACCGGCGCGGTGGCCAGTCCGGCGGCGGCCGCGGCCGCGAGGAGGACGGCCGTCGGCAGCCGGTCCGCCGCGAGGGCGGCGGCGGCCAGGACGAGTCCGGCCACCGGGCCGGTGATCCGCAGCACCGGGGCCGGGCCGAGCCGGTCCATGAGCCGCCCGATCGCCGGGCCCGCGACCGCGCCGCCCAGGGCGTAGGCCGCGCCCGCGCCGCCGCCCGCGGCGATGGAGTGCCCCGACTGCACCGAGGTCAGCAGCAGGGCGAGCGGCACCATCGTCCCGGCCAGGCGCGCGAGCGCGGCGGGCACCGCCGCCGCGCTCGCGCCCGGGAGCCGCAGCAGCTCCGCGTAGCTCCTGATCACTCTGCCGGTCCCGGGTTCCCGCCCGGCGGCAGGGGGTCAGGGTCCGGGTCGGCCAGGCGGAAGACGTCCTGACCGGTCTCGGCGCGCCAGACCAGCTGCTCCTGTTCCCCGTCGACGGCGACGACGGCGGCCCTGGTCCGGATGAAGTTGTTGCTCCGGCCCAGGGAGTAGGCGCCGGTGTCGTGCAGGCACACCAGGTCGCCGGTCCGCACGTCCTCGGGCAGGTCGACGGCCTGGCCGTGGATGTCGTTCTCGTAGCAGAGCGGCCCGGCCACCGACCAGGTGGACCGGTCCGGCGCGAAGGCGCGGCCGATCGGCACCAGCCGGTGCACCTCGCCGCTACCGGTCCACGGGGCCACGTTGTTGCCCGCGTCCACGATCAGCCAGCGGGCCTCCGGCAGTTCCTTGCTCGACATCACCCGGGTCACGATCGCCATGGCGTCGGAGACCAGCCAGCGGCCCGGCTCGCAGGCGAGGGCGACCCCGTCCAGGCCCAGGTCCTGCATCCGCTTGTCGACGTCCGCCAGCAGCTGCGCGGTGTCCAGGGACGGTTCCTCGTCGGCCGCCGGCGCGCTGCCGTGCAGGCCCCACAGCGCGGACAGCGGCCCGGTGCGGGGGCGCCGGATGCCCGGCACGCCGAACCCGCCGCCGATGTTGACCTCGCGCAGCCCGAACCGCCGGTGCAGCTCCGCGGCCTCGCCCAGCACCGGCTCCAGTGCGCGGAGCATCAGCTCCTGGTGCACGATCTGGCTGCTGAGGTGGGCGTGCACCGCGGTGAGCCTCAGGTGCGGGGACTCGGCGATGCCCCGGACCAGTCGGGCGAGCTGCGGCGAGCCGGCCGGCCAGCCGAACCGGTTGCGGCGGGCGGCGAGTTCGGCCTGGAGCCGGTACGAGGGGTCGGTGGAGGTGGAGACCGGCACTCCGGGGGAGATCCGGATCCCCACCTCCACGGTGCCCTGCCCGGCCTCGGCCGCGAGCCGGTCCAGGACCTCGATCTCGTGCTCGCCGTCGATGTTGACCCGCACTCCGTGCCGGAGCGCGAGGGCCAGCTCCTCCTCGGTCTTCACCGGGCCGTTGAAGACGATCCGCTCCGGCTCGAAGCCGGCCGCGAGCGCCGCCTCCAGCTCGTACCCCGACACCACGTCGGCGCCCATGCCGTGCCGCGCGAGCCGACGGGTCAGGTGGGGCAGGTAGTTGGTCTTCACCGAGTAGTAGGCCGTGGCGGGCCTGCTCAGTTCGCCCAGCGCTCCGAGCACGTCCCGTGCCGCCCGGTCGAGCCGGGCGGTGTCCAGGACGTGGAACGGGGTGGCGTGACGGCCCGCCAGCTCGGCCAGCCGGTCGTAGTCCCAGCCGGGTTCGGCGGCCGGGTCGGGCAGTGCGCCGCTCATCCGGCCGCCCCCTCCCCCGCCGTGGTCCGCCGGTCTCCGGTCGCGTACGGCGAGGTGCCGGTGATCAACCGGAAGCCGGCGTCGATGCGGTCGCGGGTGACGAGGTCGGCGTACCGGCGGTGCCAGGCGCCCGAGGCCAGGTCGGCGCGCAGCCGCTCGACCCCGCGCTCGACGGCCGCCTGGTCGGTCAGGGCGAAGGCCGAGCAGGCGCGCCGCATCATCGGGTCCAGGTAGGCCTCCGGCCGGCGCCAGAACGCGGTCATGAAGCCGTCGGTGAAGTCGTGCCAGACGGGCAGTTCGGTGACCTCGCAGGGGCCGAGCAGTTCGGTGATCCGGTGCAGCGAGGGGACCCGGGAGCGTTCGGCCTCGGCGATCTCCGGCACGTAGTCCCGGGTGAACCAGAAGCCGGCCTGGACGTCCATGTCGTAGGTGACGACGGCGAACCGGGAGGCGACCCGCAGGAGTTCGGCGACCCCGCCCTCCAGGTCCGTCCAGTGGTGGACGGTGAGGACGGCCTGGACGGCGTCGAAGGCCTGGTCGTCGAACGGCAGGCTCTCCGCCCGGCCGACGACGCAGGGGGCGGCGTCCGCCGGGCGCTGGGCGCGCATCTCGAGCGAGGGCTCGACGGCGACGACCCGCAGGTCGGTCGGCTCGTAAGCGCCGGAGCCGGCGCCGACGTTGAGGACGGAACGGGCGTCGCCCAGGGCGGCCCGGACGGCCTGGGCCCAGCGGGGGTCGGGGCGGCGCACGGCGGAGTAGCCGACGCCGATGCGGTCGTAGACCGGCGCGCTGCCGGGAGCCGACGCGGCGGGGGCGGTGGGGGCGGTGAGCGTGGTCTCGGTCATGGCGGTCACAGTCGTCGCAGTGGTCATGGCGGTCACGACGCGTTGCTCGCGAGGACCTCGGCCTCGTACTCCTCGCCGTACCGGCGGTGTTCCCAGGGGTTGACCGCCACCAGCCACACGTCCCGGTGGCCGCCCTCCTCCGTGAGGTGGTGGATGTCGGTCACGTGGTGGAACATCACCCGGTCGTCGAAGGCGATGGCCTGGCCGTCCTGGAGGGTGGTGGTGAAGAACGGCTCGCCGCCGTCGAGGGGCATCAAGTGGGTCTCGCCGCCGGAGATGTTGTGCCGGCGGGTGACGGCGACTATGCCGAAGTGGTGGCCGTCGCGGTGCGGGCCCTCGGGCGCGGCGACGCCCTTCACGTCCGGGGTGGACACCACCCGGCACTGGTGGATGTTGAGCTGCCACACGGTGCCCTCGTCCAGACCGAGGGCCTCGGCCCCGGCGGCGATGAGCGGCGTGGGGTCCGTGGTCAGCGGCTCGAGGGTGCGCAGCTGTCCGCCGACCAGGTCGTTGTACTGGCGGGGCTGGGCGAAGTGACGGTGCGGCAGGAGTTCGAGCTTCCACTGCCCGTCGTGGACGAGGCGGAACTGGGAGAAGCGGCGGTAGCGCTGGCTGGAGCCGGTGTACGGGTCCAGCGGCAGGTTCTCGAACTGCGAGAGGGTGTGTTCGTCGAGCGGCGGCGTATCGATGATCGTGAAGCCTTGTGCGTTCAACCCCATGGCGTCCTCCGGCGTTCGGGCACAGGGGTCCCCCTGGACCCTGGTGAACAGCTGATGTCGGCAAGGCTATGAACTGGCGAACCAGAAGATCAAGATCCGGCTTCCGGAATAGCTGCCAATATTTTCGACGGACTGTCAGCTGGCGTACGGCGGTGGGCATGTGATATGGCATGGCCACGTCGATCTGACTTCACGGGGCGAGGAACGAACACCGATGAACACCCACGACCACGACACCCACGACCACGACACCACCGGCGACGCGCTCGCCGCCGAACTGCGCCGCACCGGGGTCGAGGTGGACGTCTCCGCGCGCCGTCGCGCCGAGTACTCCACCGACGCGTCGCTGTACCGGGTGGTCCCGGCCGCCGTCGTGTTCCCCCGGGCCGTCGACGAGGTGCTGTCGACGGTCGAGGTCTGCCGGTCGCTCGGCGTCCCGCTGACCTCCCGGGGCGCCGGCACCTCGATCGCCGGCAACGCGGTCGGCCCCGGTGTCGTGCTGGACTTCTCCCGGCACCTGAACCGGGTGCACCGGATCGACCCGTCCGCCCGCACCGCCGTGGTCGACCCCGGGGTGGTCCTCGACGACCTGCAGCGGGCCGCCGCGCCGCACGGCCTGCGCTTCGGCCCCGACCCGTCGACCCACAGCCGCTGCACGATCGGCGGCATGATCGGGAACAACGCCTGCGGCTCCCGCGCGCTCGGCTACGGGCGGACCGCGGACAACGTCGTCGAACTGGACTTCCTGACCGGCACCGGAGAACGGATCACCGCGCGCAAGGGCGCCGATCCCGCGTCCTCGCCGACCCTGTCGGCCCTGCACGAGGTGGTGGCGCGACGGCTCGCGGTGATCCGCACCGAACTCGGGCGCTTCGGCCGGCAGGTGTCCGGCTACTCGCTGGAACACCTGCTGCCCGAGCGGGGGTTCGACCTCCCCGCTGCTCTGGTCGGCACCGAGGGGAGCCTGGGCGTCGTGCTGGGGGCCACCGTACGGCTGGTCCCGGCGCCCGCCGCCACCGCGCTCGCCGTCCTCGGGTACCCGGACATGGCCGCGGCCGCCGACGCGGTGCCCGCCCTGCTGCCCGGGGCACCGATCGCCGTCGAGGGCCTGGACGCCCGGATCGTGGACGTGGTCCGCGGCCTGCGCGGGGCCGCGGCCGTGCCCGAACTGCCCCGCGGCGGCGGCTGGCTGTTCGTCGAGGTCGGCGGCGCCGACCCGGCGGAGGCCCGGGCGCTGGCGGCCCGGGCCGTCGCGGCGTCCGGGGCGCTGGACGCCCGGGTGGTGGCCGATCCGGCCGAGGCCGCGGCCCTGTGGCGGATCCGGGAGGACGGCGCGGGGCTGGCCACCCGCGCCCACCACCCCGCCCACCCGGGCTGGGAGGACGCCGCCGTGCCGCCGGAGCGGCTCGGCGCCTACCTGCGCGAGTTCGAGGCGCTGCTGGCCGAGCACGGGCTGCGCGGGATCCCGTACGGCCACTTCGGCGACGGCTGCGTCCACATCCGGATCGACTTCCCGCTCGAACGGCCCGGCGGCCCGGCCGTGTTCCGCGGCTTCCTCGAGGCGGCGGCGAAGCTGGTCGCCCGGCACGGCGGGTCGATGTCGGGCGAGCACGGCGACGGACGGGCCCGCGGCGAGCTGCTCCCGCTGATGTACTCGCCGGCCGCGCTGGAGGCGTTCTCCGCCGTCAAGGACGTGTTCGACCCCGACGACCTGCTCAACCCCGGGGTGATCGTGCGGCCCCGCCCGGTCGACGCGGACCTGCGGCTGCCCGCCGCGCGGCCCGTGCGCACCGGGCTGGCCTTCGCCTACCAGGCCGACCAGGGCGACTTCAGCCGCGCGGTGCACCGCTGCACCGGGGTCGGCAAGTGCCGGGCCACCGCACCGACCGACGCCGTGATGTGCCCGTCCTACCGGGCCACCCGGGACGAGAAGGACTCCACCCGCGGCCGGGCCCGGGTGCTCCAGGAGATGGTCAACGGGTCGCTGGTGCACGGCTGGGACTCCCCGGAGGTGCACGACGCGCTGGACCTGTGCCTGGCCTGCAAGGGCTGCTCCTCCGACTGCCCCAGCGGGGTCGACATGGCGACCTACAAGGCCGAGGCGCTCCACCAGCGGTACCGGGGCCGGCTGCGCCCGGCCTCGCACTACTCGCTCGGCCGGCTGCCCCGGTGGGCGCGGCTGGCCTCGGCGGCGCCCGCCCTGGTGAACGGCGTGCTGGCCGGGCCGCTCGGGCGCGCGGCCAAGCGGCTGGCCGGGGTGGACCACCGGCGGGAGCTGCCCGCGTTCGCCCCGCGCACCTTCCGCCGGTGGTTCGCCGGGCACCGGCCCGCCCCGGGAACTCCCGTGCTGCTGTGGGTGGACACCTTCACCGACCACTTCACCCCGCAGGTCGGCATCGCGGCCGTCCGGGTCCTCGAGGACGCGGGATTCTCGGTACGGATCCCCGACCGCAAGCTGTGCTGCGGGCTGACCTGGATCTCCACCGGCCAGCTGGACGCCGCACGGCGCATCCTGCGGCGCAGCGTCGCCGCGCTGGCGCCGCACGCCGGGGCCGGGGTGCCCATCGTGGGCCTGGAACCGTCCTGCACCGCGGTGTTCCGCGGGGAGGCCGCCGAACTGCTGGGCCGGTCCCGCGCGGTGGACTCGGTGGCCGGGGCCACCCGGACCCTCGCCGAACTCCTGGACGGCGTCGCCGGCTGGCAGCCGCCGTCCCTCAGCGGCGTGCAGGTCGTCGCCCAACCGCACTGCCACCACCACGCCGTGATGGGCTGGTCGGCAGACCGCGCGCTGCTCGAACGCGCCGGTGCCGAGCTCCGTACGGTCGGCGGGTGCTGCGGTCTGGCGGGCAACTTCGGCGCCGAACGCGGCCACTACGACACCAGCGTGGCGGTCGCCGAGACCGCGCTGCTGCCCGCGGTGCGGGAGGCCGGGACGGAGGCCGTCCTGCTCACCGACGGCTTCTCCTGCCGCACCCAACTCGACCAGCTCGCCCACCGGGACGGCGTCCACCTCGCCGAACTGCTCGCCCGGGCGGCGGGGCGCCCCGAACGGTGACGGCGCCCCGGCATGCGTGAGCGGGCGGGGGACGCAGCAGCGTCCCCCGCCCGCACCGCTCGGCTCAGCCCAGCAGCAGCCCGGCGGCGTAGAGCGGCGACAGTTCGCAGCCCCGGCGCCGCTTGGCGTCCCAGGAGCCGGGACCGTAGCCGATGGTCCTGATGCCGTGGGCGGACGCCACCGCAGCCGGCTGGTAGTAGAGGTTCGCGAAGTAGGTGAACTCCGAGTCCTCGCGCCGGTAGTTGGTGCCGGCGATGGCGGCGGTCCACTCCTCGCCGTCCCGGACCATCAGCCCGAAGCCCAGCATCGTGCCGTCCTTGCTCGCGGTGAACACCGTGAGGTCCTCGGGGGCGACGTGCTCGCGCAGCCCGTTCAGGATCCGCCGCTCCCGCTCGATGTCCGAGACCCCGTCGTACTTCTCGGCGAGCTGGCAGCGCAGGTCGAGGATCTCCGGCTCCTCCGCGGCGAGCGGACGGGCGTCGAGTTCGATGCCCCGCTCCTCCAGCATCCGGAGCTCACGCCGGGCCTCGACCCGGCGCTTGCTGGGCAGACTGAGGAAGTAGCCGTCCAGGTCCGTCCAGGTGACCCGCAGGTCGCAGGTCTCGGTGAGCTTGAGGAGGTCGAAACCCGCCGAGCGCAGTTCCTCGATGAACGGATCCGCGCTCGCCCGCAGGAACAGCAGGCTCACCGAGCGGAGCCCCTGCGCCCGCGCCCAGTCGGTGATCCGGGCGACGAACTCCTTGAGCACGGCCCGGTCGCGGCTGGCCGGGCCGACCGGGAAGCTGGCGTAGTTCGGGTACATCAGCAGTAGCGACGGGAACACCTCGGCGTGCTCGGTGTCCGCCCACGGGTACGGCCCCTCGGCCGCCAGGCCCATCGCGGCGGTGCCGCCGGACAGCACCTGGTGCGCGTTCAGCCGCAGCCGCGCCCCCGGGTCCTCGACGACGGCGGCGCCTATCGCGGCCAGGCACTCGCCGTCGTCGTCCCGCAGCGCGAGGGTGTGCAGCCGCCCGGGCAGCCAGTCGTGGCCGAGTTGGATCCACCGCCTGGTCGCCGGAGCGGCGGCGTGCTGCGTGACGGACTCCCAGTCGCTCGGGAGTTCCTCGGTGACGGCGAGGCGGAGCGCCATCGGTCACAACCTTTCGTCAGGATCCCAGGTATGCGGCCAGCGGCTTCTGTGCCATTCCGAAACGCATCTTGAAATCGTCGTTGCGCCGCCCGCCCTCCAGGACCGGCAGACCCAGTTCGAGCGCGTAGCGTACCGCCGAGGCGTGCAGCAGGTAGTAAGGGCTGAACGGGAGTTCGCGCTCCCGGTCGTAGCCGGCCGCCCAGGTGTGCAGCTTGCGCTCCTCGGCGAAGAGGATGCCGATCGCCAGCAGTTCGCCGTCGAGGCGGATCTCGTTGACCCGCGCGGCCTTCTGCATCATGCCGAGGAAGTCGACGATCCGCTGCGCGTCGTAGTAGCCGGCCGACCCGAAGCGGGCGGCGCTGATCTCCAGCAGCCGGTAGCGCTCGACCTCCTCGTCCGCGGTGGCCGTCCGCATCGACATCTCGGCGCCCGCCTCGGCGGCCCGGCGCAGTTGGCGCCGGTACTCGTGGCGGGTGCTGCCGCTGAGCGTGGCGAGGTACTCGTCCTCGGTCGCGAAGGTGCTCAGGTCCAGGGCGTAGCGCTTGTCGATCGGTGTCCCGGTCAGACCGGCGGCCTCCAGCGCGGCCGCGCTGGGCGAGCCCAGCTCGACGTTGACGAACCCGTAGCGGGCCAGCCCGGCCTCCGCCGCGCAGCGGCCCATGGCCTCCAGCAGCGCGGCGGCGACCTCCGGGCGGCGCTCCACGGCGACCAGGTGGCTGTCCGGGCAGTGCCACAGGTTGGAGACCAGGGCCTTCTCTCCCTCGGCCAGCCCCAACGCGCCCAGCGGGTCCGCCTGGACGTGGCACGGGGCGAAGCCGAGCAGCTCCTCCCCGTCCCCGTACGCCTCCAGGTAGTACCGGTCCGCGACCGCCTGGACGGGGTAGCGCTCGTAGGCGGCGAGGAACTCCCGGCCGAAGTAGAACGGCGCCCCGGACGCCGAGACCAGGGCGTCCAGCCCCGGGTTGAGCTCCTCGGCCGAACGGACGACCCGGACCCGCAGCGCACCTGCCATTGCTTCTCTTCCCCTTGTTCCGTGCCGGCCTCGTCCCGCACCGACCTTGTCCCGCACCGACTCTGTGCCGCACCGACCTTGTGCCGCACCGGACTTCTCCGGTGCCGGCGTCGTTCCCCGCCCGGTCGCCCGGTCGGCCGGTCAGCCGGTCAGCGCGGTGCGCAGCCGGTCGACGCCCGTCAGCAGGTCCTCCTCGGGCAGGGCGAAGGACAGCCGGACGTGCCCGGGGGCTCCGAACGCCTTCCCGTCCACCACCGCGACCCGGTGCTCGTCCCGCAGCCAGCCGGTCAGGTCCGCGCGTGCCCCGGGCGGGGCGTGCTCGGCGAGCCAGCCGCGCAGGTCGGGGAAGACGAAGATGCCGCCCTCCGGCCGGGGGCAGGACACCCCGGGGATCCCGGACAGCCGCTCCAGCACCGCCTTGAGGTTGCCCTCCAGGGCCGAGCCCAGCCGCGCCCGCCGGTCGTCCCGGTCGGGCTCGGTGCCGGGCTGAGTGCCGGGCTCCCCGCCGGTGTCGCTGCCGGGCTCCCCGCCGAGGACGGCGAGGGCGATCCGCTGGGCGGCCGAGCCGGTGCCGCCGATGACGTGCGAGGCGTGCGCGGTCGCGGCGTCCAGGACGGGCCGGGCGGCGATCGCCCAGCCGATCCGCAGGCCGGCCAGCGCGTGGCTCTTGGTGAGCCCGTCCACCACGACGCAGTGCGCGGGCAGTTCGGGGCCGAGGCCGAGGACGGAGGGTGCCGGACCGTCCCCGATCGGGACGCCCCGGTACACCTGGTCGAAGAGCAGCAGCAGCCCGTGGGCCTCGGCCCAGTCGGAGAGTTCCCGCAGCCGCTCCGCCGGGATCACCGAACCGTCGGGATTGCGCGGCGAGTTGAGGACCAGCGCGCCGGTGCGCTCGGTCAGCGCGGCCTCCAGCGCCTCGATCGAGGGAGCGCCGACGCCGACCTGCCCGGGGACCAGCACCGCCGTGCCGCCCGCCGCCTTGATCAGCGTCGGGTAGCTCGCCCAGTACGGGCCGGGGACGAGCACCTCGCGCCGGTCGCCGAGCGCCCCGGCCAGCACCGACAGGATGGCAGCCCGGGCACCGGGCGCCACCAGGACCTGCTCGGGGCGGACGGTCGCGGTGCCGCTCGCCGTGGCGTACGCGGCGATGGCGGCGCGCAGCCCGTCCTGCCCCGCCGGGGGCGGGTACGGCTGGTCGCCCAGCGCGGGCAGGGCCGTCGCCGCCGGGTACACCGGGACGCGGACGTCCCCGGTGGACAGCACGGCGACGCCGGCTCCGATCCCGGCGGCGGAGGTGGGGGAAAGGGTGGTCATCAGGCACTTCCCTCCGGCAGCACCCGGCCGACCAGCCGGGTACGGCCGGCCAGCACGTCGCGGACCAGTTCGGCGACCCGGCGGCGGCTGCTGGCCTCCGCGTCGCTGGACAGGAAGGCCCGGTGGCTGCTGACCACGACGCCCGGGTGCTTCAGCACCGGCGCCCAGGCCGCGTCGTCGTGCGGGTTCTCCGGCGAGAACACGTCGAGCCCCGCGCCCCCGATCCAGCCGCCCTCCAGGGCCTCGGTCAGCGCGACCGGGTCGATCAGTCGGCCGCGGGCCGCGTTGATCAGGTAGGCGCCCTCGCGCATGCCGCGCAGCGCCGTCCGGTCGATGATCCGGTCGGTCTCCGGGTTCAGCGGGCAGTGCAGCGTCACCAGGTCGGACTCGGCGAGCAGTTCGGCGAGGGTGTCCACGGCGTGGGCGCCGTAGCCCTCGGCCAGGTCGCGGCCGATGTACGGGTCGAAGACCAGGGTCCGGCCGTAGTGGACGCCCAGCTTGCGGGCCACCGCGCGGCCGATCCGGCCGAAGCCGACGATGCCCAGGGTCCGGCTGCTGGTCCGGCGCGGCACGCCGCCCGCGTAGATGTCGAAGCGGCCCTCGGTCAGGGTCCGGTGCTGCGGGACGACGGCGCGCTCCAGCGCGAGGGCCAGCGCGGTGGTGTGCGAGGAGACCTCGTCCACGCAGTAGTCCGGCACGTTGAAGCCCAGCAGGCCGCGCTCCTGGAGCAGTTCGGCGTTGAGGTTGTCGACGCCGACGCCCTGCCGGACGACGGCCTTCAGGCCCGGGCCGGCGGCGTCCAGCAGCTCCGGGGTGACCTGGCAGCGGTAGACCACCAGGACCTCGGCACCGGCCGCGCGGGCCGCCAGCTCGGGGCTGTCCAGTTGGTAGCGGCCGTCGGCGAACGGGCCGAAGAGCAGCTCGGTGCTGCCGCCCAGGACCTCCGTCTCGACCGTGGCCAGCGCCGGGTCGATGGTGTCGCCCGTGCGCAGCCACGCGGGGTCGGTGTAGAGCACTCGGGGTGCGGTCATGGCTCGAACTCCTACTCTTCCAGTGCTTTGCGTACGTCGTCCGGCGTCACTGCGCGCGGGTTGTTGCCACCTCGGACGGTGCCGAGCGCCTGCTGCCAGTCCGCCGTCCAGTCCTCGGCGTCGAGCCCCAGCCCGGCCAGCCGGGACGGGCTGCCGCCGCGCTCCAGGAGCCGGCCGAGCAGCCCCTCCAGCGAGTCGCCGGTGCTCCGGGCGCACGTCGACTGGAGGTCGTCGATCAGGCCGCGCAGCACGGCCGGTCCGTCCGGGTGCAGGCAGTCGCCCTCGCCGGCGGCCGCGTTGTGGCCGATCAGCCAGCGCATGTGGAGGGCGACGGCCAGCCCGTGCGGGATCCCGGCACGGGCCGTCAGCCCGTACGAGAGCGCGTGGCCGGCGGTGGTCCGGGTGAGGTTGATCGCCGCGCCCGAGAGCGCCGCGCCCAGGGCCAGCCCCTCGTACACCTCACGGTCGTACGGCGGTGTGCCGCCGACCAGCCGGTCCAGCGCGGGCACCAGCGAGCCGACCGCCTGCCGGGCGTACCCGAGGGACTCGGGCGTGGCGCTGACCGCCCAGCAGGACTCGACCGCCTGGCAGAGCGCGTCCGCACCGGCCGCCGCGCCGACCCGCAGCGGGACGCTCTCGGTGAGGCCCGGATCGACCAGGACGGCGTCCGCCCGGGAGAGTTCCGAGTCCAGCGAGTGCTTGCGGCCGTCGACGTAGATGGTCGCGAACCTGGTCAGCTCGCTGCCGGAGCCGCTGGTGGTCGGCAGCAGGACCAGCCCGAGCCGGTCGGGCTCCAGCAGCTCCGGGTCGCGCAGGTAGTCCAGCGGGCGGCGGGGCTGGCGGGCGAGCACGGCGACCGCCTTGGCGAGGTCCATGCTGCTGCCGCCGCCCACGCCGACCACCACGTCGGGGGCGAACTCCCGGGCGACGGCCAGCCCTTCCTCGACCGTCCGCAGGGTCGGGTTCGGCCCGGAGCCGATGAAGCAGCGGATCCGGTGGTCCCGTTCCAGGCCCCGCACCAGCTCGGCGGCGCCGGACAGTTCGAAGGAGCCGCGGCCGCCGACCACCAGGACCCTGGAGGCCGCCAGGGCCTCCAGGACCTCCGGCAGCCGGCCGGCCGCGCCCTGGCCGAAGTGCGCGGACGGGTGGCCCGGCAGTCGTACCAGTTCAGACAGCATGGGTTTCCCCGGCGGTAGCCGTGTCCCCCACCGGACCCGCGCCCGCCACCAGCCCGTGGGCGAAGCGGTCGGCGATCTCGTCCGGGGAGACCTTCTCCGAGGCCCGTCCGCCCGCCGCCGCGCCGGGCACCCCGCGCACCGCCAGCAGCGCGGGACCGGGCTGGTCCAGCAGTCGGCGCAGCGCCGGGCGCAGCTCGGCCACCGAGTCGACCGTCACCGCCGTGCGGTAGCCGCAGGCCAGGGCGACGGCCGCGAAGTCGGTGCGGCCCGCCGCGGTCAGCTGGGTGCCGGTCGACTCGTAGCTGCCGTTGTCGAAGACGACGTGCCGCAGGTTCTCCGGCCGGTAGTGGCCCAGGGTGGCCATCGCGCCCATGTGCATCAGCGCCGCGCCGTCGCCGTCCAGGACCACGAACCGGCGCTCGGGCCGGGCCATCGCCGCGCCCAGCGCGACGCTGCCGACGTGGCCCATCGAGCCCTGCATGTAGAAGTTGCCCGGCCGGTCGCCCTGGTTGAACAGCTCGCGGGACAGGAAGCCGGTGGTGGCCAGCAGGTGCTCGTCCGTCACCTCGGCCAGCACCGCGGACACCAGGTCGGCGCGGTCCGGCCCGGCGGCGCGGCCGTGCTCGGTCACGCCGGGGACGCCGCCGATGGCGCCCTTGGGCACCAGGAGGAAGGCCGGGCGGCGCGCCTTGAGCGCGTCGCCCGCCTCGGACAGCACCTGGTCGAAGGGCACCTGCCCGTCCAGCGTCCAGTGCGGGATCTCCATCGAGCTCAGCCACGGGTGGGAGACCTGTCCCATCCAGTGGTGCTGCTGCTCGCCGGCCCCCGCGGCCGGCCAGCCGCGCAGGCTCATCATCACCAGCACCGGGAGCTTGTAGGGCAGCACCAGCGAGGTGAGCGGGTTGATCAGGTTGCCGAACCCGGAGTTCTGGGTGAGCACCACGGCCGGCTCGCCGCCGAGCTGGGACCCGGCGGCGATCGCCAGGGCCGAGCCCTCGTTCACCGCCGGGACGTAGCGCAGTCCCCCGGCCCGCCCCTCCTCCAGCAGCCGGATCGGGCCGCCGAAGAAGGAGCACGGGACGCCGGTGACCAGCTGGGTGCCGAGCGTCCTCAGCCCGTCGAGCAGCCCGGTGGCGGATACGTACCCGCTCATACGGTGCTCTCGAACTTGGCGGTCATGCCCTGGAGTTCGAAGACCTCGCTCATCGTCGAGATCTGCTCCTCGACGGCCTCGCCGCGCCCGCTGCTGGCGAGCTCGGACAGGGTGGCCTTGATCCCCCGGATGGCCCCGCGCAGGCCCTGGTTCGCGTAGATGACCACGCTGAAGCCGGCCGCGCGCAGCTCGGACTCGTGGATGCCGTTGTACGTGGTCGGCACGGCGACCAGCGGGGTGTCGAGGTCCCACTGGGAGGCGAACTCCAGGATCTCCCGGGGCTGGCGGCTCTTGCTGTGGATCAGGACGGCGTCGGCGCCGGCCTTGGCGTAGGTCCGGGCCCGGTCCAGCGCCTCCGCCACGTCCTGGCCCGCGACCAGCGCCTCGGTCCGCGCGATCAGCACGAAGTCCTCGGAGACCTGGGCGCTCTTCCCGGCCTCGATCTTCTCGGCGAAGTCCACGGCCGGGATGAGGTCCTGGGAGGCCGCCGCGAAGCTGTTGATCTTCGGGAAGATCTTGTCCTCGATACAGATGCCGGCGATCCCGCGCCGCTCGTAGTTGGCCACCGCGTGGGCCACGTTGAGCGGCCCGCCGAAGCCGGTGTCGCAGTCGGCGATGACCGGGACGGTGGTGGCCGCGTCCATCGCCTCGGCGGCGTCCAGGAACTGGGTCATGCTCAGCAGGCTCTGGTCCGGCAGCGCGTAGCTGGCGGAGATCTCCAGCCCGGAGGCCCAGATCGCCTCGAAGCCGGCCCGCTCGGCCAGCCGGGCGGTGAGGCCGTTGTGGGCGCCCATGGCCCGGACGATGGTGTCCCCCGCCAGCAGGGCCCGAAGCCGGCTGGACTTGCTCGATCGCTCAGTGCTCACGTGCGGACTCCTGATCCGTTGAGTCGTACTGCGGTGCGTCGGTCTGTGCTGCGGCGGGCCGTGCTGCGTCGGACGGCGCCGCGTCGGAGGTGAACCAGAGCCGGTCCTCGTCGAGGTACCGCTCGATGCCGTCACCCGGGATGGTGGCGAGGGCGAACCGCACGTCCGTGGTGGTGGCGCCGCCCACGCGGAGCAGCAGCACCTGGGCGGTGGGACCGCCCGGGGCCGCGTCCACGGCGGCGAAGGCCAGCCGCGTCCCCGGCAGGACGTAGGCGGAGTCGCCGGGCTCCAGCCGCTCGGTGCGGCGCTCGCCCCGGTGCTCCCAGTGGAGCTCCACCGGGGCCCCGTCGAGGACGTAGACGTACTGGTGCTGGTAGGTGGTCAGCCAGCCGTCCGAGGCGTCGGCGCCCGGGAGGACGTCGACCTCCAGCGCCGTGGTGTGCGGGTGCGCCGGGTCGCCGGCCAGCTGGCTCACCCGGTAGGCCGCCCGGCCCTGCTCCGGCAGCTCCCAGGACCGCGCCCCGGAGCGGTGCGCGAGGTGCACCCCCGCCTCGGTGTCGATCCGGGTCGGCAGGAGCTCGCGGACGGCCACCCCGAGCGCCTCGGCCAGGGCGGCGGTCTCGTCGGAGGAGGCGGAGGCCTCGCCCGAGAGCAGCTGCGCCACGTACGGTGCGGGCAGCTTCGCCCGGCGGGCGAGCTCCTCGCCGGAGAGCAGCCGCGCCTGGGCGAACGAGCGCAGCAGCGCGCCCTGTTCGGCGGGCAGGGCCAGGGCCCGGGCCGCCCCGGCGCCGAGCACCGACAGCTCCCGCTGGGCGTCGCCCAGCAGGTCGCCGCCGTAGGTGAGGGCGAGGATGTAGGCGGGCTCGGTGCTGGAGCGCGAGGTGAAGGAGTGCGGCGCGAAGGGCAGGCCCCACACCGAGTCGCCGGTGTTCATCTCGACGCAGTGGGAGACGCCCTCCCAGCGGTAGTAGTAGTTCACCGGGCCGACGAAGTAGGTGAACTGGTACAGCAGGTGGCCCCGGTTCCACTCCACCGCCGGGTTGTCCGGGTCGCTGTCCTCGACCACCCGGAGCATGCTGATCCACTCCGGCCGGTACGAGGCCACCCGGGACATCGCGGTGTCGCGGTACTCGTAGTACGGGCTGCCGCCCCGGTTGATGGTCCGTCCGCTGGCGACGGAGTCGGCCAGCCGGTGGATCCGCACGCCGTCCGGGCAGTCGTCGTGGATCGGCAGCAGATCGCGTTCGTTGAGCGGCCAGACGGCGGCCGCCTTGCCGACCAGGTCCCAGTCGACCGGCCGGCGTCCCGAGGTGAGCTCGGCGAAGGTGCCGGGCGGCAGGCCGAGGTCCTGCTCGGCCGAGGCGTCGTCCCGCTTCAGATCGTTGGCCGCGGACCGCAACAAGCGTGCGGACCGCAGCGAATAGTCACTCTCCGGTAGAGAGCCGTCCAAGACTTCCCCCTGATATCGATGGGTCTAGCGCGAGACCATGAACCGGCCCAGGCGCTGTGGGTGCAGGCCGTAGCGCCGCTTGAACTCGTCGTTGCGCCGGCCGAACTCCACGACCGGCT
This sequence comes from Kitasatospora sp. NPDC058162, assembly GCF_042884005.1. Taxonomy (NCBI): domain Bacteria; kingdom Bacillati; phylum Actinomycetota; class Actinomycetes; order Kitasatosporales; family Streptomycetaceae; genus Kitasatospora; species Kitasatospora sp. NPDC058162. The sequence continues at coordinate 19,078 of NZ_JBHVUS010000023.1, forward strand.
TCCCGCTGGCCATGCCGTACTCCAGCTCGGCGCCGAACAGCACGTACTGCGGGCTCCAGTTGAGCTCCTCCGGGTACAGGCAGCCGCCCGCCCAGAAGTGCGCCCGCTGCTCGTCCAGCAGGCAGATCGACACCGCCTGCAGCACGCCGTCCAGCTCGATCCGCAGGATCCGGCAGTCCGGGCCCAACGCCCGGATCAGGGCGGACAGTTCCTCCGGCGGGTAGTAGCCCGGGGCGTGCTTGTCGGCGGTCGCCGTGCAGAGCGCCAGCGCCGCGTCGTCGAGGACGGTGGCGCCCTCCTCGAAGGTGATCCGTGCGCCGGCCCGCTCGGCCCGGCGCATGTACTGCCGCAGCGAGCGGCGCGAGGCCCGGCCGATGGTGGCCAGGTGGTCGTCGAGGGTCAGGCCCTCCGGCGGGATGGGCAGGCGGTAGCGCGGCGTCGTCTCCTGGCCCGGCAGCCCGGCCCCGGCCAGCAGCCCGGCGAGGTCCCCCTGCCACGGGATGTTCACCAAACCGTAGGTGGCGACGTCGAGTTCCTCGGCTAGCGTTCCCATCGTCGCGCAGAGCGCGGCGACCGTCTCCGACCCGAGGGTGCCGGCCGAGGGCACCGTCGTGTCGTAGCAGTGCCAGATGTGGCCGACCAGCATCCGGGTGACACCGGCGTCGGGGTCGGTGGCGAAGGGGTCGACCGTCTCCTGGAGGGAGAGCACCAGTGCGGCGGACGGCGCACCCGACCGGTCCCGGGCCAGCAGGTAGTACGGGGTGGCCGGCCGGGTCAGCGGGTCGCGCTCGATCGAGCACAGGAAGTCGTAGCCGTAGAAGACGTTGTCCGCCACCGCCAGCCGCTCCCAGTCGGCCCGGCCGATGCTCTCGACGGAGCGGAGCACCTCGACGGCGGTGTTCGCCTTCGCCTGCAGCACGTCGCCGCCGGGCCGGCTCACTTGCCGCCCGCCAGCTCGGTGAACGACCCCGTGACGAAGGACGCCTGGTCCGAGAGCAGCCACAGGATCGCCTCGGCCACCTCCTCCGGCTCCCCGCCGCGCTGCATCGGCAGGTTGCCCTGCAGCCGGTCGACCCGGTCCGGATCGCCCGCGGTGGCGTGGAAGTCGGTGCGGATGAAGCCGGGGCGCACCGAGTTGACCCGGATCCCCTCGGCGGCGACCTCCAGCGACAGGCCGGTCGTCAGCGTGTCCATCGCGCCCTTGGAGGCCGCGTAGTCCACGTACTCGTTCGCCGAGCCGAGGCGGGCGGCAGCAGAGGAGACGTTGACGATCGCGCCGCCCTGGCCGCCGTACCGGGAGGACATCCGGCGGACCGCGTGCTTGGCGCAGAGGAAGGCGCTGACCACATTGGTGGTGAGGACGCGGTGCAGCCGCTCCTCGTCCAGGTCCTCGATCCGGGACTTCTTCCCGGCCACGCCCACGTTGTTCACCAGCCCGGTGAGCGGGCCGAGTTCGGCGTCCGCGGTGGCGAACAGCCGCTCCACCTCGGCCTCGCGGGAGACGTCCGCCCGGACCGCGAGGGCCGTCCCGCCGGCCTGGGTGATCTCCCGGACCACCGCCTCGGCGGCCGCCTCGTTGTGGAGGTAGTTCACGCAGACGCGGTAGCCGCGCTGCCCGGCCAGGCGCGCCGTCGCGGCGCCGATGCCCCGGGCCGCGCCGGTGACGATGAGGGTGCCGGGCATCAGTAGTCCCCGTTCGAGAGCTGGATCATCTTGCTGGACGCCTCGCGCTTGGTGCGCAGGAACCAGCGGTTCACGCTGTCGGCCAGCGGACCCAGCGGACGGCGGAAGTCGATGATGATGACGACCCGGGGCTCGTCGGCCTCGTTGCGCACCTCGTGCTCGAAGGTGTCGTCGAGGACGATGCTCTCGCCCGCCTTCCAGGTGTAGTACTCCTGGTCCACCCGGATCCGCGGCGGGTTCTTCTCCGGGGTGCTGATGCAGAGGTGGTAGCGGAGGATCCCGGCGTACGGTCCGGCGTGCGGGTCGAGGTTGACGCCCGGTTCGAGCACCGAGACCATCGCGCTCACCACGCCGGGGGTCTTCTCCGCGAACTCCAGGAGGGTCGGCGTGTCCTTCCGGGCGGCCTCGTTGGGCACGCCCAGCACGTAGGCGTAGTAGAGCCGCCAGTCCTTGGAGATCTGGGCGGCGCGCACGGGGTCGATGTCCTCGTACCGCCCCAGCTCGCGCTGCTTCATCAACTCCTCGATCTCGGCCTGAAGTTGGGGCAGCTTGGCCTCCAGCTCACGGACCGCCGGGAACAGCGGGTAGGGCGAGGTGAAGCGCGGGCGGCGGTCGCCGCCGTAGGACCGCAGGAAGTACTTGTTGGCGGCTTTTCTGACGAGAGCATGGTCAACACTGATCGACTTGGCCATTTTGCTGCCTCCAACAGCGCGTCGCTGTCTTCAGGAACGCGCGATAGGCGAAGAGTTGGGAATTCTGCGTGGACCGACCGGCCTCAGGAGCCGAGCCGGCGGTCTCAGGAGCCGACGGTCGCAGGAACCGGCGGTCTCAGGAACCGGCGGCGGTGTCTCAGGACCCGGCGGTCTTGGCGGGGGCGCGGCGGAGCCCGCCCGACAGCAGGGCCCCGGCCAACAGCGCGAGGACGGGGATCAGGTAGGTGGTCCTGACCGCAGCGGAGAAGTCGCCCCGGGCCAGCCCGACTTGGAAGAGCGCACCCGTCAGCGCGGTGCACAGCAGACTGCCGCACAGCCGGGTGGTGTTGAACACTCCGGACGCCACCCCGGCCAGCTCCGACGGGACGTCCTGCATCGCGACCGCGACCGAGGGGGCGAAGCACACCCCCATGCCGACGCCCATGACGACCAGACCGGGCAGCAGCAGGAGCCACGAGGAGTGCTCCGACAGAGCAGGCACCTGTCCGGCCACGCCCGCCGCGAACAGCAGCAGGCCGACGATCAGCACGGTCTTGCCGCCGACCGCGTCCACCAGCCGACCGGAACGCCGGGCCACCACCACCGAGATCAGCGGCGGCACCGCGAGCACCAGTCCGGCGCCGAACGGCGACCAGTGCCGCACCGTCTGGAGGTACAGCGGAACGAGCAGCAGCACGGCGGCCACCGCGCCGGGGATGGCGCCGATCACCAGCGACAGCAGCGCGAAGTTCCGGTTGCGGACCAACCCGAACGGGATCAGCGGGTCCCGCCCCTGCCGCCGGCGCTGCACCAGCACGAAGGCGCCGAGCACCACCAGCCCCGCCGCCAGGCAGCCGGGCACCGTGACCGGTCCCCACAGCGTGCCCCAGTGGTGCCGCTCCCCCTCGACCAGCGGGTAGACCAGCAGGAAGATCGCGACGGCCAGCACGACGGAGCCCAACAGGTCGAGCCGGGCCCGGCCTTCGCCCCGCAGCGGCGGAACGCTCAGCATCACCAGGACGAAGCCGACGACACCGACCGGGACGTTGATCACGAAGATGGCGCGCCAGCCGAGCGTGTCGGCCAGCAACCCGCCCACCGTCGGCCCGACGGCGGTCGCCAGGCCCGCGAAGGCGCCCCACGTCCCCATCGCCCGGCCCCGCTGCTCGGCCGGGAACACCCGGGTGATCACGGCCATCGCCTGCGCGGCGAGCAGCGCCGCGCCGATGCCCTGGAGGCCACGCCCCAGGATGAGTTGACCCGGCGTCTGGGCCAGTCCGCAGGCCGCCGAGGTGACGGTGAAGACGACCAGGCCGATCAGCAGCACCCGTCGCGTTCCGAACAGATCGCCCAGCCGCCCGCCGAGGACCAACAGGACGGCGTAGGTGAGCAGGTAACTGTTCGTCACCCAAAGGATCTGGTCGAGCGAGGCGTCCAGGCCCTGCTCGATGGTGTGGAAGGCGATGTTGACGACGGTGGTGTCCAGCAGGACGAGCGCCTGGGTGAAGCAGATCGCCAGCAGGGCGAAGCCCGGTGTGCTCATCCTCTCCCGCCATCCCGGCGGAGTGTCCGACGACGACGGGGCGGTGGCTCGGGTGGCCTCCATGAAGCGGGTTACTCCGCGCTTTCGGTCTCGCCGGCGCGGCGGGCCCGGCCGTAGAAGAAACCGGGGGCGGCCTCCTCGACCGTGCACTCCCAGCCGAGGGCGGTCAGACGGCGCTCCAGCTCGGCGGGCTCGAAGAAGATCTTCACGATGCGGAACTCACGGCCGTCGGCGAGCGAGCGGACGACCGCGTGCTCCGGGTCCTCCTGGTCCTCGGCCTCGCCGATGCGCTCCAGCGGGGTCACGTCCACGAACTCGACCACGCCGCCGGGCTTGAGCGCCTTGGCGACCCGCGCCCAGAAGTCGTCGAAGTACTCGAGCGGGACGTGTGCCAGCCAGTGCGCGAAGAAGACTCCGTCGAACTGGCGGTGGGGCTGCCACTCGAAGAGGTCGGACTGGATGAACTCGACGTCGCCGAGGCCCTTGGCGCGCGCGACCTCGATCATGCTCGCCGAGCCGTCGACCGCGGTGAGGCTGTCGACGCGCTTCACGAGGTGGCGCGTCCAGTAGCCGGTTCCGGGGGCGAGCTCCAGCACGTCTCCGCGCAACTCGCCGGTGGCGAGGCGCTCCAGGAGCGCGGGAGAGGCGGCTTCCTGGTAGGGCACGAACGTGTCGTCGTATTCGACGGCGCGCTCGTCGTAGTACTCCTGCTGCGTCGCGACCAACTTCTCAATACTCATACGCCGTCTCCCCGTTGATCTTGTCATGCAACGGAGAGAAAGCTAACTAACTACCGACCGGTAGCATAGAGTGATCCAGATCACACCCGACAACGGGGCTGACCTCGGAAAAGTTCATCGGGCCAATGGATATCACAGAACTTCCCAGAACCCTTGCGTACACCGGGAGTTGAGGTTCTGTTAGCTGATGGTCCATCAGTTGTTCAAGCATTCCGGGCGGCCGGGAGCCGCGGCGGGACAGTCTCAACACGCGGACCGGTGCTGTCAGTCCGGATGGTTCCGGATTCCGCGCCGGGTGGCGGGTGGCTACCGTCCGAACCGCTCGATACCCGGGCAGTCCGGACGGGCTGCCGTCCCGTCCCCAGGAGGTCAGGATGACCGCGCACCACCTCGCCCGCAGGGGGGTGTTGGACCCCCGCTCCCACCGCTCGCTCCCCCGCCGGGCCGCGCGCCTGGCCCTGGCCGCCGCCTCGCTGCTGCTGCCGGTCGCCCTGCCGGCGGCCCCCGCCGGAGCGGCCCCGGCGGCCGTCGCCGGGTTCGCGGCCTCCTGCCCCAACGGCGGCTACATCTCCCAGGGTTACACCCCGGAGCACAACGGCATCGACATCGCCAACGACTACGGCAGCCCGATCTACGCGGTCGGCGACGGCGAGGTGACGGCCTCCGGACCGGCCCAGGGCTACGGCCAGTGGATCCGCATCCTGCACCCGGACGGGACCATCACCGAGTACGGGCACATGCGCGAGCGGGACGTGGCCGTCGGCGATCATGTGACGGCCGGTCAGCAGATCGCGCTGATGGGCAGCGAGGGCGAGGCCAGCGGCCCCCACCTGCACCTTCGGGTCTGGGCCGACGCGAACGCGACCGTGCGCACCGACCCGATCCCCTACCTCGCGGACCGCGGCATCACCATGCCCTGCCGGCCGGGGACCGGCCCCCGCCCCGCCCCGCCGGTGTACCCGGCACACTCCGGCAAGGTGGTGTCCACCCGCGGGGCGGACGGCCGGCTGGAGGTGTTCGCGGCCGGGGCGAACGGCGTCTCGCACGCCTGGCAGACGGCCGTGAGCGGGGCCTGGTCGGACTGGGAGTCCCTGGGCGGCCCGGGCGGCGCCGAGTTGGCGATCGGACCGAACGCGGACGGCCGCCTGGAACTGTTCGCGCTCAACGGCTCCACCCTCCAGCACCGCTACCAGCTCCAGCCCTCCGGCGCCTGGTCCAGCTGGGAGACCTTCGGCGGCGGCGGACACGACCTCGCCGTCGGCGCCAACCAGGACGGCCGGCTGGAGGTCTTCGCCTCCGGCCCGGTCGGCATCTTCCACAAGTACCAGACCGCGCCCAACAGCGGCTGGTCCGACTGGGAGTCCGCCGGCGGCGGCCCCGCCGACAGCGAGCTCGGACTCGGCAAGGCCCCCGACGGCAGGCTCGAGGTCTTCGCCCTCAACGCCACCACCTTCCAGCACCAGTGGCAGACCGCCGTCAGCGGCGGCTGGTCCACCTGGGAGACCTTCGGCGGCGGCGGCCACGCCCTCACCGTCGACCACAACCAGGACGGGCGGCTGGAGGTCTTCGCCTCCGGGCCCGCCGGGGTGTTCCACAAGTACCAGAGCAACCCGACCACCTGGTCCGACTGGGAGCCCGCCGGCGGACCGGCCGACGCCCGGCTCACCAGCCAGCCGACGGCGGACGGCCGCGTCGAGGTGTTCGCCATCAACGGCAGCACCGCCCAACACACCTGGCAGACCGGCCTGAACGCCCCCTACACCCAGTGGGACGCCTTCGGCGGCGCCGGCACCGGGATCACCGCGACCGCCAACGCCGACGGCCGGATCGAGGTCTTCGGCAGCAGCAGCGCCGGCGTCTACCACAAGTGGCAGACCGGCTTCTCCACCTGGTCCGACTGGGCCTGGCTCAACACCACCGCCGGACCCGCCGTCAACTGAGGAAGGCCCACCCGTGACCAGCACACCACTGACCGGCACACCACGCGCCCGCCGGGCGCCCCACCGCGCCCTGCTGTCCGCCCTCGTCTCGCTCGGCGTGGCGGCGGCGGGCCTGACGGCCGGTGCCACCCCCGCGCCGGCCGCCACCGGCATCGACCTGTGCGCCGAGGTCGGCTACCACGCGGGCTTCCGGGGCGACGCCCTGGTGACCGCGATCGCCGTCGGCATGGCCGAGTCCAGCTGCAACCCGTCGGCGTCCAACGTCCAGAACAATACCCCGCCGTCCCGCGACCGCGGCCTGTGGGAGATCAACGACTACTGGCACCCCGAGGTCAGCGACGCCTGCGCCTTCGACGCCCAGTGCAACGCCGACGCGGCCTACCGCATCTCCAACGGCGGCACCAACTGGCAGCCCTGGTCGACCTACAACGAGCGCGCCCACCTGCGGTACCTGGACGCGGCGCAGGCCGCCGCGGACCGGCTCGGCCACCACGACCCGGGACCGGCGCCGCTGGTGTACCCGGCGAAGTCCGGCAAGGTGGTCTCCGCGCGCGGGGCGGACGGCCGGCTGGAGGTGTTCGCGGCCGGGGCGAACGGTGTCTCGCACGCCTGGCAGACCGCGGTGAACGGCGCCTGGTCGGACTGGGAAACCCTCGGCGGCCCCGGCGGCGCCGAGTTGGCGATCGGACCGAACGCGGACGGCCGCCTGGAGGTCTTCGCGCTCAACGGCTCCACCCTCCAGCACCGCTACCAGCTGCAGCCCTCCGGCGCCTGGTCGAACTGGGAGACCTTCGGCGGCGGCGGCCACGACCTCGCCGTCGGCGCCAACCAGGACGGGCGACTGGAGGTCTTCGCCTCCGGCCCGGTCGGCATCTTCCACAAGTACCAGACCGCGCCGAACAGCGGCTGGTCCGACTGGGAGTCCGCCGGCGGCGGCCCCGCCGACAGCGAGGTCCGGCTCGGCAAGGCCCCCGACGGGCGGCTCGAGGTCTTCGCCCTCAATGCCAGCACCTTCCAGCACCAGTGGCAGACCGCCGTCAGCGGCGGCTGGTCCACCTGGGAGACCTTCGGCGGCGGCGGCCACGCCCTCACCGTCGACCACAACGAGGACGGCCGCCTCGAAGTCCTCGCCTCCGGACCCACCGGCGTCTTCCACAAGTACCAGACCAACCCGACCACCTGGTCCGACTGGGAGGCCGCCGGCGGACCGGCCGGCTCCCGGATCACCAGTGAGCGCTCCCCCGACGGCCGGGTGGAGGCCTTCGCCATCAACGGCAGCACCGCCCAGCACATCTGGCAGACCGGCGTGAACGCCCCGTACGGCCAGTGGGACACCTTCGGCGGCGGCGGCACCGAGATCTTCGCCGCCGCCAACGCCGACGGCCGGATCGAGGTCTTCGGCGCCAGCAGTGCCGGTGTCTTCCACAAGTGGCAGACCGGCTTCTCCACCTGGTCCGACTGGGCCTGGCTCAACACCACCGCCGGACCCGCCGTCAACTGACGGCACCGGCAGTCCCCGGCGCACGGATCGGCAGGTAGGCCTGCCGGTCCGTGCGCCCGTCCACCCCCACCGCACACCCCGTCACGCACTCCGTTACGCGCCCCCGCCGCGCGCCCCCGTCACGTGGTCTGCACCACCATTCCGTTTATTGTCATGCTCAAAGAGGTAACGTTCGTCCGTCGGGGCAACGGTCGGCAGGCGACACGGAACATGCGACACGGAACAGCGGTGCGCGGGACGGGGGAACGGTGAGCGGGATTCTCGTCCACCTGCCGGAGGGGAACGGCGAGGACGCGGTGACCCTGCGGCTCGGTCCGGGGGAACGGGCGCGCTTCGGGCGCGGCTCGGTCGGCACACCGGTGGAACTCCGGCTCGGCGACGAGACGGTCTCCCGGCTGGCCGGCGAGATCCACGCGACCGACGACCACTGGCAGTTGAGCAACCTCAGCAACACCCACGCCTACCTGGTGGAGAATCCGGAGGGCGCCGGCGAGTACCTCCGGGTGCCGCCGCGCCGGCTCGGCGCGCCGATCCCCTTCGAGTTCTCCCGGGTGGTGCTGCCCTCGCGGCGCGAGACCCCGCTGTCCTTCCAGGTGTTCGCGCCCGACCACGTCTACCTCGACCCGCACGCCCGCCCCGGCTCCCGGGAGAGCCGCACCATGACGGCGTACTCGCTGGACGAGACCGCCACCTACTTCCTGGTGCTGGTCGCGCTCTGCGAACCGTGGCTGCGCGACCTCTCCCCCGCCGCCGTGCCCACCACCCCGCAGGTGGTCGCCCGGCTGCGCAACCACCCCGCCTGCGCGCGGCTGACCGCGCGCGCGGTCAGCTCGCACCTGGACTACCTCGCCGACGAGAAGCTCCGCATCGACCTGCCCGACGGCGCCGGCCGCACCGACCGCCGCAGCGGCAAGCGCGAGGCCGTCGTCGGACTCGCGCTGAAGTTCGGCATCGTCCGCGAGGAGCACCTCGCCCTCCTGCCGCGCCCCGAAGCCGCCGAGCCCGGACGGTAGGAGGGGCACCGACCATGCACGATCCGGCCTTCCCCGGGGACGGCGAGGACCTGCTGCCGCCCGGCCACCGGGTCGGCGGGTGGACCGTCACCGGGCTCATCGGCGAGGGCGGCTGGGCGACGGTCTACGCCGCCCGCCGGGACGGAACGGACGCTCCGGACGACACCGGGAACGACACCGGGGACGGACGTGACGGCCCGGACGGCACGGTCGCGCTCAAGGTGCTGCCGACCGCCGGGCTCGCCCCCCGCCAGGCCCGCAGCGTCGCCGAAGCCGCCCGCCGCGAGGTCGAGTTGGCCCGCACCGCCCCGCACCCCCGGCTGGTCCCGCTGCTCGACACCCTCGCCCTGGCCGCGCCCGACCACCCCGCGCTGGACGGTGCGATCGTCCTGGTCATGGAGCGCGCCCGGTGCACCCTGCGCGAGCTGCTCGCCACCGGCGTCGACGAGGACCGGGGCGGCCGGATCGTGGCCGGCATCTGCGAGGGCCTGGCCCATCTGCACCGTTCCGGCTGGGTCCACACCGACCTCAAGCCCGAGAACGTCCTGATCGGCCGGGACGGCGAGGTCCGCCTCTCCGACTTCGGCCTCGCCATCGAACTCACCGGCACCCACGGCCACTGCGCCCCGATGGGCACCCCCGACTACCTCCCACCGGAGCGGTGGAAGGAGCCGCTCGGCGAGCAGGGCGTCAAGATCCGCACCACGGCCGACATCTGGGCGCTCGGCATCGTGATCCACGAGGTGTTCGCCGCAGGCGTCCCGCCCTTCCCCGGTGCCACCCCCACCGCCCGCAGCGCCGCGGCCCAGCAGTACGCCGAGGGCCGCGCCGCGCTGCGGCTGGCCCCGGACGTCCCCCCGTTCTGGCGCGACCTGGCCGCCGACTGCCTCGCCCCCACCCACGCCGCCCGCGCCCCGCACACCGCCGAGAGCCTGCTCGCCCGCATCCGCGACCACCAGTGCGGCCGCCGCCCGCGCCGCCGGCGCCGCCCCCGGGCGCGCGCGGCCCTGCTCGCGCTGGTCGCCTGCGCCACGGCCGCTGGCTCCGCCGCAGCGCTCTGGCCGCGGTCCGAGCCGCCCGGGCACCCCGGGCGGATCCGGGTCTACAACGCCGAGCGCAGTTGCCAGGACCGCGCCGACCGCGACCGCGCGTGCAGCCTCGGCCTGGCCGTCGACCCGCGGCGCGCCTACACCGCGGACAACGTCGTCCCCACCCGGGTCTGGCACGGCGACACCCTGGACGCCGACTGCCAGCTCGCCACCGGCCTGCCGATCATCGACGAGGAGGACCGCACCTCCACCCTCTGGTACCGGGTGCGCCTCCCCGGCACCGGCACCGGCACCGGTACCGCCACCGGCACGGGCACCGCGACCAGCACCGGCACCGCCTGGCTCCCGGCCGTCCGCACCAAGGACCGCCCGACCCTCGCGGACTGCCCCTGAGCGGCACGGTGCACCCAGGGCTCGAGTGCCACTCCGGATCGTTCCGGATTCCGGGCCCGGCACGGCCGCCACTACCTTGACGTCGGCGCCGGCCGGACCGGTCGGCGCGGAGTGCAGGGAGCAGCCATGCCGACGACCGCCACCACCGCCCGGCCGGGCGCAGCCGAACTCGGGCAGCAGGAGCGCGCGGTGCTCCACGGGGTCGGCTGCGGACTGAGGGACGACGAGATCGCGGCCGCCCTCGCCGTCTCCGAGGACATCGTGGCCGGACACCTCGCGCGGATCCTCGGCAAGCTCGGGCTGCGCGACCGGGCCGCCGCCATCGTCCACGCCTTCGACTGCGGGCTGGTCGCCCCCGGCCACGGGCCCCGTACACCGGGGCCGGACCCGGCGCCCCGGGGCGCCCCCGGCCGGACGGCCGGTCCGCGGGTGCGGATCTCCGTGCTCGGACCGCTGCGGGCCTGGCACGACGGGCGGGCCCTGGACCTGGGGCACCTGCGCCAGCAGGCCGTGCTGGCGGCACTGGCGCTGCACCGGGGGCGGACCGTCAGCCAACAGGAGCTCCTGGACGGCGTCTGGGGGTCGGAGCCGCCGGTCACCAATGTGGTGCCGGTGCACGTCTACCGGCTGCGCAAGACCCTGCGCCTCGCGGACTGCCCGGTCCCGGTGATCGAGCACGACCGGTACGGCTACCGGCTGGCCGCCGGTGCGACCGAGGTGGACCTGGCGCGGATGGAGGACCTGGTCACCGCCGCCGGGGCGGCCCACCGGGCGGGCGACCTGCCCGAGGCGGTCCGGCTCTGTTCCCGGGCCCTGGACCTGTTCGGCGGGGAGCCGCTGGCCGGACTGCCGGGCCCGCTCGCCGAGTTGGAGCGGCTGCGGCTCGTCGAGCGCAGGATCACCGTCGCCCAGCGGCGGTCGGAGTGGCGGCTCCAGCTGGGCCAGTGCGCCCGGGCGGTCACGGAGCTGATCGCCCTGTCGGCGGAGCACCCGCTGAACGAGCCGGTGGCCGCGATGCTGATGGGCGCGCTGTACCGGGGCGGTCGCCAGGCCGACGCGCTGGCCGTGTTCGACCGCACCCGCCGCCGGCTCGCCGAGGACCTGGGGGTGCCCCCCGGGCCGGTGCTGCGGCGGACCCGCCAGCTGATCCTGCGCGGGGCCTGAGCGTCTCCGACAGTTCCAGCCCCGCGCGGCGACGGCCCCACCGGGCGTTCCCGGTGGGGCCGTCCGCGGCCGTACGGCCCGGCACGGTCAGGCATGGTCAGGAGGCGAAGGCCCGTTCCAGCCGCGGGATCAGGTCCAGCAGGTCCTGTTCCCAGCAACCGCCGTTGTGGGCGCCGTTGCAGTGGCTCCCCCAGGCCGCGCCGTCGCCGTAGTCGACGTAGTGGTAGGGCATGCCCAGGGCGTCCATCCGGTCCTTGACGTGCTTGGACGCGCCCTCCAGCCAGAACTCCGGCTCGGTGGCCACCCCGCGGCCGTTGCCGACGTAGATGGAGACGCCGATGCCGGCGAGCTTGTCCATGTGCTGGGACGGGTCGGCCGCGTTCCACCGCCAGTCCGCGTTGAACACCGGGTAGGGCGTGCCGAACAGGGCGTCGCTGTCCACGGCGGGCTTGTACGGGTCGTTGTTCGGGTCGCAGGCCCCGGACGACGAGCCGCAGACCACGCCCTGGGCGTCGATCAGGGAGGCGACGACGGCCAGCCGCAGGTCCATGGAATCGGCCGACAGGTCGATGTCCCCCGACAGCGAGGCGGTCTGGCTGAACAGGTCGGGGCGGTCCTGGGCGTAGTGGAAGGCCCCGAAGCCGCCCATGGAGACCCCGGCGACGGCCCGGGCCTTCTTGGTGGCGACCGTGCGCAGGTTCGCGTCGATGAACGGGATCACCTGGTTGAGGTGGAAGTTCTCCCAGTTCTGGGCGCCGGCCGGGGTGTTCTGGTTGAGCCAGTTCGCGTACCAGCCGCGGACGCCGCCGTCCGGGATGACCGTGATCATCGCGTTGGACATGGTCAGCGCCGGGTAGTTCTGCTGGATCGGGTCGTCGGGCGAACCGTGCAGGAAGTACAGCACCGGGTAGCGCCGGGTGGGGTCGTCGTAGTACCCGCTCGGCAGGATGATCTTGATGTGGTGCTTGCCCGCGACCTCGGGCGTGGTCACGGTGAGGTAGAAGTCGGTCGGGTCGCCCACGGCCTGGTCGGTCTGGGTCAGGCCGTACCCGTCCGTCATCTTCGGCGGCGCCCCGGTGCCGGCTGCGGCCTGGGCGGGAGCGGCCGTGGTGGCCGTCCCGACGATGCCGACCACGGCGGCCAGCAGGGCCACCAGCCTTCGCCAGCGGTGCGGTGTCCTCGTCATGCTGTTCCTCCTCGTGGGTGTCGTGGTGCGCGGCGGGGCCTCAGTCGAGGACCTTGACCTCCAGGGCCGGTGAGGCCGCGATCTGGTCCTCGGTGTAGCGCTCCGTCACCCACTGGCCGGCCGAGAACAGCTTGGTCTGGTCGGCGTAGTGCGGCGAGTTCGGATCGGCGGACTGGGAGTAGGCCAGCACCGAGGCGGACTGCGGCGGGCCGTCGGCGGTGAACCGCGTCTCCTGGACGAAGCTGGAGCCGAAGGTGATGTCGAACTTGCCGTCGACCGTGCCGGGCGTCACCACGTTCAGCACGCCCAGTTCGTGGATCGCGCCGGGGACCGGGATCTGCTCGCCGTTGCGGGTGACCTTCTGGACGTCCGACAGCCGCGCGTCCAGCGCGACACCGGAGTTGCGCACCGCGAGGACGGCCCGGGCGACCGCGTTGCGGACGGCGTCGTTGCCGGCGTCCAGCGAATTGGGCGTGTGCACCGGGTCCTTGTGGTCGAAGGGCACCCGCCAGGGCAGCTTCTCGATCGCCTGTCCGCTGCTCAGGGAGAACCAGACGTTCTCGAACAGCCAGGAACCCCGGCTGTCCGGCGTGAACTTGTGGTTCCAGGCGGCCAGGATCGGACACGCCTCACTGATGTTGACCAGGTTGCCGTCCACCAGCACGAGCCCGAACGGCGCGCCCTGGCAGGCGCGCACCGTGGCGTCGAGGGCCAGGTCGGCCGCCCGGCTGTTGCCGGCGAACAGCAGCTGCCGCATGTTCTCCGGGGTGAAGCCCCGGCCCGGCAGGCCGTCGGTGCCGTTGATCCGGTTCTGCGCGGTCAGGATCAGCTCCTGGGTGCGCAGCGACCGGGGCGCGGCGCTGTCGCCCATCACCCGGGGGAAGGACAGCGGCTGCTCGGGGTTGGCCAGCCAGGCGCTGTCGTTGGCGTTGCCCACGAAGTCGGAGCGGATCAGCCGCGGTTGCTGGTGCGGGTCCATCAGGCCCGGCGCGACGGCGTTCGGGTCGTTCGGCCAGTCACACTCGCTGCGCTTGCCGTCGAAGATGGAGACCGGCGGGACGTTGGGCAGCCGCAGCGACTGGTTGAAGAGCACCTGGCCGGTCAGGGTGAGGCAGGACTGCGCGTGGGCGTCGGTGATGTTCGGGGCGGCCTGGATGTCCGCGTAGAGGGCGTTGCCCTTGCGGTCCGAGGCGACGGTGTTGAAGAAGGGGACGCCCTCGGTGGTCTCCAGGGCGTTCACCACGTCGTTGACGTCCTTGGCCTGGTCGAGGTGGAACCAGGTGTTCAGCGCCCGCAGGTTGTCCATGTTGGCGTCCCGCACCGCATGGGCGCTCACGACCCAGGGCAGCGGGTTGCCCAGGACCGAGGTGGTGATCGGGCCGTACCGGGTGGCCCACAGCGTCCTGGTGACCCGGCCGACGGAGCCGTCCGGGTTCAGTACGTCGACCCCGACCTGTTGCGAGGTCATCGGCGTCCAGACGCCGTCCACCAGGTAGTTGGTGGGGTGCAGCGGGTCCACCTGGACGTCGAACAGTCCGAACGGGGCGACCGTGGCGACGGTGTGGCTCCAGGCGACGTCGTCGTTGTGCCCGATGTTCACGGCGGGCAGGCCGAGCAGGCTGGCCCCGGAGACGTTGAAGCGCCCCGGGATGGTCAGTTGGGCCTGCCACATCCGGTTCTTGCCCTGCCAGGGGAAGTGCGGGTTGGCCAGCAGCATGCTGGTGCCCCCGGACACCCCCTGGGAGCCCACCGCCAGGGCGTTGCTGCCCATGCTGCCCTGCTGCCGGGCGGCGGCCATCGCCTCGCGGATCCGGTTCCCGGTCTCCTCGGGCGAGAGCTGCGGCGCCGCGGCGGCCGGCTGGGCGGCACCGGGCTGGGCGGCGGCCGACGCGCCCGGGGGTGCGGCGTTCACCTCGCCGTCCACCAGCGGGTCGGCGCTGCCCATGATGATCTCGGCGTGGGCGTGCCGGTAGACGTCCAGCTCGGTGATCGGCCGCACCCAGGCCGCGCCGCGGCAGGCCGGGTCGGAGATGTTGCCGACGCCGGTCTCGGCCAGGTAGCGGTTGTAGCCCCGGACGTAGCCGCGGATGGCGTCCTTGACCTCCGGCTCCGGCCCCTTGGGCGCGGGCTGGTCGATCAGCCCCTCCACCACCCGGTTGTCGTTGATCCGCTGGAAGTAGAGGTCGCTGTTGAGGTTGGTGGTGCTGTTCTGGTTCTGGCCGGGGCTGGCCTTGCCGTTCGGGCCCAGGTAGCGGGACCGCTGGGCGTTGACCATCAGGTAGGTGTCGGCCAGGGTGCAGATGTTGTCCTTGGCCGCGGCGTAGCCGTACCCCTCCCCCAGCCCCGCCAGGTCGGCGGCGATGATGTGCGGGATGCCGTACTCGGTGTAGCGGATCGTCGGTTTGTCCGGCGCCCCCGCGGCGGCCGCCGAACCGCCGGCCGGTGATCCGGCCGCCACCGTCGTGCCCATCAGTGCCGCCGCGGCCAAGACCACCACCGGCAGCCTCGTTTTGAGTCCCCTCCGCGCCATCGGGCCGTCCCTTCCCTGTCATCCGAGGGTTTTTGTCCGTACGCGGGCCACGCTAGGGAGGGGCGATGACATCCCGATGACGGGGGCGGCACCCCCGCGACCGCCCCCCGTCCCACTACCAACGGAGCACCACCTGTCCGGTGACCGGAGGTTCCCCGGGCACGGACAGGTGGTGCGGAAGGGTCGGCTCCGGACCCGGCGGCCCGGGGCGACTACCAGCTCGCCGGGTACCAGGTGCCGTTGTACCACTGCTCGTTGGCGCTGTCGTTGTGGTGGTCCATGTTGAAGTCTTCGGGGTAGTCATGGGTGTGGTTGTACGGGTAGGTCCAGATCCCGGCGGACTCGTCGCAGACGTAGTCCCGGTTGCAGATCGTCTTGACGGGGATGTTGCCGAAGAACCGGTCGGCGCCGGCCAGCGGGGCGCCGATGATGCCGCCGAACGGCACGGCCCCGCCGTCGGTCCCGGGGTTGCCCTGGCGCTTCGGGTCGGCGACCAGGATGGCGTTGACGTTGCCGAAGGTCTGCCAGTTCTCGGTCACCCAGACGTGCACCACCCCGGCGCCCAGCGAGTACCCGCCGATCTTGACGTGCTGGTCCGGACAGGCCGCGCGCTGGTCGCGGACCAGCCGATTCAGCTCGTTGACGCCCGCCCGGGTGCTCGCGCCGTTGGGGATCGTGGTCGGGTACCCGACGTGCTGCTGGATGTTGCCGTAGAAGCCGTCGTTGTTCCAGGAGCTACCGGTGCCCCCGACGACGATCGTGTAGGTGCCCTCGCACGGGGCGGCCACGCGCGTGGTCGCCGCCTGTGCCGTGGCGCCTTGAGCCGCCGTCAGCCCCACCGTCATCAGGAGCCCGGCTGCCGCGGCCGCGATCTTTCGTGCTTGCATTGCGATTCCTCCCCACGAGGTCGGCCCACCCGCCCGCTCCGTCGCGGTGCGTGGTCGGCCCAGGTCACCGGACGACCATCGCAGCGGCCGATGACATCCCGATGAAGCACTCCGCGCGCCGGTCCGAGGGCCGTGCGCGCGAGCGAAGGAGTTCGGCCACGAACCGCCCCGGACCGGCCGGTTCGGGCCGCCGCCGGAACCGGAGGTGTGACACGCCGGGACCGCCGGGCACGCTGCGCGCGGGCCGACCCACAGGACCGGTCTCTCCGGCCGGCCCGCAGGAACGACAACAGGAGTGAGACATGTTCAGCACCGCCGGGACCGCCAGGACCGCCGCCGCCACTGCCACCACCGCCCTCGTCGTGAGCCTGGGGGTGGTGGCCGCCCCGTCCGCCGTCGCGGCCGACAACTGCTGGCCCGGGGAGGCCAATCGGTGGTACTGCCACAACGTGCCCGGCTCGCCGGTCTTCGGCACGGTCGGCGACAACCACGTCTACCCGGACCCGAACACCGTCGTCGGCTACCTGAACACCGACCCCAGCTGGTTCTCCTGCAAGGAGGACAACCAGGCCTGGGTCGGCGGCCCGCACCCGACCCGCTGGCTGCTGACCACCGCCGACAACGGCGCGGTCGGCTTCGTGCGGGACACCGACATCACCAGCGAGACCGATCCCGTGCCGGACTGCTGACGGCGGGGCCGAGCGGCCGGCGGTCGGGGGCGGGGGCTCTTCGTGTCCGATGTCTGGGCGATCCGTGCCGGACGTGGTTTCATGCCAGCTCGTGCGGATTTCTCGGGACGATGACGTACTGGCCGGGCGCGACCACGAACTGCGCCGCCTGGCGGGCTTGCTGGAGGCCGACGACCGGCGGCCGGCGGTCGGGGTGGTGGAGGGGCCGCCGGGGATCGGCAAGAGCCGACTGCTGGCCGAACTGCGGCGCTCGGCGGCCGGGTCCGGGCGACCGGTGGGGCAGGCACGGGCCACCCGGGGCGGCCGCTCGGAGCCGTACGGGCTGCTGCTGGACGCGCTCTGGGGCACCGGGGCCCGGGGCCTGCTCGAAGGCTTCGCCGACGCTGCGGGCGGCACGGCGAGCGGCGGGGCGGACGGCGACTGGGCCCGGCACGGGCACCGGCGGCACCGGCGGCTGCGCGAGGCTCTCGCCGGAGCCTCGCCCGTCCTCCTGCTGGACGACCTCCAGTGGGCCGACCGGGAGTCGCTGCTGCTGCTCGACCGGCTGGTCGCGAGCCCGCCGGCCGGGCGGTTCACCGTCGTGCTGGCCTGTCGCAGCGGCGGCTGTCCGCCCTGGCTGACCCGGACGCTGGTCGACGCCGACGCGGAGTGGCTCGAGCTCGCTCCCCTGGGCCCGGGCGCGCTCGCCCGGCTGCTGCCGGACGCGGCACCGGAGCGTCGGCGATTACTGGCCGGGGCGAGCGGCGGCAACCCCCGGTACCTGCGCGCCCTCGCCGAGCTGCCCGCCGAGCTGTCCGCCGAGCTGCTGTCCGGGCTGGCCGCAGGCGATCCGCGCGGCGTCGGGCGACCCACAGCCGAGCGGCCTCCGGACGGCTGGCAGCCCGGGCCGGAGCTGCGCGGGGAGCTGGCCACGCTGTCGGAGCGGGCCCGCGAGGTGCTCCGGGCCGCGGCCGTGGCCGGACCGGGGTTCGACCCGGCACTGGTGGCGGCCGTGGCCGGCCTTCCGGTCGAGGCGGTGGACGAGGCGCTCGACGAGCTGGCCGGGCACGGCTGCGTCACCCCGACCGGTGGCCGCTACCGCTTCGCCCAACCGCTGCCCGCCGCCGCCCTCTACCGGCTGGCCGGCCCGGTCTGGCGCGCCGGGGCCCACCGGCGCGCCGCCGATCACCTCGACCGGTGCGGGGCGCCGCCCGCGGTGTGGGCCGGGCAGGCCGAGCACGCGGCGCCGGCCGCCGACCGGGACTGCCTGACCAGGCTCACCGCCGCGGCCCGTTCCGTCCTCGAGACCGATCCCGCGACCGGTGCGCGCTGGCTGCGCGCCGTCCTGGACGCGCTCCCCGAGCGGGCGGATCCCACCGGGCCGCGCGCCGAGGCCACCGTGCTGCTGGGCCGCGCGCTCACCCTGACCGGCCGACTGGACGACGCCGCCGAGGTGCTGTGCCCGCTGCTGTCCGACACGGACCCCAACCGCACGCGCGCCGTCGGGCCGGTCGCCCTCGTGGAACGGTTGCGCGGCCGGACGGACCGGGTCTACGGCCTGCTGGACCGGGACGGGGTCCGGGCGACCGACGAACTCCAGCTTGCCAGACTGGATCTGATGAACGGTCAGACCCGAAGGAGCCTGCGCCGGATCGAGACCGCCGTCCACCGTGACGACTCGGACGGCACCCGGCTGGCCGCGCACAGCCTGACCAGCCTCGCCGCGATCGGCCAGGGGGCGGTGCCCGCCGCCCGCCGGGCCCTGGACGCGGCGGAGCGGCTCGCCGACTCGCTGGACGCGCGCGGACGGCTCCGGGCGCTCGCCACCCTGCCCGAACGCGGCTGGGCCGGCGTGCTGTTGGAACGGCGGCAGCGGACGGCCGACCGCATCGAGCGCGGCATCGCCCTGGCCGAGCGCCATCAGCACCACTACGTTCTCCCCCAACTGCACGCGGTGCGGGCGGCGTTGCTCCTGATGTCGGGGCCGATGGACGCGGCGCGGCTCGCCGCCGACCGGGCGCTGGAGCTGGCCCGGGAGCTCGGTGCCGCCGAGACGCTGGCGATCGCGGCGGCGCTCCGGCTGCGGGCCGCGGCCTGGCAGGGCGGAGCGGAAGCCGTGGGGCCGGCACGGGAGTTGCTGCTCGGCCAGCCGGAGCCGCCGACCGCGGTGTGGCGCGCGGTGGTGCGGCACGCCGTCGTGGAGACCGCGGTGATCTGCGGGCAGCCCCCGACGGCGGCCGAGGCCGCCCGGCTGCTCAGCCTGGGCGACGACCGGTGGCGCGACCCGATGCCGGCCCACGGCCACGACCTGATGGCCGCGGTGCACGCGGCGGAGGGGAACACCGCCCTGGTCGCCCGGCACGTCGAGCTGGCGGGGCGGGCGGCCCGCAGTGCCGGGCTGCCCGCGGCCGGGGCCGTGGTGTCGCTGGCCTCGGCCCGCCTGCTGCGGGCCCGCGGGGAGCAGGACCGGGCGACGGCGCTGGCCCGCCGGGCCGCGGACGGACTGGCCGCCTCCGGCTTCGTGGTCCGCGCCGGGATGGCCCAGCTGGTGGCCGCCGACATCGCCGCCGACCGCGGTGACCGCTCCGGCTACGAGAGCGCGACCGACGCGGCACGGCGACTGTTCGGCCAGGTCGGGGCACACGCCCTGCTCGCTCGGTCGGAGCTGCCCTGGCGGGCCGCCCGCGGCGGCGGTACGAGGGGGGCCGCGATGACCGTAGACCCGGTTCCACCACACGCGCACGACGGCGGCCCGAACCGGCCCCGGCTGTCACCCAAGGAGCTGCAGGTCCTGCTCGACTACGCCTCGGGGCTGACCCTCAAGTCCGCGGCGCGCCGGGCCGGCATCACCCCGAACACGGCGAAGGACTACCTCGACCGCGTCAAGGCCAAGTACCGGCGGGCGGGGCGGCCCGCGTACACCAAGATCGACCTGGCGACCCGGGTGCGGGAGGACGGGTTCGCCGCGCCCTGACCGCCACCGGTGGGCAGGGGCAGGGCCAGTGGACACCCTCCGGCCCGCCGCCCTCAAGCCCCCCATATGGAGGGCTACAGCAGCGAACTGGCGGACCGTTAGGTTCTCGGTCGGCGCCGCACCGGACCCCGTGACCCGCAACTCGGCCCCGGCACGCGCCCCCTGGGCCGGCCACCCGCGCCGGCCAGCACCGGATCCAACGACGAAAGGCCACACCATGAGGGCAATCCCCCGCGCACTGGGCATCGCCGCAGCCGCCGGCACCATGCTGCTGGTCGCCGCGATCCCCGCCTCGGCGACCCCGACCCAGGCCAACTACACGGGCGACGGCTTCGGTTCGACGTCGGCCCAGGCCAAGCAGAGCGCGCTCAACAACGCCCTCTCCCAGGCCCAGGCGGCCGGTTTCAGCAGCTCCCAGTGCCTCCAGGTGGGCACCGCGCAGGCCTGGCCGAACAACAACAACCTCCTCGCGGCCCGGGGCGCGAAGGCCGCCGTGTCCGCCTCCATCGGGCCGGTCACGAGCTGGGAGGGCAGCGCCCAGCTCCAGTGCGCCACCCAGCCGGCCCCCGGCACCGTCAACCTCAACCGGTACAACGGCCCCGAGCACCTGAGCACCACCGGGTCGGCGCCCGCCGGCTACTACCTGGAGGGCAGCCTCGGCTGGCTCTACGGCAGCCAGGTCGCCGGTACCGCCCCGCTCTACTCGTGCAAGGTCTGGAACAGCGTGGACACCTTCACCTCGCCGGCCGCCAACTGCGAGGGCCAGCAGTTCCTCAGCACGCTCGGCTACGCCTACACCGCGCCGCCGGCCGGCGTGGCGAGCCGGGTCCTGCGCCGCTGCACGGTCAACGGTGAGCACTTCGACTCCAACGACATCAACTGCGAGGGCCAGGTGGCCGAAGGGGTCCTCGGCTACACCCTCGACTGACCGACCTGAACCGGGAGGCGGGCTCGCCGGTGTCGTCCACGACGGCACCGGCGGGCCCGCCTCCGTGCTCGGCCGGATGCTCGTCCGGCTGCTGGAACCGACGGCCGGCCGGCTGCACTACCGCGGCCGGGACATCGGGGCCCTCAGGGAGCGCGAACTACGCCCGCTCCGCCGGGAGTTGCAGATGGTCTTCCAGGACCCGGTCTCCTCGCTCAACCCGCGCCGCACCATCGGGGAGTCCGTCGCCGACCCGCTGCGGGTGGCCGGGGAGAGCGACGAGCGCCGGATCCGCGCCCGGGTCGGCGAGCTGCTCGAACGGGTCGGACTCGACGCCGGCTGGTACCACCGCTACCCGCACGAGTTCTCCGGCGGCCAGCGCCAGCGGGTCGGCATCGCCCGGGCCCTGGCGCCCGAGCCGCGGCTGATCGTCTGCGACGAGCCGGTCTCCGCGCTGGACGTCACCACCCAGGCCCAAGTGGTCGCCCTGCTGGGCGAGTTGCAGCGCGACCTCGGGCTCGCCCTGGTCTTCATCGCGCACGACCTCGCCGTGGTCCGCCAGGTGAGCGACCGGGTCGCAGTGATGCGGGCCGGCCGGATCGTGGAGCAGGGCGACGCCGACGCGGTCTACGACTCCCCGCAACACCCCTACACCAAGGGGCTGTTGGCCGCCGTCCCGGTCCTCGACCCGACCGAGGCGACCGCCCGCCGGCACGCCCGCCTGGCCGCCGTCTGACGCTCCCGTCCAGGGCCCGTCCCCCGCACCCGAGCGGGTGCAGGGGACGCACCGCGCTCAGAACGCGTCGTCGGGGATCTCGACGGCGGTGCGGTCCAGGCTCTCCAGGAGGCGGAACTGCGCTTCGGTCCTGGGCAGTTCGTGGCGGAAGAAGAACCGGCAGGCGTGCCGCTTGCCCTCGTGGAAGGGCTCGGTGCCGCCTGCGGCGGCGAGGTACTGCTCCAGCCACAGCCAGGCGACGACGGTGTGGCCGACCGCCTCCAGGTAGACGGTCGCGTTGGCCAGGGCCGTCTCCGGGTCGCCGGTCGCCCACAGCCGCCGGGTGACCGCGGCGATCCGCCGGACGGACTCGTCCAGCTGCGCCGCATACCCGGCGGCGTCACCGCCGAGTCCCTCGGCGCGGGCAGTCGTCGCCGAGATCGTCTCGACGAGCAGGCGCAGCCCGGCGCCGTCGTCCATGACGACCTTGCGGCCGAGCAGGTCGAGGCCGTGGATGCCGTGGGTGCCCTCGTGGATCGGGTTGAGCCGGTTGTCGCGGTAGAACTGCTCGACGTCGTACTCGCGGGTGTAGCCGTAGCCGCCGTGCACCTGGATGGCCAGGCTGTTGGCCTCCAGGCACCACTGGGAGGGCCAGCTCTTGACCACGGGCGTCAGGACGTCCAGCAGCAGGTGGGCGCGGGCCCGAATGTCGGGGGTCGCACCGGTGCGCTCCTCGTCGAGGAGCCGGCCGGCGTACAGCACCAGGGCCAACGCGCCCTCCGCGTAGGCCTTCTGGGCCAGCAGCATGCGGCGCACATCGGCGTGGGCGATGATCGGCACCTGCGGGGAGGCCGGGTCCTTGGCCCCGGCCGGGCGCCCCTGGGGGCGGGTGCGGGCGTAGTCCAGGGCGTGCAGGTAGCCGGTGTAGCCGAGCGCGGCGGCGCCGAGTCCGACGCCGATCCGGGCCTCGTTCATCATGTGGAACATGTACGCGAGGCCGCGGTGCGGCTCGCCGACCAGGTGCCCGACGGCGCCGGGCTCGCCGCCCGGCCGGTGCACGCCCTCGCCGAAGTTGAGCAGGGTGTTGGTCGTCCCCCGGAAGCCCATCTTGTGGTTGAGCCCGGCCAGCACGACGTCGTTGCGCTCGCCGAGCGAGCCGTCGGCGCCGACCAGCACCTTGGGCACGATGAACAGGGACAGGCCCTTCACCCCGGACGGTCCGCCGGGGATCCTGGCCAGCACCAGGTGGACGATGTTCTCGGACAGCTCGTGCTCGCCGCCGGAGATCCACATCTTGTTGCCGAACAGCCGGTACGTGCCGTCCGCGCGCGGCTCCGCCCGGGTGCGGACGTCGGCCAGCGAGGAGCCGGCCTGCGGCTCGGAGAGGCACATGGTGCCGAAGAACCGACCCTCCACCATGGGCCGGACGTAGGTGTCGATCTGGTCGCGACTGCCGTGCGCCAGCAGCAGGTTGGCGTTGCCCGCGGTGAGGAACGGGTACCCGGACGTCCCCGGGTTGGCGGCCTGGAACCAGGCGAAGCAGGCGCTGGCCACCACCGAGGGCAGCTGCCCGCCGCCGACCTCGTAGTCCATGGCGCTGCCGAGCAGCCCGGTGCCGGCGAAGACGGCCAGCGCCTCCTTGACCTCCGGGATGATGTGCACCCGCTCGCCGTCGAACCGCGGCTCCTCGGCATCGTTCCGCTTGTTGTGCGGCGCGAAGTGCCGGGTGGCGACCTGCTCACTGAGGCCCAGGGCCGCGTCGAAGGTCTCCCGCGAGTGGTCCGCGTACCGCGCCCGCCCGGTGAGCGCGGCGACGTCCAGCCATTCGTACAGCAGGAAGTCGAGATCACGGCGGGAGAGCAGCAGGGACGGCACGGGGTGGCGCCTTTCGCGAGTGACTAAGCGCTTGCTTGGCTTCGTCAGCAGCATGCTCCACCGGGCCGGAGCCGTCAACCGGTCCCCGGCCCGGCCCGCGGGCCGGGCCGGGGACCGGGCCCGAGCTCAGGCGCGCCGCCCCGCGGCGATGGCCGCGGCGCCGAGCAGGCAGGCGGCGGCGGCGGTGATGTAGGCGAGGTGGTAGCCGTCGAGCTGGTCCGTGCTGGTCCCGGCGACCAGGACCATCAGTGCCACGCCGACGCTCGCGCCGATCTGCTGGGTCACGACGTTGACCGCCCCGGCGACGCCCTGCCGTTCGGCCGGGACGCCGGCCAGCCCGGCGGTGGTCATCGAGGGGAAGTTCAGCCCCTGGCCGATGCCGCTGAGCACCAGGCCGGGCAGCACGTACACCACGTAGGAGCCGTCGTGCGGGGTGGCCAGCCACAGTCCGGTGCCGACGCCGATCAGGACCAGGCCGACGGCCATCAGGGTGCGCGGGCTGTACCGGGCCAACAGCCGGCCGGTGGCGAAGTTGGCGGTGAGGAACACCGCGGCGGACATCGGCACCAGCGCCAGGCCCGACTCGAACGGGGAGTAGCCCAGCATCCCCTGGAGGTACAGCGGCGCGAAGAACAGCATCCCGACCGAGCCCATGTACTGGAGGAACGCCGCCAGGCTGGCCGCCCGGACGGAGCCGAGCCGGAACAGGTTCAGCGGGAGGACCGGGTCGGCGGTGCGGTGCTCCCGCACGACGAACAGCACCAGGCAGAGCGCCGCCGCGGCCAGTACCGTCCAGGCCGTCGCGCCGGAGCTGCTCACCCCGACCACGAGCAGGGTGAGGCCGAGGGTGCCGGCCACCGCGCCGGGCAGGTCCAGCCGGCCGCTGTGCCCGGTGCCGTCGGGCAGGCCGATCCGGGTCACGGCGAGCACGGCGACGCCCAGCAGCACCGAGAACCACAGCACCGAACGCCAGCCGAGGAGTTGGGTCAGCACGCCGCCCAGCATCACCCCGCCGCTGAAGCTCGCGGCGCCGACCGCCGCGTAGACGCTGAACGCCCGGTTGCGGGCCGGACCGGCCGGGAACGCCTCCGACAGCAGGGCCAGCGCGGCCGGGCCCGACAGCGCGGCGCCGATGCCCTGGACGGCGCGCGCCCCGAGCAGCACCCCGATGTTCGGCGCCACCGCCCCGACCAGCGCGGACACGGTGAAGACGGCGACGCCGACCTCGAACACCCGCCGCCGGCCGAGCACGTCGGCCAGGCGGCCGCCGACCAGCAGGAAGCCGGCGAAGGTGACGGCGTAGGCGGTCATCACCCACTGGAGGGTGGTGTCGGCCAGGTCGAAGCGGCTGCCGACCGAGGGCAGGGCGGCGTTGAGCACCCCGAGGCCGCTGACGTCCAGGGCGAGCGCCCCGGCCAGCACGCCGAGCGCCAGTCCCGGCCGGGCCAGCGGCTGCACCGCGATGTCGGTCATGCCGACCCGCCGGTGGATTCGGCGCAGACCCCGCCGGTGCGGTCGACGGGCCGCGGTGCACCGAGGGGTGCAACAGCGGAGCACTGTCCGGCCGAGGGTCGGGCTAAGGAGCGGTCGACACCGACTGACGCTGTCTCAAGACTCGCAACTGGCATGGAGGTCAGCTTGCCCGGGTCGATCCTCCGCTGTCCACCCCGCCCCGACCGCGCGGCGATTCCGGCCACACTCAACTTCCTTGTGCGCTGGGCTGATTGACTATATCGTACGCGAACGCATGCCCGCTGTGCACCGGTTCATCCGCCGTTGTTTCATTCGACCGGAGACGTTCGATCGAGCAGGTCGAATCGGACACTTTGCCGATCGGTTCCCGCCACTGCCCCGACCGGCCCGCCGACGACGCTTGTCTCACCAATCGCCAGGTGGCACTCTCATACCCGCTGGTCGGTAAATACCTGGTGATCCGCTGCACATCGATTCGCATTATTCGCATACTCGTTGCGCCACCCGATTCGACCTCCGCGCCCAGGGCGGACCGAGACAGCAGCACCGCGGTACCCCCACCTCGGACGTGCCGACACGCCGGTCGGCGGGCGCCGCACGCTGCGGCGAGAACTTCACAGTGGGCCGCTGTGCCGCGATCAACGAGCCGATTCGAGCCGCTGGTCCGCACCTTCGCACGTCCGCACGCGGCTGATTAAGCCTGTCATGCCCAGGCCATACCGGTGGCCGTCCGCACTCTCCGACCGGGCAGCCGGGCGGTTCCACCCACCCCTTCCACCCACTCGATCCTTCCGCCCTGCCCAGGGAGTCGCCATGCCCCAAGAACGAGCGGTGCCGGACTTGTCCGCCGTCACGGATTTCCTGCTTTCCCGCGTATCCGAACTGTTGGACGTGTCCGCGAACACCCTGGATCCCCGGGCCCCGTTGCACCGCTACGGACTGGACTCCGCGAAGTCGGTGGCGCTCGCTGCGGCGCTGTCCGAATTCCTCGGCCGGGCCGTCCCGGCCACCTGGATCTGGCAGTACCCGACCGTCGGCGAACTGGCCCGGGCCCTGGTCGAGGGGCCGCGCGAGACGGAGCCCGCCCGGGGCGCGGAGCGCCGCCCGTCCGCGCAGGAGCCGGTGGCGGTCGTCGGCATCGGCTGCCGCTTCCCCGGCGGGCCGGACCCGTCCTCGTTCTGGCGGCTGCTGGTCGAGGGCCGCGACGCCGTCGGGCCGGTGCCGGCCGCGCGCCGCGAGCTGATGAACGACGCGGTCCGCTGGGGCGGGTTCATCGACGGCATCGACCGCTTCGACCCGCTGTTCTTCGGCATCTCGCCCCGCGAGGCCGTCCAGATGGACCCCCAGCAGCGGCTGGTCCTGGAACTGTGCTGGGAGGCGCTGGAGGACGCGGGCATCGCCCCGCACACCCTGCTCGGCAGCGACACCGGCGTGTTCATGGCCTCCTGTTGGGGCGACTACGCCGCCCTGGCGCACTACCGCGGCCCCGACAGCCAGATCACCCCGCACACCGCGACCGGCATGCACGACGGCATCATCGCCAACCGGGTCTCCTACCTGCTCGGCCTCCAGGGCCCGAGCATGGCCATCGACGCCGCCTGCGCCGGCTCCCTGGTCTCGGTGCACGTCGGCTGCCAGTCGATCCAACTCGGCGAGAGCGACCTGGTGCTGGCCGGCGGCGTCAACCTGAGCTTCGTCTCCGACTACTACACCGCCATGGACGCGATGGGCGCGCTCGCCCCGGACGGCCGCTGCAAGTCCTTCGACGCCCGGGCGAACGGCTACGTCCGCGGCGAGGGCGCCGGCGTGGTCGTGCTGGCCCCGCTCAGCGTCGCCCTGGAGCGCGACCTGCCGGTGTACTGCCTGATCAAGGGCAGCTCCTCCAACAACGACGGCCTGAGCAACGGCATGACGGCGCCCAACCCGCAGGCCCAGGAGAAGATGCTGCGCACCGCGTACCGGCGGGCCGGCATCGCCCCGGACCTGGTGGACTACATCGAGTGCCACGGCTCCGCGACGCCGCTCGGCGACCCGATCGAGGCCAACGCGATCGGCGCGGTCCTCGGCGGCGACCGCACCGAGCCGCTGCGGCTCGGCTCCGTCAAGTCCAACGTCGGCCACCTGGAGGCCGCCGCCGGCATCGTCGGCCTGGTCAAGCTCGCGATGTCGATGCGCAACGGCGTGCTCCCGCCGAGCCTGCACTACAGCACGCCGAACCCGCAGATCCTCTTCGACGAGTACCAGCTCACCGTCCAGGACCGGCTGACGCCCTGGCCGCGGCGCTCCGACGCCCGCCGGGGCGGGGTCAGCTCCTTCGGCTTCGGCGGCGCGATCTGCCACGTCGCCGTCGAGGAACTGCCGCGCCCCGAAAGCTCCTTGCTGCTGCTGGCCGCGGACTCCCGGGAGGCGCTGGCCGACCGGGCCCGGGCGCTGCGCGACGCCACCGACCTGCGCGAGCTGTGCGGCCGCGCACCCGGCGGGGGCGCCTTCCGGCTCGCGGCCGCCGCCCGCGACATGGCCGAACTCCGCACCCAGCTGGACGCCTTCGGCAACGGCGAGCCGGCCCCCGGGCTGAGCGTCGGGAAGGCGACCGGCCTGAGCGTCGGGGAGGCGACCGGGCGCCGCCCGCGGGTGGCCTTCCTGTTCTCCGGCAACGGCTCCCAGTGGGTCGGCATGGGCCGCCAACTGCTCGCCGGGCTGCCGGTGTTCCGCCGCTCGATGATGCGCTCCGACCGGCGGATGCGGGAGCTGCTCGGCTTCTCCCTGGTCGACCAGCTGCTCTCCCCGGACGGCCGGCTCGACGACATGGACGTCTTCCAGCCACTGCTGTTCTCGCTCCAGGTCGCGCTGGCCGAGGCCTGGCGCTCGCTGGGGGTGGAGCCGGACGTCGTGGTCGGGCAGAGCGTCGGTGAGTTCGCCGCCGCCCACGTGGCCGGTGCGCTCGACTTCGACGACGCCTCCCGGCTGGCCGCCCACCACGGCCGGCTGCTCCAGCAGCTGGCCGTCGGGCGCGGCGAGGGCATCGTGGTGATGACCGCCGCGGACGAGGTCGAGCCGTACCTGACCGGCGGACTCACCCTGTCCGGCCGCAACGGCCTGCGCTCCACCCTGGTCACCGGCACGCCGCAGGAGATCGACGACCTGGTCCAGCGGCTCACCGACGCGGGCGTCACCAACCACCGGGTGCGGATGGGCCACGCCCCGCACTCCCCGCTGGTCGACCACGTGCTCGCCCCGCTGAAGGCCGAGCTGGCGGGCATCCGGCCCCGCACCGCGCGGATCCCGATGATCTCCACGGTCACCGGCGCGGCCGTCGACGGCGCCGAACTCGGGCCGGACTACTGGGCGGAGAACCTGCGCCGGGAGATCCGGGTGGTCGACGCCCTGACCGGGCTGCGCGACCACGACGTCGACGCGGTGATCGAGCTCAGCCCGCACCCGCTGCTGCTCAAGTCCGTGTCCGAGCTCCTCCCCGCCGCCACCCTGCCCTCGCTGCGGCGCGGCGAGGACGAGGCGGCCACCCTGCTCGGCTCGCTCGGCGCGCTGTACACCGCCGGACTGGCCGTCCCGGCCCACCCGTTCCTGGCCGGGGACCGGGGCCGGCACACCACCCCCGCCCCCGCCGACCCCGCCGCCGACGGGCCGCTGCACCTGGTGCCCGTCACCGCCCGCACGGCGGGCGCGCTGGCCGACACCTGCCGCGAGCTGTCCAACCACGTCGAACGCGACCCGGGCCTGCGGGTCTCCGACCTCGCCTACACCCTGGCCACCCGGCGCACCCACCACAACCACCGGGTCGCGCTGTTCGCCCGCAACCGGCAGGACGTGCTGGACGGGCTAGCCCGGGTCGCGGCCGGCCGGCCGCACCCCGAGGTGGTCACCGGCACCTTCTCCGGCACCGTCGACCGCCGGGTGGCCCTGGTGTTCTCCGGCGGCGGCACCCAGTGGGTCGGCATGGGCCGTGAACTGCTGCGCTCCCACGCCGGGTTCCGCACCTGGATGACCGCCTGCGACGCCGCCGTGCGGGCGGCCGGCGGCTGCTCGGTGCTGGAGCAGCTGGCCGCCCCGGCCGAGCGGGCCCGGTACGAGGAGATGGACTTCCAGCAGCCCGTGCTGTTCGCCCTCCAGGTGTCGCTGGCGAAGGTCTGGCTCGGCCTCGGCGTCGAGCCGACCGCCGTGGTCGGGCACAGCCTGGGCGAGGTCGCGGCCGCCTGCGTGGCCGGGGCGCTGTCGCTGGAGGACGCCGCCCGGGTCGTGGTCACCCGCTCCCACCTGCTGGAGCGCAAGGCCGCCGCGGGCGCGATGATCTCGGTCGACCTGCCGGAGGCGGAACTGCTGCCCCGGCTCGGCCCGTACGCCGCCCACGCGGCCGTCGCCGTGGTCAAC
Source organism: Kitasatospora sp. NPDC058162 (assembly GCF_042884005.1). Lineage (NCBI taxonomy): Bacteria > Bacillati > Actinomycetota > Actinomycetes > Kitasatosporales > Streptomycetaceae > Kitasatospora > Kitasatospora sp. NPDC058162. Next base: position 48,415 of record NZ_JBHVUS010000023.1, read on the forward strand.
AGCCCCACCAGCGCGGCGGTCTCCGGCTCGCCCGAGGCCGTCGACGCCCTGGAGGCGGACCTCCTCCGGGAGGGGATCTCGGTCCGCCGGATCCGGGTCGAACGGCCGGTGCACAGCCCCGGCATGGACCCGCTGCTCCAGCCGCTGCGCGAGGGCATCGACGGCATCACCGCACTGCCGCCCACCCTCGACTTCCACTCCACCGCGCTGGCCGACACCGTGAACCCGGCCACCGACGTCGACTACTGGGTGCACAACCTGCGCAACCAGGTCCGCTTCGCCGAGACCATCGGGGCGCTGGTCGACCGGGGCGTCGGCACCTTCATCGAGATCGGCCCGCACGAGACGCTGCGCGGCGCGGTCGAGGAGATCGCCCTGACCCGCGGGGCACGGGTGCACGCGATCAACTCGCTGCGGCGCGAGGAGGGCGACCTGCGCTGCCTGCTGGGCGCGGCCGCCTCGCTGTACGTCCGGGGCCTGCCGCTGACCTTCGACCCGCTGTTCGACGACGACGTCGAGCTGGTGGAGACCCCGCTGGTGCAGTGGCAGAAGGAGCGCTACTGGATCGACACCGAGCCGCAGCCCGCCCGTGCCTCGGCCCCGGCGGCCCCGGCGGCTACGGCCGTTGCCGCTGCGCCCCCGGTTGTCGTCCAGGCCGAGGTCCAGGCCGAGCCCGCGGACCGGCCGGTGGCGGAGGTCGTCCTCGCCGAACTCGCCGACGCGCTGGGCGTGCCGGTGAGCGGCTTCGACACCGACGCCTGCCTGCGGGACTTCGGCCTCGACTCGATGGTGGGCATCCGGCTGGTCAACCGGATGCAGGCGCTGTTCGGGCACCGGGTGTCGCCGGTGGTGTTCCTGGACGGCCGCCCGATCTCCGCGGTGGTCGGCCACTTCGTCGAGCTCACCGCCGGCGGCGCCCCCGCGGCCGCTCCGGCAGCCGCCCCCGCCCCCGCCCCCACGCCCGCTCCCGCGCCGAAGGCCGGTCCCGACCACGCCTTCCTCGACGAGCTGTCCGAACTGGACGCCGAGGAACTGCTGGACGAACTGGACGCCCGCGGACTGCTGGACGCCACCGACGCCCCTGCCCCGGAGCAGCTGCGCGCCGACGGCCTCGGCCTCGCACTGGCCCCGGCCTCGCACGGCCAGGCCTCGCTCTGGTTCATGCAGATGGTCTCGCCCGACGCCGTGCCCTACAACTTCATGGTCACCGCCCGGATCCGCACCGCCGTCGACGCGAAGGCCCTGGAGCGCGCCGTCCGGGCCGTGGTGACCCGCCACCCGGCGCTGCGCACCCTGTTCGTGGAGGCGGGCGGGCGGCCGTACCAGGTCGTCCTGGACGAGCCGGTGTACGAGTTCCTGGTGGTGGACAGCACCGGGCTGGACGACGAGCAGGCCCGCGAGGAGCTGGCCCGGCACGGGCACCGGCCGCTCGACCTGGACAACGGGCCGCTGGTGCGGGTCGTGCTGATGGACCGCGGTCCGGCCGACCACTACCTGCTGGTGCTGGTCCACCACATCGCCTCGGACGCGGCCTCCGCCGATGTGATGATCCGCGAACTCCAGGCGTACTACGAGGGAGCCGACCCCGCCGCCGACTCGCCGGTGGCCCCGTACACCGAGTTCGTCGCCTGGGAGCGGCAGTGGCTGGCCGGGCCGGCCGCCGACGCGGCCCTGGACTGGTGGTCGGCCAAGCTGGCCGACCCGCCCGCCCACCTCGACCTGTCCGGCAAGGAGCGGCCGCCGGGCGTCACCTACGAGGGCCGCGACCTGGCGTTCCGCTGGAGCGCCGAGGAGACCCGGCTGCTGCGGGAGTTCGCGGTGCGCGAGGGCGTGTCGATCAGCACCGTGGTGCTCGCCGGGTTCTTCGCCACGCTCAACCGCGCGGTCGGCACCGAGGACGCCGTACTGGCCACCGCGATCGCCCAACGGGCCGAGGCGGGCTGGGAGTCCGCCATCGGCTACTACCTCAACACCGTGCTGGTCCGGGCGAACCCCGCCGCCGACCGCAGCTTCCGCGACCTGCTCCGCGAGGTCCACGACTTCTCGCTCGGCCTCCTGGAGCACATGAACTACCCCCTCGACCAGCTGGCCTCCCAGCTCAAGCCGCCGCGGGTCGAGGGCCGCTCCCCGTGGTTCGACGTGGTGGTGAACTGGCTGTCCTCGGACGCCTTCCCCCGCTCCGTCAAGCTCTTCCACGGCGTCGGCGACACCCTCACCCCGGACGGGGCCCTGCCGCTCGAACCGCTCCAGGTGCGCCGACACCTCGCCAAGTTCGACCTGGAGGTCTCGATGGCGGACATCGACGGCGAAGTGGCCGGCCACGTCCAGTTCAAACCGAGCTACCTGGAAAGGCACACCGTGACCGCACTGCTCGCGCTGTACCGCACCGTGCTCTTCGACTCGATCGCCCGGCCCGACCTCGCCCTCGGCGCCGTCGCACCGGCCGGCCTGCCCGAGGGGACCGACCGGTGACCGAGACCCTGCACTCCGCGTTCGTCGAACTGGCCGCCAAGAGCCCCGACGCGACCGCCGTCCACTCCGAGGCCGGCCTGCTCAGCTACGGCGAACTCGACCGGCGCTCCCGGGAGTTGGCCGAGGAGCTGACCGCCGCCGGGGCCGGCCCGGGCGTCCCGGTCGGGATCTGCGTCGAACGCACCCCCGACCTGCTGGTCGGCATCCTGGCCGCCCTGCGCAGCGGCGCCTGCTACCTGCCGCTGGACCCCAACTACCCGGCCGACCGGCTGACCTTCATGGTCGAGGACAGCGGCACCCGGCTGCTGCTCACCACCCCCGCCTCCCGGGCCGGTTGCCCGCCCGGCCCGACCGTCCTGGTGCTGGACGGCGAAGCGGTGAGCACCGAGCCCGGCGCGAAGCCCGTCCCGGTCGTGCCCGAGGACACCGCGTACGTCATCTACACCTCCGGCTCCACCGGCCGGCCCAAGGGCGTGGCGGTGCGGCACAGCGGCTGCGTGGCGATGCTCGCCGCGATGGACCGCGTCCTGGAGGGCTGCGACCTGAGCGGGGTCGCGGCGGCCGCCTCGGTCTGCTTCGACATGTCCGTGATGGAGATCTTCAACGCGCTGTGCCGCGGCGGCGCCGTCGTGCTGGTCGAGAGCGCCGTGCACCTGCCGGAGAGCCGCTACGCCGACCGGATCACCCACCTCAACGTCGTCCCCTCGGTGATGAACGGCCTGCTGGACGCCGGGGCGCTGCCGCCCAATCTGCGCACCGTGGTGTTCGGCGGCGAGGCGCTGCGCCGCAAGCTGGTCGACCGGACGTACCGGGAGACCGGCGTCACCCGGGTGTTCAACGCCTACGGCCCCACCGAGGGCACCGTGTTCTGCTCCTTCGGGCTCGTCCCCGAGGACTCGGCCGAGGAGCCGACGATCGGCCCGCCGACCGAGGGCGCCCTGGTGTACGTCCTGGACGAGCAGCGGCGGCCGGTCCCGACCGGCACCCCCGGGGAGCTGTACCTCGGCGGCGCCGGTGTCGCGCACGGCTACCTCAACCGGCCGGAGACCACCGCCGAGCGCTTCCTCGCCGACCCGTTCCAGCCGGGCGGGCGGATGTACCGCACCGGCGACGTGGTCGAGTTCACCGAGGGCGGCGAACTGCGCTTCCTCGGCCGCACCGACCACCAGGTCAAGCTGCGCGGCTACCGGATCGAGCTGGAGGAGGTCGAGGCCCGGCTGACCGGCTGCCCCGAGGTCCGGGAGGCCGCCGCCGCCGTCCGGGGCAACCGGCTGGTCGGCTACGTGGTGCCGGCCGGCGACGGCCCCGCCCCGGACGGCCCCCGGCTGGACGCGGCGCTGCAGGGTGCCGTCACCGCCCGGCTCGCCGCCGAACTGCCCGACTACCTGGTGCCCGCCACCCTGGTGGTGCTGCCCGCCCTGCCGCTGGGGCCGGGCGGCAAGCTCGACCGCAACGCGCTCCCCGAGCCGCCCGCCGCCGAGGCCGGCGGGCCGCTGACCGCCCCCGGCACGCCCACCGAGATCGCCCTGTCCGAGATCTGGGGCCAGCTGCTGGACCTCGAGCCGTCGGGCATCGACGTGCAGGCCGCCTTCTACGACCTCGGCGGCGACTCGCTGCTGCTGATCCGGCTGGCCCGGCTGATGACCCGGCGCTTCGACCGGCGGGTCCGGGTCCCCGACCTGTTCAGCTTCCGCGACATCGCCTCGCTCGCCCGGTGGCTCGACGAGGACGAGGGCGCCACCCCCGAGGTGGTCCAGTCGGCCCGCCGCCGAGCCGGCGCCCGGCGCGCCGCACTGCGCGCCCGCCCGGCCGGCGACCGCCCGGCAACCGACAGCTGAGCCACTCCCCCACCCGACACGAGGCAGGAGCCCCCCATGACCGACCGCCCCGAGCAGGACTACGACCCGGGCGACGTGGCCGTCATCGGCATGTCGTTACGGGCCCCCGGTGCCCGCACCAAGGAGCAGTTCTGGGACAACCTCGTCCACGGCCGGGAGTCCATCAGCTTCCTGGCCAAGGACGACATCCACGTCGACGAGACCCTGATCCACAGCCCGTTCTACGTCCGGGCCTGCGGCGTGCTGGACACCTACGACAAGTTCGACCCCTCGGTGTTCGGCATCAGCGACCGGATGGCCGCCGCGATGACCCCGGAGAACCGGCTGTTCCTGGAGAGCGCCTGGGAGTCGCTGGAGGACGGCGGCTACGACCCGGACCGGCTCGACGCCGAGATCGGGATGTACGGCGCCAACAACCCGCAGACCGCCGCGCTCTACAGCTCCCCGCCGGACCGGGTGTCGGTCGGCCCGGAGGCGATCGAGGCCAGCCTGGCCTGGTCGCCGGACACCATGACCTCCAACGCCCTGTACTACATGGGGCTCACCGGCGAGGCCGTCACCGTCGCCGCGGTCTGCGCGGGCTTCCACTACTCGGTGCACCTGGCCTGTCAGTCGCTGCTGCTCGGCCAGACCGACCTGGCGATCGCCGGCGGCGCGATGGTGCGGCTTCCGCACCCGCGCGGCCACCTGTGGGAGGAGAACCGCATCCTGTCCAGGGACGGCCACTGCCGCCCGTTCGACGCGAACGGCACCGGCACCGCGCTCTCCAGCGGCGTCGTCACCGTGCTGCTGAAGCCGCTGGGCCACGCCGTCGCCGACCGCGACCACATCTACGCCGTGGTCAAGGGCTCGGCCGTGAACAACAACGGCGTCAGCGCGATGGCCTACGGCCTGGCCCAGCCCGAGCGGCTGAGCGCCTGCATCGCGAGCGCCATGGAGGTCGGCGGGGTCTCCCCCGACACGGTGGGCATGTACGAGGCCAACGGGCTCGGGCTGCCGATGACCGACGAGCTCGAGGTGCACGCGGCGAGCATGGCGTTCGGGAAGCAGACCGCGACCACCTCGATCGGCGGGGTCAAGGGCAACGTGGGCCACGGCGGCGTGGTCTCCGGCGGCTTCGGGGCGATCAAGGCCGCGCTGTCGCTGTACCACAAGCAGCTTCCGGCGACGATCAACCTGACCGAGGTCAACCCGGACCTCGACTTCCCCGGCACGCCCTTCGTCCCCCAGCTCGAAGGGGCGGACTGGGAGCCGGAGTCCGGCATCCGCCGGGCCGGCATCACCTCGATCGGCGGCGGCGGCTACAACGCCCACCTGCTGCTGGAGGAGGCGCCCGCCCCCGCCCGGCGCGAGCCCGAGGAGGCGGGCCGGCCGCGGCTGGCCACCCTGTCCGCCCTGGACGACGAGGCCCTGGCCCGTCAGCGCGCCCGGCTCCGGGAGTGGCTGGCCGCCGACCCGGGGCTGCGGCTGGACGACGTCTGCTACAGCCTCAACCTCGGCCGCAAGGTGCTGCCCCGGCGCTGGGCGGCCGTGGTGCGCAGCCGCGAGGAGCTGATCGCGGCGCTCGCCGAGGAGGCCGCGGGCGGCGCCGCCACCTCGACCGCCGCCACCTCGACCGCCACCGCCGCGGCGTCCGACCCCGACGCCTTCGCCCGCACCGACGACGGCATCGTGCCGGCCGGCCGGGACGCCCGGGCGCTGGCCGAGCTGGCCGCCGCCTGGGTGGGCGGCCGGCAGGCGGACTTCGCCGCCCTGCACCGCGGCGAGGCCAGCCACCGGGTGCCGCTGCCCACCTATCCGTTCCAGCCGCGCCGGTTCTGGCGCACGGACTGGTGACCGTGCGCACGCCGGCCCCGGCCACCGTGGACCTGGGCGACCCGGCCACCTTCGCCGGCCACGACCTCGACGGGTACTGGCGCACCCTGCGGGACGAGGCCCCGCTGCACTGGAACCCCCCGGTCGACGGCCGCCGCGGGTTCTGGGTGCTCTCCCGGCACGAGGACATCCTGGCCACCTACCGGGACGACACCCACTTCACCTCCGAGCGCGGCAACGTCCTGGTCACCCTCCTGGAGGGCGGCGACGCCGGGGCCGGCCGGATGCTGGCCGTCACCGACGGGCACCGCCACCACGAGCTGCGCAAGATCCTGCAACGGGTGCTCTCCCCGCGGGTGCTCGACCAGGTCGCCACCACCGTACGGGCCAACACCCGGCAGTGGATCCGCGAGGCGGTCGACTCCGGCGGCTGCGACTTCGCCGAGCAGATCGCCGCCCGGATCCCGATGACCACCATCGCCAACCTGCTGGGCGTGCCCGAGCAGGACCAGGACTACCTGCTCAGCCTCACCAAGACGGCGCTGTCGGCGGACGACGAGGACGTCGACGAGGTCGATTCCGAGATGGCCCGCAACGAGATCCTGATGTACTTCATGGACGTCGTCGAGGAGCGCCGCGAGGCGCCCGGCGAGGACGTGATCAGCATGCTGATCGCCAGCTCCATCGACGGCGTGCCGCTGACCGACGAGGACGTGGTGCTCAACTGCTACAGCCTGATCATCGGCGGCGACGAGACCAGCCGGCTGACGATGATCGACTGCGTCCGCACCCTGGCGGCCCGGCCCGACCAGTGGCAGCGGCTCAAACGGCGCGAGGTCGCGGTCGACACCGCCGTGGACGAGGTGCTGCGCTGGGCCTCGCCCACCATGCACTTCGGGCGCAGCGTCGTCCGGGAGACCGAACTGCACGGCGTACGGCTGCGGCCCGGCGAGATCGTCACGCTCTGGCACGCCTCCGGCAACCGGGACGAGCGGGTCTTCGACCGGCCCGGGGACTTCGACCTCGGCCGCACCCCCAACCGGCACCTGGCCTTCGGCTACGGCCCGCACTTCTGCGTGGGGTCCTACCTGGCCAAGGTGGAGATCGCCGAACTGCTCACGGCGCTGCGGGACTTCACCACCGGCTTCGAGCAGACCGAGGAGCCGCGGCCGATCCGCTCCAACTTCCTGACCGGGTTCGCCACCATGCCGGTGCGCTTCGCCCCCGACCGCGCCGGACTGGAAGGGGCCGAGTGAGGCACTGACCCCGACCGAGAACCGACCAGTAGCGCAGGAGGACGGATGAACATCTACCTATCGGGACAAGGGGCGTTCGCGGTGCAGGTCGCGGAGGCCCTGCTGGACAGCGGACACAAGATCGTCGGTGCGGCCGCGCCCCGGCTGCGCAAGGGGAAGTCCGACGAGGCCGACGCGATGTGCTGGGACCGCGTGCGGTCCTGGGCGTACCCCAGGGACATCCCCTGGACGGACTCGGCCGAGCTGCGCGCGCGGCACGTCCCCGACGGGGTGGACGTCATCCTCGCCGCGCACTCGCACGCCTTCCTCGGCCGGGAGACCCGCTCCCGGGCCACCGTCGCCACCATCGGCTACCACCCCAGCCTGCTGCCGCTGCACCGCGGCCGGGACGCCGTCCGGTGGACGATCCGCGACGGCGACAAGGTGACCGGCGGGAGCGTCTACCACCTGACCGAGCGCACCGACGGCGGCCCGATCGCCGCCCAGGAGCACCTGTTCGTGCCCCCGGGCTCGACCGCCCAGAGCCTGTGGCGCGACCACCTGGCGCCGCTCGGGGTGCGGCTGCTGCTCAAGGTGGTCGCCGACCTGGCCGCCGACCGGCGGATCGAGGTCCCCCAGGACGAGTCCCTGGCGACCTGGGAGCCCGCGATGGGCGCGCCGCCGCTGTTCAAGCCCGAGCTGATCGCGCTGCCCGGCACGGCGCGGGTCGACAGCAGCAAGTGGGCGCTGCACGAGCACTGAGCCCGCCCGGGGACGCCGCGGCCCCGCACCCCTCCCTTGAGTTCTGAGGAGGGGTGCGGGGCCGCGGTCGGCGCAGCAGTGTTACGGCCGCAGTTCGAGGGTGCAGCACTTGACCGCGCCGCCGGCCTTGAGGAGTTCGGTGGTGTCCACGCCGATCGGGTTGAAGCCCCGCTCCCGCAGCTGCTCGATCAGGCCCGCCGCGGCCTGCGGAAGGACCACGTTGTAGCCGTCCGAGAAGGCGTTGAGGCCGAACACCGCGGCGTCCTGGGCGGAGGCGCGGATCGCGTCCGGGAAGAGCTCTTCCAGCACGGAGCGGCTGCCCGGGGTGAAGGCCTCCGGGAAGTACATCACCTCGGTGTCGGAGAGCACCCCGAGCGCGGTGTCCAGGTGGTAGTGCTCGGGGTTGACCAGGGTCAGCGAGGTGACCGGCAGGCCGAAGAACTCCTGCGCCTCGTAGTGCGAGCGCTGGTCGGTGCGGAAGCCGGTACCCGCCAGGATGCGGCGCCCGACCGCGAGGTAGTCGCCCTCGCCCTCGTTGATGAACTCGGGCCAGAGCACGTCCCGGAAGCCCTGCCGGACGAACCAGGCGAGGTAGGCCGGCCCCTCGGCGGTGCGCTCGACGTGCCGGAACCGGGCCCCGAGGACCTTGCCGTCCACCACCGTCGCGCCGTTGGCGGCGAACACCATGTCGGGCAGGCCGGGCACCGGGTCGATCACCTCGACGGTGTGGCCGAGCGAGAGGTACACCTCGCGCAGCCGCTCCCACTGCAGCAGCGCCAGCTCGCGGTCGACCGGCTTCTCCGGATGCATCCACGGGTTGATGGAATACGTCACGTCGAAATGCTGCGGCCGGCACATCAGGAGCCGGCGCGGAGCGGCCGTTCGGGCCGTCGGCCGTATCGGTTCGGGCTGAGTACCGCCAATGGACACAGGGGTCTCCTCTGCGTTGGTGGATTTCGGGGAGGACGGGGGTCACCCGCCCGGCAGTCAACTAGGCTCTGATGAATGCGTCCACTTGCCGAGAACGAAATTCGTGAATCCTTCGTCAACTGTTCGAAGGGAGAGGCGCGCAGGCTCAGCATTCCCCGCAACCTGGCCGAACTCCCCTGGGAGGACCTGGACTTCCTCGGCTGGCGGGATCCGGGCGCGCCCGACCGCGGCTATCTGGTCGCCCTCCGGGGCGAGGGGCTGGTGGGGGTCACGCTCCGCGCGCCGAACGTCCGGCGCAGCCTGACCAAGACCAATGTGTGCTCGCTCTGCATCACCATCCACGGCGGCAGCGGGGTGGCCCTGCTCTCCGCCCGGCGGGCCGGCGCCGCCGGGCGCGAGGGGAACACCGTCGGCACCTACATCTGCGCGGACCTGGGCTGTTCGCTGTACGTGCGCGGCAAGCGCCGCTCGGCCTCGGTGAGCCGGCCCGAGGAGTCGCTGACGCTGGAGGAGCAGGTCGCGCGCACGGTCGCCAACCTGGACGCGTTCGTGGCCCAGGTGCTGCGGGCGGCCTGACCGCCGGCGGGCGCGCCGGCCCCGCGGGTGCGCGGGGCCGGGCGGGGCTCTCAGCCCGCCGTGGGGCCGTCCTTGAGCACCCGGGCCACGATGGCGACGGCGGCGGTGACGTCCTCGGCGCTCACCCCGTGGTGCACCACCGCGCGGATCCGGCCGTGGCCGAACTCGGTGACCGCCAGGCCGTGTCGCGCCACCGAGCCGACGAAGCTGCGCCAGTCGAACCGCTCGTCGGTGACCTCGAAGATCACGATGTTGGTCTCGACGGTGTCCACGTCCAGCTCCACGCCGGGGAGCAGCGCCAGCCCCTCGGCCAGCCGCCGGGCGTTGGCGTGGTCCTCTGCCAGCCGGGCCCGGGTGTCCAGCGCGACCAGGCCGGCCGCCGCCAGCAGCCCGACCTGGCGCATCCCGCCGCCGAGCATCTTGCGCAGCCGGCGGACCTTCTCGACGAACTCCGCGCTGCCCGCCACCATCGAGCCGACCGGTGCGCCGAGGCCCTTGGAGAGGCAGAACTGCACCGAGTCGACGTGCGCGGTGATCTCCGCGACCGCCACCCCGGCGGCGATCGCCGCGTTGACCACCCGGGCGCCGTCCAGGTGCACCGCGACGCCGCGCTCGTCCGCGAAGCGGCGCACCTCGGCCAGGTAGTCGAGCGGCAGCACCACGCCGCCGCAGCGGTTGTGGGTGTTCTCCAGGCAGATCAGCGCGGGCAGCGCGAACTGCGGGTCGTCCGGGTCGCTCGGGAAGGCGGCGGCCAGGTCGGCCAGCGCGATGGTGCCGTCGGGCCGGTTCGGCAGCGGCTCGTAGACGACCCCGCCGCAGACCGCGGCGCCGCCCGCCTCGTACAGCCAGATGTCGCTCTCGGCGCCGACCAGGGCCTTGGAGCCGCGCGGGGCGTGGGCCATGATCGAGGCGAGGTTGGCCATGGTGCCGCTGGGGAAGAAGCAGGCGGCCTGCTTGCCGGTCAACTCGGCGGTGCGGCGCTCCAGTTCGTTGACCGTCGGGTCCTCGCCGTAGACGTCGTCGCCGAGCTCCGCCTCGGTCATCGCGGTGAGCATCTCGGGCGTCGGCAGTGTGAAGGTGTCACTGCGCATCTCGATCACGGCAGGAAGGTCCTCTCGTTCCGGGTGGTGCGGGGTGGTGCGGGGTGGTGCGGGGTGGTGCGAGGGTGGTTCAGCTCGCGTCCCGGGCGAGCTGCCGGTCGGCGCCGGGGCGCAGCCGGGCGGTCACCGGGAGGTGCTTGATCCCGGCGATGAAGTTGGAGGCCAGGTGCTCGACCGGGCCGGCCGGTTCGAACCGCTCCACCAGCTCGGTGACCTCGGTGAAGAACTCGGCCAGGGCGATCCGGGCCAACGGGGCGCCGACGCAGTAGTGCGGGCCGAAGCCGAAGGCGAGGTGCCGGTTGGGGGTGCGGGCCAGGTCGAAGCGGTACGGGTCGTCGAAGACCGTCTCGTCCCGGTTGGCCGAGCCCAGCCAGGCGACCACCGCCTCGCCGGCCCGTACCGGTTCGCCGCCGAGGACGGTGTCCTCGGCGGCGTAGCGCATCGCGTGGGTGGCCGGGGAGGCCCAGCGCAGGCCCTCCTCGACGGCGGACGCGACGGTGGCCCCGCCGTCGAGCAGCCTCCGGTACTGCTCCGGGTGCTCCAGCAGGGCGTTGACGGTGGTCGCGATGACGTGCGGCGCGGTGACGTTGGCGCCGAGCAGCACGTTGTAGCAGTTGTAGATGACCTCGTCGAGCCGGATCGTCCGGTCCCCGACGGTGAGCTGCTGGAGCAGACCGACCAGGTCATCCCGCGGGGTGCGGTCGGCGGCCACCTCGGCGAAGTAGTCGAAGAGTTCGTGGTGGGCGGAGACCAGCTGGTGGCCGCCGGAGTCGTCCCGGGAGGACGGGTCGGCGGGGGCGATCGCGACGGTGGTGAGCCGGGTCAGTTCGGGCCAGTCGGCCTCCGGCAGGCCCATCAGGGCGCCGGTGAACATCATCGGGAAGGCGGTCATCGCGGCTGCCAGGTCCCAGGGTTCGCCGCTCGCCAGCGGTGCGAGCAGCAGCCGGGCCATCCGGCGGATGGCCGGGCGGCGGGCGGCGAGTTCGCGGGCGGACAGCGCCTGGGCGACGGGGCGGCGCAGGTAGCCGTGGACCGGCGGGTCGCTGGCGACCATCATCCGGTCGGCCGCCGGGTCCTGTTCGCCGAGGACGGAGAGCATGTTGCCGCGCCGGGAGGTGTAGAGCGCGTGGTCGCGCAGCACGGTGCCCGTCTCGGCGTGCGCGGTGACGGAGACGTAGCCGCGGCCGCTCGGCACGGTGAGCCGGGTGACCGGGGCCTTGTGGCGGTAGTGCCGCCAGACCGCGTGGGGGTCGCCGGTGGCGTAGAAGTGCGGGTCGCTCAGGTCGACGCGTTCGGGGTCCTGCTCCGGTTCCGGGTCGTCGCCGGAGACGGTGGCGCCGGGGACGGTGATCCTCACTGCGCGGCCTCGGTCGGGGCGGCGGCAGTCGGCGCCGCGACCGGCCGCTTGGCCCTGATGTGCTCGGCCAGTCCGGCGACGGTGGGGTTGAGGTAGAAGGCCCGGGCCCGGATCACCGTCTCGAACTCGGCGGTGATCTCGCGGGTGATCCGGCTGGCGGTCAGCGAGTGGCCGCCGAGGTCGAAGAAGTCGTCGTCGACGCCGACCGGTTCGACGTCGAGGATCTCCTGCCAGAGCACGGTGAGGCGGCGCTCGACCTGGTCGGCGGGCCCCCGGTAGGGCACCTCACTGTCCGGGCGGGTCCGGCCGCGGCGGGCGGCCAGGGCGTCCCGGTCGACCTTGCCGTTGGCCTTGAGCGGCAGCCGGTCGACCCAGACCAGGGCGGAGGGGATCATGGCGGCCGGGAGGTCCTCGGCCAGGGACCGGCGCAGTTCCACCGAAGAGACGGCGTACGGGCCGCTGTAGAAGGCGACCAGCCGGCGGTCGCCGGGGCCGTGGTCCTGGAGGACGACGGCGGCGTCCTGGACGTCGGGGTGGCGGCGCAGCCGGGCCTCGATGTCGTCGGACTCGATCCGGACGCCGTTGACCTTGAGCTGGCCGTCGGCGCGCCCGGCGAACTCGTAGGCGCCGTCGGGGCCGCGCCGGGCGAGGTCGCCGGTGTCGTACATCCGGGTGCCGGGGGCGGTCGCGTACGGGTCGGGGAGGAAGCGGTCCGCGGTGAGGCCGGGTTGCCTGAGGTAGCCGTGGGCGAGGCCGCTGCCGTTGACGAAGAGCCGGCCGACGGTGCCGTCGGGCACCCGGTCCAGCCGCTCGTCGAGGACGGCCATGCCGGTGCCGTCGATCGGTCCGCCGATCGGGACGCCGCGGTCGCCGAGCGGTCCACGGACGGGGTGGGTGCTGGTGAAGGTGGTGTTCTCGGTGGGGCCGTAGGCCGCCGAGACGAGGGTGCCGGGCAGCGCGGCGGCCGCGCGGTCGACGTGTTCGGCCGAGAGCACCTCGCCGCCGGTGAGCAGCAGGCGCAGGGCGGGCAGGTCGCCCAGGCCCGCCTCCACCGCCTGGTGGAACAGGGCGGTGGTGAGGAACAGCACGGTGGTGCCGGTGTCGCGGACGGCCTTGACGATCTCGGCCGGTCCGAGCCGGCCGGCCGGGGCGAGGGCCAGGCAGCCGCCGTTCAGCAGCGCGCCCCAGATCTCCAGGGTGGAGGCGTCGAAGGCGACCGGGGCGAGTTGGAGGAAGACGTCGTCGGGGCGGGCGCCGAGGTAGCCGGCGTCCAGCACCAGGCGCAGCACGGCGCGGTGCGGTACGCAGACGCCCTTGGGGCGGCCGGTGGAGCCGGAAGTGTAGGCGACGTAGGCGAGGTCCTCGGGGGTCTGCCCGACCGGCAGCGCGGAGGCGTCGGCGGGTGCGGGCCCAGTACCCGCATCGAGCACGTCGAGGTGCTCGAACTCCCCGTCGAGCTTGGGACGTTGGGCCTCGTCGGTGACCACCAGCGGCACCTCGGCGTCGCCGAGGATGGTCCGCAGCCGGGCGATCGGGTCCCCCGGGTCGACGGCCACGTACGCGGCGCCCGCCTTGAGGATGCCGAGCAGCGCGACGACCAGCCGGGGCGAGCGCTCCAGCAGCACGCCGACCCGGTCGCCGCGGCGCACCCCGCGGCCGCGCAGCCGGGCGGCGAGGGCGGTCGCGGCGGCGTCGAGTCCTGCGTAGTCGAGGTCGCCGGCCTCGCTGCGGACCGCGGTCGCGGTCGGGGCGGCCGCCGCGACGGCGGCGAAACGGCTCGCAAGGGTCCACCCCGACAGGGGATCCGACTCGGTCATGCCCGGTGATTCCAACATGGTGCGGTCGCGGATCCCTTCGCGCGAAACCTTGCCCTTGTCAGTGCCCTGGTCAGTTCTTGACGAGAAGTCAGTGAATGGAGTTCGGATACCCGGTGACGAACTCTTTTGCCGAGTCGATGACTTGGGGTACGGCTATGCCCCCACCTCGAACGCTTCGGATGCTATTCAGCGTGACGACACGCCGTCAAGAGTGGATCGGATCCCTTCTCCACGACAACGCCAACTCACCACCGGTGATCGGGATTTTCCCCTTTTGCTTGCACAGCCGGTGGGGCAGCTCCTACTGTCATGGAGTGATCAGGAGCCGCGGCAACGTGCTGCCCTGAACACCGTCATCGGTCGACCGGACTCGACGTCGACCCAGACAGGCCATCCCCAAAAGGGAGAGAGCAGGGAAGTCCGTGGGAGAGCGGCAACGTTCCGGCGTGGTCGCCGGAACCGGCATCGTCGACGTGGCCGGAATCGGCTTCGGCCCCTCGAATCTGGCCCTCGCGGCCGCCATTGCGGAGATCGCCGACGGAGCGCCGGTCACCGCGCGCTTCTTCGAGGCCCAGCCGCGCTTCGGCTGGCACCGGGGCATGCTGATCGAGGGCGCGACCATGCAGGTCTCGTACCTCAAGGACCTCGTGACCATGCGGAACCCGACCAGTCCGTACTCCTTCCTGTGCTATCTGCAGGCCAAGGGCCGGCTGGCGGACTTCATCAACACCAAGTCCTTCTACCCGCTGCGGGTGGAGTTCCACGACTACCTGGAGTGGGTCGCGGAGAGCTTCGCGGACCTCGTCTCCTACGGTTCCCGGGTGGTGTCGGTCGAGCCGGTCGCCGGCGAACAGGGGGTCGAGTTCCTCGACCTGGTGTACGTCGGCCCCGACGGCGCCCGGCAGGTCCAACGTGCCCGCAACCTGGTGGTCGCCGCCGGGATCGAGCCGCGGCTGCCCGCCGAACTGCCCCACTCCCCGCGGATCTGGCACACCTCCCGGTTCCTGTCGGAGGTCGCGCGGATCGAGCCGCAGGACCCCCGCTCCTTCGTGGTGCTGGGCTCGGGCCAGAGCGCGGCGGAGGTGATCGAGCACCTGCACGCGCGCTTCCCGCGGGCGCAGGTGCACTCGGTGCACGCCCGCTACGGGTTCAGCGTCGCCGACGACAGTCCGTTCGCCAACCAGGTGTTCAACCCCGAGGCGGTGGACCGTTTCCACACCGCGCCGGACGAGGTCCGACAGCGCCTGATCGATTATCACGCCGGCACCAACTACTCGGTGGTGGACTCCGATCTGCTGCAGTCGCTGTTCCGGCAGGCGTATCTGGAAAAGGTGGCCGGAAATCCCCGGCTGAATTTCCACAACGTCTCCCGGGTGCGCGAAGTGACGGAAACTCCGGACGGCCTGCGGGTCGACGTCGAATCGCTCTCCTCCGGCACCAGCACCCTCATCGAGGCCCAGGCGCTGGTCTGCGCGACCGGCTACACCCGCACCGACCCGGCCAGCCTCCTGGACGGCCTGCTGCCGTACTGCGGGCTCGACGACCAGGGCCGGCTGCGGCTCGACCGGGAGCACCGGGTGGTGACCGACGAGAGCGTGCGGTGCGGGATCTACGTCCAGGGCTTCGGCGAGCACAGCCACGGCCTCTCCGAGACCCTGCTGTCCCTCTCCGCCGTCCGCGCCGGGGAGATCGGCGACATGCTCGTCAAGGCGCTGTCCGGCTGACCCGCCCGAACGCCTGCCGCCGGGGGCAGACGCCGCTGCGCCGCACCACCGATACCGAGGAGAACGAGTGTTCACGCCGAAGCTCTACCAGGTGGACGGGGACGACTGGCCGCTGGGGGTCATCGAACGGCACCCGCTCGCCGTGCTGACCAGCAACGGGGACCCGACCCCCCACGCCACCCACGTCCCGGTGATCGCGCCGCCCGACGCCGCCGGCGACCCGCTGCTCGGCATGCGGCTGTGGACCCACATGACCCGGGTGAACCCGCACTGGCAGCAGCTCCTCGCCGACGGCGGCGGCCCGGCGAAGCTGGTCTTCCACGGCCCGAACGGCTACGTCACCCCGACCCTCTACTCGGCCCCGATGGTCGCGCCGACCTGGAACTACGTGGCCGTCCACCTGGAGGGCGTGATCGGGCTCGCGCAGGACGACGAGACCCTGACGATCGTCCACACCACCGCCCAGACGCTGGAGGACCGGTTCGGGGACGGCATGCCGCTCGCCCCCTCGCTGGAGTACCACCGGCAGATCGTCGGCGCGGTGGGCGGGATCCACTTCACCGTGACCAAGGTCGAGGTGATGTTCAAGCTGAGCCAGGAGAAGGACCCCGAGGTCCAGCAGCGGGTGATCGACCGCTTCGCCGGCAGCGGCTCCGGGCTGCACCGGGAGGTGGCCGACACCATGCGGGCCCTGCGACTGGGCGCCGACGAGCGCTGAGCTTCGAAGGTCCGGAACGCCGGAGGCCCGGGGCGATACCACCGCCCCGGGCCTCCGGCGTTCCCGCCGAGCCGGTCAGCCCTGGCCGGCGTCCATGGCGCGCCGCAGGCTGAGCGGGCGCATGTCGCTCCACACCTCGGCCACGTGCGCCAGGCACTCCTCGCGGGTCCCCGCGAAGCCCTCGGCCCGCCAGCCCGCCGGGACGTCCCGGTCGGCCGGCCAGACGGAGTACTGCTCCTCGTCGTTGAGGACCACCAGGTACCGGCGGTCGTCGTCGAGCTCACTCATCTGCGGTTTCCTTCCGGAAGGGGCGGGCGGCTAGCTGGTTGCGTAGCCGGGCAGGGGGAACTTGGCCGCCAGCTCGGCGACTTGGGAGGACACCGCGTAGCGGACGTCGTCGGAGAGCTGGTAGCTGCGCGGCCCGAGCGCGGTGACGGCGGACAGCACGGTGTCGATCAGCTCGGCGCAGCGCGACGCCTCCGCCCCGGCCATCCCGCGGTGCGCGGCGCTGTTGGAGCCCAGCCGCACGCCGCCGCCGACCAGCGGCGGAGTGGTGTCGCCGGGCACCCGGTTCTTGTTGACCACGATCCCGCACTCCTCCAGCGCCTCCTCGGCCACCAGCCCGCTGAGGCCGCGAGCCCGCAGGTCGACCAGGACGGTGTGGTTGTCCGTCCCGCCGGAGACGATCGGGTAGCCACGCTGGCCGAGTTCGGCGGCCATGCCGCGAGAGAAGGAGACGATCCGCTCGGTGGTGGCCGCGAAGGCCGGGGTGGCCACGATCGCCAGCGCGCGGGCCTTGGCGGCGATGCTGTTGAGCGCCGGGGCGCCCTGGTAGTACGGGAAGATCGCGCGCTGCAGGAAGGCGCTGAGGTCGCCGTTGCCCTTCGGCGCCGGGGCGTCGTGGTCCCGGCCGACCAGGATCAGGCCGCCGCGCGGGCCGAACAGCTGCTTGTGGGTGCAGGCGGTGGTGATGTGGGCGTGGTCGACCGGGCTCGGGTGCAGGCCGGTCGCGACCAGTCCGGCGACGTGCGAGATGTCGGCCAGCAGGTAGGCGCCGACCTCGTCGGCGATGACCCGGAAGCGGGCGAAGTCGACGATCCGGCTGTACGCGGTGGCCCCGCAGATGATCACCCGGGGGCGGTGCTCCCGGGCCAGCTCGGCCACCTGGCCGTAGTCGATCAGCCCGTCCGCGTCCAGCCCGTACCCGACGGCGTCGAAGTACTGCCCGGCGTACGCGGCCGGGCTGCCGTGGGTGAGGTGGCCGCCCTCGGCCAGGGTCATCCCCAGCAGGGTGTCCCCGGGGTTCAACAGGGCGGACAGCACCGCGTAGTTGGCGGTGGTCGCCGAGTGCGCCTGGACGTTGGCGTAGCGGGCGCCGAAGACGCTCTTGGCGCGGTCGATCGCCAGGCTCTCGATGTCGTCGATGACACCGCAGCCGGCGTGGTAGCGGCGGCCCGGGTAGCCCTCCGCGGTCACGTTCACCGCGGTCGAGGCCTGGGCGGCCAGCACCGAGGGGTCGACCACGCTGGAGGAGGCCACCAGCGACAGGGTGGCGTTCTGCCGGGCCTGCTCGCGGGCCAGCACCCGGTGGAGCTCCGGGTCGTCGGCGGCGAGCCGCTCGGCGCCCGCGACCAGCAGGTCGCGCACGGTGTCCTCGGTGTCCTCGGCGTCCTCCGGGGCGCGGCCGGGGGCGGGTGAAACTGACATGGGACCGTCCTTCGTCAGAGCGGCCGGGCGAGTTCACGTGCCAACTCGGCCACGGTGGGGAAGTCGAACAGGGTCCAGACGTCGAGGTCCACTCCGAGCGCGGCCCGGATCCGGGTCGCCAGCTTCACGGCGGCCAGCGAGTGGCCGCCCAATTCGAAGTAGTCCTCGTGGAGGCCGACCTCGGCGACGCCCAGCGACTGGGCGAACAGCGCGCGCAGGGTCGTCTCCAGGTCGGGCCCGATGTCCTCGGTGTCCTCGGCGTTCCCGGCGTTCCCGGCGTTCCCGGCTTCGTCGGCGGGGGCGGGCACGGAGGCGGGAGCGGGAGCGGGGGTGGCCCGGGCCGGATCGGCCGGGCGGGCCGGGCGGGCGAGCTCGGCCAGCGCACGCCGGTCGAGCTTGCCGTTCGTCGAGGTGGGCAGCGCCTCGAGGGCCGTGAACTGCTTCGGCACCATGTAGGCGGGCAGCGCCCGGGCCAGCGCGGCCCGGCAGGCCTCCGGGTCGAACGCACCCGGATCGAAGGCGCCCGGGTCGATGGCGCCCGGCCGGTCGGGCACCACGAAGGCGGCCAGCCGCCGGGCGCCGTCCTCGCCGACCGGGAGCACGGCGGCCTGCCCGACCCCGGGCAGTCCGCGCAGCACGGTCTCGATCTCGCCCGGTTCGATCCGGAAGCCGCTGATCTTGACCTGGTCGTCGAGCCGCCCGAGGTACTCGATCTGCCCGTCGGTGCGGTACCGGGCGAGGTCGCCGGTGCGGTACAGCCGCCCGCCCGGGGTGAAGGGGTCGGCGACGAACCGCTCCCGGGTCAGCTCCGGCTGCCGGTGGTAGCCGAGGGCGACCTGGACGCCGCCGATGCACAGCTCGCCCGCCACCCCGACCGGCACCGGCTCCAACTGCTCGTCGACCACGTACAGCCCGGTGTTGGCGATCGGCCGGCCGATCGGCACGTCCCGCCCGGCGAAGTCCGGCGCGGCCTGCCAGTGCGAGACCTCGATGGAGGCCTCGGTGGGGCCGTAGAGGTTGTGCAGTTCACAGTCCAGCTCACGGAAGAAGGCCCGGACGGTGGGCGGGGCGAGCGCCTCGCCGCTGGCGAAGACCAGCCGCAGGCTCCCGCAGTGCCCGGCCAGGTCGTCCTCCTCCAGGAAGGCGTCCAGCATGGAGGGCACGAAGTGGACGACGGTGACGCCCCGGTCGCGGATGGTCCGCTTGAGGTAGCGGGTGTCCCGGTGGCCGCCGGGGCGGGCGACCACCAGGCAGGCACCGGAGACCAGCGGCCAGAGGAACTCCCAGGCGGAGACGTCGAATCCGAACGGGGTCTTCTGCAGCACCCGGTCGGCCGGGCCGAGCGGGAAGCGCCGCCGCCGCCAGTGGACGGTGTTGAACACGCCCGCGTGGCGGTTCAGCACGCCCTTGGGGCGGCCGGTGGAGCCGGAGGTGTAGATCAGGTAGACCGGGGTGTCGCCGGTGATCTCCGGGCGCTCCGACTGCTCCCCCGACTCCTCCCCCGGTTCCTCGACGGCCTGTTCGACGGTCAGCGCGACAACTCCCGGGCGGGACAGGGCCTCGACGTCCTCCGGGCGGCACAGCACGGTGGCGGCGCCGGAGTCCTCGACCATGTACCGGACCCGGTCGGCGGGCAGTTCGGGATCGAGCGGCACGTAGGCGAGCCCGGCCTTGAGCACCCCGAGGATCGCCACCACCAGCTCGACCGAGCGCTCCAGGTGGATCCCGACGAAGCCGGAGCCCGCCGTCGCGTTCAGCCGGCGGCTCACCAGCCCGGCGCGCCGGTCGAGTTCGGCGTAGCCGATCACCTCGCCCTCGAACTCCACGGCGGGGGCGGCCGGGGTCGCCCGCACCTGCTCCTCGAAGGCGGCCACCACGGTCGAGTCCGGGTACGGCGTGCGGGTGCCGTTCCAGTCCGCGAGGATCCGCTCGCGCTCCTCCGCCGAGCCGAACCGGGCCAGCCGGGCCGGTCCTTCGGGGTCGGTGACCAGCGCGGCCAGCAGCCGGGCGGCGTGCTCCAGGACCCGGGCGGCGGTGGGCTCGTCCAGCAGCGCCGGGTCGTACGCGGCCTCCAGCAGGGCGCCGGGCCCGGCGTCGGCCGGGCGCAGCCGGATCGTCAGCGGGGCCTCGGCCTCTGAATCGGAATCGGCCACCCCGCCTTCGCCCAGCGCCACTTGACGCCCCAGCTGCTGCCGGATCCGCCGCAGGTCGGCGCCGTCGTCGACGGTGACGCGCACCGGCTCGGGCCCGCCCAGCGTCAACTGGACGTCCTGCTGGCCCGCGTAGTGGTGCAGCAGCACCGCGAGCACGGCCGCGAGCACCGCGTCCGGCCCGCCGTCGGGTTCCTCCGCTTCCTCCGCGAGGCGCAGGAATCGGGCCAGGACCGGTTCCGGAACCGGATGCGTACGCGAACTGCCGCGATTGACGGGCTGATTGGCGAGCCACCGATCGCACGGCAACCGCACCAGGCCCACGGCCGCCGTCGTGACGAGGCCGCCGGCCACGTGTGTGCCGGTCATTCGCGACTCCCGGGAAGTGAGCATGCACCGGACAGGTTCGAGATCAAGGGATACCGCACCCGCCGATGTATGACAACCAACTCCTTTTCCCGCTGGAGTTTTCCGGCCCACCCACGGGGAGGATCTTCCGCAGAGTGCGTACGGCTGACAGACTGGACCGTGATCGCCCGCCGGCCGGCGCAACTCCTTCCCGGCGCGGGCCGGGATTCCCGGGCACCGATGTCCCGATCCCGTCCGACGTCCCCGGCCCCTTCGGACGTCCCGACCTCTCCAGCGAAGCGATGGGAGCACGATGCCCGGTTCCGTCGGCGCGACCGACCCGGCCGAGCGGTACGAACTGTCCTCCGGTCAGGAGGCGTTGTGGATGTTCGAGCAGCTGGCCCCCGGCACCGCCGCCTACCACGTCCCGCTCGCCTTCCGGCTGCGCGGCCCGCTGCGGGCCGACCTGCTGCGGGCCGCGCTGACCCTGGTGGTGCGCCGCCAGGAGGTGCTGCGCACCGCCTTCCGCGAGGACGACGGCGACCCGTACCAGCTGGTCCTCCCGCCCGCCGAGGCCGATTTGCCGCTGCACGAGGTCGCCGACGGGGCCGAACTCGCGGACGCGCTGCACCGGGAGGCCCGCGAGCCGTTCGACCTCGCGGCGGGCCGACCGTTCCGGCTGCGGCTGTTCCGGCTCGGGCCCGAGGAACACGTGCTCAGCCTGGTGATGCATCACATCGCCACCGACGGCTGGTCGTTGCGATTGCTCATCGACGAACTCTCCGCCGGGTACGCCGCGCTGCTGGCCGGCAAAGACCCGGAGACGGTGCTGCCCGAACTGCCGGTCCCGTACCAGCGGTACGCCCGGTGGCAGCGGGAGTGCTTCCAGGGGCCCGAGCTGGAGGAGCTGCTCGGCCACTGGGCGCAGGAGCTGCGGGACCTCCCGGCCGTCGACCTCGCGCCCGGGCGCAGCCGCCGCGGGCGGCCGTCCTTCGCCGCCGACCGCCTGGTGGTACGGCTCGACCCGGGGCTGCACAGCGCGCTCACCCAACTGGCCCGGGCCGCCGGGGTGTCGCTGTTCTCCCTGCTCGGCGCGGCCTTCGCCCTCGCCCTGACCGAGCGCACCGGACGCCGCGACACCGCCTTCGCCACCCTCCTCGCCGGCCGCGGCGAGCCGGAACTCGAACCGCTGATCGGCTACTTCGTCAACATGGTGGTGCTGCGCGCCGACCTCTCCGACGACCCGGCCTTCTACGAGGTGTCCGCCCGGCTGAACGCCGCCACCCTGCGGGCCATCGACTACGAGGTGCCCTTCGGCACCGTGGTGCGCCGGCTCGCCCCCGCGCGCCGGCCCGGGCGCAACCCGCTGGCCCAGGTCACCATGCAGCTGCGCACCGGCGGCAGCGCTCCGGGCCGCCCGGAGCTGCCGGGCGTGACCAGCGAGGACATCGACCTGTACCCCGGGCAGCACGCCTTCGACGCCACGGTGACCTTCATCGAGGACGGCCCGGACTTCCTGCTCAGCATCGAGTACTCGACCGAGGCCTTCGACGCGCCGTGGGCCGCCGGTCTGGCCGACCAGCTGCGGGGACTGCTCCGGATAGTCGTGGACCGTCCCGGCACCCGCGCCCGCAAGCTGCTCGCCGCCGTCGCCCGCCCCCCTCACGAACCCGACCAGGGAGCCTCCTGATGACCGAGCACGCCGATCCCGTCCTCCCGGTGCTGTGGAGCGACCGCACCGACGCCGTCGAGTCCGAGCCGCTGACCGGCCTGCGGGCGGCCGCCCCGGCGGACCTCGCCGCCGCGTTGGGCGCGCTGGTGCTGCGCTACGGCGGCCTGCGGCCGGTCACCGTGTGGGGCCGCGCCGACGGGCAGCGGGAGTGGACGGCCTGGCGGCTCGAACCCGCAGAACTGGCCGGAACCGGATCCTCCACCCCCACGCTCGGGGACTGCCGGGCCGCCTTCGCCGGGCGCGCGGTGACGTCCGGGGACGGCGTGGAGCTGTCGGTCGACCCGCAGACCTCGCCCGCCGTGTTCGCCCTCTCCCCGGCCGCCGACGGCGGCTGGACGCTGCGCGTGCGCTCCGCCGCCCGGCCGGACGACGAGCGGGCGCTGGACCGGGTCGCCGCCCACCTGGCCGCCTACCTCGGCGCCCCCGACGAGCAGCGGATCGACCTGGTCGAGCACCTCACCGCTGCCGAACGCGAGCTGGTCGCGGAGGTGAACCGGCCGGGGCCGGCCCTGGCCGAGCCGGTCTGCCTGCACCGTCGGGTGGAGCAGCAGGCGGCCGCCGCCCCGGAGCGGATCGCCGTGGTCCAGGGCGCGCTCAGCCTGACCTACGGCGAACTCGACGCCCGGGCCGAGGCCCTGGCCGCCCGGATCGCCGGGCTCGGGGTGGGCGTCGGCGGCCGGGTCGGCGTGGCGGCGACCCGCAGCGCGGAGCTGGTGGTGGCGGCGTACGCGGCGCTGAAGACCGGCGCGGCCTTCGTCCCGCTGGACCCGATGCTGCCCGCCCACCGCCGCGAGGTGCTGCACCGGCTCGGCCGGGTGGACGTGGTGGTCGCCGACGCGCTGGGCGCGGAGAACACGGCCACGGACGTACCGGTGATCGCCCTCGGCCCGGCCGGGGGACTGCCGACCGCCCCGAGCGCCCCACTGGTCGACGTTCAGGTGACCGGCCGGGACCTCGCCTACGTGATCTTCACCTCCGGCTCCTCCGGCGAGCCGAAGGGCGCGCTGCTCGACCACGTCGGCCGGACCAGCATGATCCTCGACCTCAGCGCCCGCTACGACCTCGGCCCCGGCGACCGGATCCTCGGCGTCTCCTCGCCGAGCTTCGACATGACGGTCTACGACATGTTCGCCGCGCTGATGACCGGCGCCACCCTCGTCCTGCCGGAGCGCGGCCGGGAGAACGACGTCGAGCACTGGGCCGAGCTGGTCGAGCACGCCGGGATCACCGTCTGGCACTCCGTGCCGTCCTCGCTGGCCCAGTTCCTGCGCACCTGGGGCACCGGCCGCACCGGCGCGCTGCGGGCCTTCCTGCTGGGCGGGGACTGGATCCCGCTGGCCCAGCCGGAGGCCGTCCGCAAGGCCTTCCCGCAGGCCCGCTTCATCAGCCTGGGCGGCGCCACCGAGGTCTCGGTGGACAGCACCTACTACGACGTCGCGGCCGTCGACCCGCGCTGGCGCTCCGTCCCCTACGGGCGGCCGATGACCAACCAGAGCGCCTACGTGCTGGACGCCTTCGGCGCACCGGCCGCGGTGGACCAGCTCGGCGAGCTGTTCCTCGGCGGGCTCGGCGTCGGCTGGGGCTACCAGGACCGGCCCGCCTTCACCGCCGAGCGCTTCCTGCCCGACCCGTTCTCCGCCACCCCCGGCGCCCGGCTGTACCGCACCGGCGACCTGGCCCGGCTGCGGGCGGACGGCGAGCTGGAGCTGATCGGCCGGGTCGACCACCAGGTGAAGATCGGCGGGGTGCGGATCGAGCTCGGCGAGATCCAGTCCTGCCTGCGGGAGCACCCGGCGGTGGCGGACGCCGTCGTGGTGCCGGTGCGCGACTCGGCGGGCATCGCCCAGTCGCTGGCCGCCTACGTGTCGGTGACGGGCGAGGCCTCCGTCGAGGAACTGCGCACCCACCTGCGCGAGCGCCTGCCCGAAAGCATGGTCCCGGCCCGGGTCTTCGCCCTCGCCGAGCTGCCGGTCAACCAGAACGGCAAGATCGCCCGCCCCGAACTGGAACGCCTCGCCGCCGAGGCCGCCGCCCCGCTACCCGATTTCGACCCGGCCGTCCGCACCGCCGTCGGCGAGACCTGGCACGAGGTGCTGGGCCTGCCCGAACTCCCCGGCGCCGCAGATTCGTTCATCGACCTCGGCGGCAACTCCCTCGCCGCCATCCAGGTCGTAGGCCGGCTGAACCGCCGCTTCGGCACCGCACTAAAGGTCGCCGACCTGATCACGGCGGACACCGTAGCCGCAGTCGCCGCCATCGTCACCCAACGCCGCGGCACCAGCAAGCGGCCCTCGCTGCGCTAATGACGGAGGCCCGCCTCACTGAGGCGGGTCTCCGTTCTCCCTGAATCAGCGCAGGTAGGTCTCCCGCCACTCCAGCGTCGTCATGGTCAGCGCCGCCTCCGCCAGGGCCTGCGCGGACGCCGTCTTCAACTTGGCCAGGCTGGAATCGATCCACGACTGAACGTGGGGGTATCCGGACTCCCGGTACTCCACGGCCTGCACCAGACACTCCAGCTTGTCCGCATCGTGGGCGCAGATCACTTCCAGGCTGTCGCCCTGCTCGTACTCCTCCACGATCCGCTGCACCCCTGCCCGCACCGCCGGATGCGCGGTCGCCACCTGGTCGGCAGTGACCGTCTCGTTGGGGGACGCCGAGAGATACCGCCGACCGATGTGCGGAATGTCCCCGATCCGGGTCTCCTGGCTGTCATGAAACGTCGCCAACAGCGCGGCCTTCCCCGGATCGGCGCCTTCCATCATCGCCAGCACCGCCGCAATCACCGACGTGCGCCACGAGTGCTCAGCGATCGACTCCGGATCCCGCACCCCCGCATGCCACCAGCCGGTACGGCGCACCCGCTTGAGCACCCCCATCTCCGCCACGAAGGTCGCCGTGCCGGCCGCGTCCTCCGCGGTGATGTCCTCTGCCATCAGGTACTCCTTCGTACGGATTGCTCGTGCACAGCGTTGGCATCCTCCCCACCCTGAAGGACGGGGACTCCTCCGCCCGTTCAGGCCTCCGCCCTCGCCTCCTGGCCGTTCTGGTCGCCCTCGAGGGTCGGGGAGAGCCGCAGGTGAATCGCCAGGACGCCGAGCGCTTCCTTCTCCGGCGGATAGATCTCACGGCAGGCCGCGAGCAGTTCGAGCCGGTCCATGCCCTCGCTGCCGATCGCCTCGTTGTCCTCGGCATCGAGCATCTCCTCGAAGGACTCGTACTCGGCCACCTTGACCACCTGGGTGCGGCAGCGGGTGTCAGCGGACTCGAAAACGAGCGCCTGGCCAGGGTGGATCCTGCGCATGCTCGGGTAGCCGACACGAACCTCGATCGTCTTGGTGCCGTCCACGATCAGGTCGAGGTAGGGACGGCGGATCTGGATGACGCGGTCATGCTCTGGCACGGGGATCTCCTTCGACCCAGGCCTGCCCGGGCGTGTAGTCGGCGGCCAGCCCGAGTTGGATCGGGCCCGTGGACAGGAGGCGGCACAGCAGGTCCTGGTACTCCCGGCTCAACGCCCTTGCCCGCCTCCCGGTCCTTCCAAGAGCGTTCGGTGAGCCCGACCTTGCGCAGGTTCTCCCGCTCGACCAGGTCGTGCGCCACCTGGACTGCCTCGGCGATGATCCAGCTCATCGCCATCCGGAAGGCCTTCAGCGGGCGGTGGCCGCAGTGCGCCGCGATCTCGTGGGCGGGGTCACCGTCCGGACGGCCCTACGCCGAAAGTTCGCCCTCACGGACGGCCGCTACGAAGGCCGCCCACGCGGTGGCCGAGAAAACGAGGGCCGGACCGTGCGGGTCCTTGGAGTCACGTACGGGGACGAGGCCGGGGAATCCGGGGGCCACCTCGATGCAGTCGCCGCCGTTCGTACCGCTGTAGCTGCTCTTGAGCCAGCTGGCCGCATCGAGCTCGTTGCTCATCATCTCTGAACCCCTCCAGCGCCTCGGCGATCAGCGCAAGCGATTCGGCCGCCGTGAGCGCATCGCCACGCAGCCGATCATAGCGCCGCCGGTGCCCGGACACGATGGCCGGATCGTCGCTGGGACTCCCCATGTCAAGGCTCTCGGAGTACACCGAGTGTCGCCCATCCGGCATCTCCAGAAGAACCATTGACGTGTTGATAATCGTCGCCCGAGCCGCGAACGGCACCACCTGGATGACGATGTTCCCTCGCTGGGCGACGCGCAGCAGGTGCTGCATCTGATGCGCCATCACTCGCGGTCCGCCAACCACCGACCGGATGGCACTTTCATCCAGGAGGACGACCAACTGCGGCCCACCCTCCGCGAGGAACCGCTCCTGCCTCGCAAGCCTCGCCTCGACTCGCTCCTCGATCACTTCAGGGCGTTCATCAGTACCGCCCGCCTCGAACATCGCCCTGGCGTACTCCCTGCACTGCAGCAGCCCATGCATGTAGTTGGCCTGGAACGCCTGGAGCCCAACCGCCTCGGCCTCCGTATCCGCATGGGTCTGGAACCAATCCGGATGCTCCACGCCGGCGTTCCAGTCCACCCGGTCCCAGAGTCGCTTGAGCGACCCGCCGGTATCGAGCAGCACATCGGCTTGCTTGACCATCTCCGGCGGCATGCGCCTCTGGCCCGACTCGTACCTGGTGACATTCGGCCGAGTGCAGTGCAGAAGCTTCGCCAACTGCGCCTGCGTGTAGCCGGCCAGCTCCCGGTAGAACCGGAGCTCTTCGCCGAACATCCTCGCCGAACTAGCCGTCACTTCGCTCTTGAGTCGCCGGTGTGCCATGCCAGACCCCCTGACGTACCACGTGTGCCTGGTACCAGATTTCGGCCATCACCGTACCTCTGCAGCCCCGATGATTGACACCAGAACGCAATCATTTGCATGCATAGCGTGATTGCGCACTACTCCCGCACTCCCCCATCCGCCCCCCGAGGAACTCCCCCATGCCCATCTCCCGCCGCCCCCGCGCGTTCGCCGCCCGCCTCGACTCCCGCGTCGAATCCACCCCCCTGGCCCGGCACTTGCTCCGCGCCTACCTCGCCGCCCTCCCCGCCGGCGACCGCTACCGCGACATCGCCGAACTCCTCCTCGGCGAACTCTTCGCCAACGCCGTCCAGCACACCGACGCCCCCGACGACCGCCTCATCGAAATCCGCTTCGCCCTCACCAACGGCCTCCTCCTCCGTCTCGAAGTCCACGACGCCGGAAGCGGCCGCCCCACCCTCAACTCCCCCGCTTTCGATGACGAACACGGGCGCGGGCTGTTCCTCGTCAACGAGCTCTCCGCCCGGTGGGGCTGCTGCCCCCGCGCCGGCGGCATCGGCAAGTTCGTCTGGGCCCTCATCGCCCCCACCCCCTTCCCCCTCGCCGCCTGAAAGCCACCCCATGCACCTGCCCACCCTCGCCCGCCAGACCCTCTCCTCCGGCCGCACCCCCGCCGAGACCTACGCCCTCCTCGTCCGCCGCACCGGCCAGCCCCTGCCCTCCGCCCGCGCCGTCTGCGAAGCCCTCGACATCCCCACCGCCGAAGCCACCATCCGCCTCAACGACTGCTACGACGCCCTCCTCGCCAACCCCCGCCCCGGAACCGAGACCGACACCGGCGAACTCCTCGAAGCCCTCGGCGTCTTCGACACCCCCAAGCAGCTCACCCCCACCGAACTCGCCATCGTCGACCACTTCCTCACCGCCATCGACGCCCACGGCGGCATCCGCGCCGGCCACCAACACGGCCTCACCCGCTGGTTCACCACCGGCAACCTCACCACCGCCTACCTCTCCCTCACCGCCACCCACCCCAACCCCACCACCGGCAACCCCACCCAGTACTGGACCACCCTCATCACCGCCGGCGAACTCCTCACCACCACCCCCGCCCCCGACCCCCGCATCAAACCCGCCCTCGCTCACTGCCGCACCCAAGCAGCCCGAGCCGCTCCCGCATAGGAAGTCGACCCCGCCGACTTCCTATGCAACACCCCCCGCTATCCGCGCCACCGACTGCCGCCTGCGGCACATCCCCCTCACCGGCGTCGAACCTGGCCACCCCTGGTGAACGGGGTCTGTGGGCGAAGCCTCCAGGAACTCTCTGTTCCCTCATCTCAGCGGAGCTGCTCAGGTCCTGTTGAGGCGGGCGGCGGCCG
Source organism: Kitasatospora sp. NPDC058162 (assembly GCF_042884005.1). NCBI lineage: Bacteria > Bacillati > Actinomycetota > Actinomycetes > Kitasatosporales > Streptomycetaceae > Kitasatospora > Kitasatospora sp. NPDC058162. The sequence goes on from NZ_JBHVUS010000023.1 coordinate 76,807, forward strand.
AGGAGACTGGTCCATCGCCGCCCCGCTTCGGGCTGGTCTTCGGTGCTTTCGACTTCGCGGTGGACCAGCAGGGTCGATGGTGGTTCCTGGAGTGCAATCCGTCCGGCCAGTGGTACTGGCTGGAGCCCGAGACCGGCCTGCCGATGCTCACGGCGATGGCCGACCTGCTGGAGAGGAAGACCGGATGACCCGGATCGACGGCGACAGCGCCCACGTGCGCCGGGCACTCGCCGACAGCCTGGTCGAGCGCGGGGTCCTGCGGACCGAGCCGTGGCGCGAGGCGGTGGAGGCCGTGCCCCGTGAGGCGTTCCTGCGCGGCGGATGGTTCGATGCCGTCCCCGGCTCCGCGCCGACGGCCTGGCGTCCCGTCATGCCCGGCTCGCCGGATTGGCTTGAGCAGTGCTACCGGGACGAGTCCCTGGTCACGCAGGTCGCCGGGACGATCGTGCCCGGCGACCTGCGGGGCGAGATCATGCGGACCCCGACGTCCTCCAGCACCATGCCGGGACCTGGTGGTGCGCATGTGGGAGGACCTACAGGTCGAGGACGGCCACCGGGTCCTCGAAGCGGGCACCGGCACCGGCTACTCGACCGCGCTGGGCTGCCACCGGCTGGGCGAGGACCAGATCGTCTCCATGCGTCGGCACGCACGGTCTTCCACTCGGGTCACGGGGCGTAGAGAACTCCATGATCTTGGAAGCCGTGCCTGCCTTCTTCACACACGCCGCTTCGCGCCCGCGTACGATCACCAGCCGTCGCCGATGAAGTGAGGCTGGATCGATGCCCCGTACCCCAACGCCGATACACCTGACCGCTGTCACCCTGGCCTTGACCGCTCTGCTGGCTTGCGCAGCCTGCGCTGGACAGACGAATGTCGTGTCGTCCGCTCCCGTGTCGTCCGCTCTCGTCCCGTCCGCTCCCGTGCCGACGAGTGCCGCCGCGTCCGCCGTCGCCGCAAGCCCGCCGTCGAGCTCGGGCCGACCGGATCAGCAGCAGCTGGACACGGCCGCGGATGCGGTCTCACACCTCGGCGGCTCCTACCAGGATGTCTTCACTGGCCTGATGGTGGACGTTCCGGGCGGTTGCGTCATCGTCTACCGGAAGAGGGGCGGTGGCGGCTTCGACGCCGCCCTCGCCCACCTGGGTCTGGGCGTGCGCGTGGACCTGCGCGACGCGCCGCGCTCGATCAGCGAGCTGGCCGCCACCCGCAACCGGGTCGCGGCACTCATAGGGCACACGAGCGACTACAGCATCGTCAGTGTGGGCGACGGCTCGGAGGTGAGCTTCACTCGCGGCGTGGTGGAGGTCGGCGTCAGCGGAAATCTGGCCAGCGCCCAGGCAGACCTGCGCGGCCGCTTCGGTGACCGGGTCACTGTCTCAGTCGCCCAACCGCTCTACGGCTGACCGGACCCTCCGCCCCGCGTTCGGCTGTCAGAGCTGCACTCCTCGGCCCTCTGGTGATCACAAACCGGACGCCATCCGACTACGCCGAAGCCCTGGGCCGGAACTGGGTACGGTTTGCCGCATGACGAATCGTGACTTCATCGTCGTTTCGACCACCCATGATGCCGAGCACAAGGCACGGGAGCTGGCTGCCCTGGTGGTCCGCCAGCGGCTGGCGGCCTGCGCGCAGGTGTACCCGGTGCGGTCGGTGTACTGGTGGGACGGCGAGGTGCAGGACGCGGAGGAGTGGCGGGTCGATCTCAAGACCCGCGCTGATCTCGCCGACAAGCTGGCCGAGTTCATCGGCGAGAACCACAGCTACGACACCCCGGAGATCATCGGCGTACCGGTGGTCACCGGCTCGACCGCCTACCTGGACTGGGTGAACACGGAGACGCGCACCGGCTGAGTGGCTACGCGACGCTAGCCCTGAACTCTTCTCGTTGTCCCGACCAGGTCCAAGGCCCCTGTCCCGCGCCAACACATAACGCCCCAAGGGGGTTTCCTGTGTACGTCGCAGCACCCGCACTACGCACTCTGTCCGAGATCATCGTCAGCCCGAACGTCGGCGCCGTACACCTTCGCCGGGTAGGCGAGGTTCTGGTCGCCTGGGCCGAGATGAACGAGAGAATCCTCGGCACGGACAAGAGCCCGATCCGGGGTGATGATCTCGATGAGCTGCTGTTCAGTATCGCCGACATAGAAGACGCCTACGTCGAGGCATGGCACGCGTGCGAAGAAGGAACCAACGACTGGCGTACAGCCGAGGGCCTGTCCGCATTGGAGGCCACACTGAGACGTGCCGCCGAATACTTCCTCGAAGTCGCGTCGCGGCGCGGCTGAATTCCTTCCCGGCCGGCCGTTCAGCGGAACAGCCGGCCGGATCACCCAGGGTTCAGCGTTGCTCGGCGAGCGTCCGGGCCACCGCGTCCCGGTCGACCTTGCCGCTGTGGGTGCGGGGCAGGGTGGCGACGGTGGTGAAGGTGCGGGGGATGTACGGGTCCGGGAGGTGGCGGCGGAGTTCGTCCGCCGCGCGGGCCGGGTCGAGTGGGGCGGCGCCCGCGTCCACGGTCACCGCGCAGTGGAGGGAGCGGGAGCCCTGGCCGTCGTCCAGGGCGACGCAGACGGCGGCGGAGACGGTCGGCAGGTCCAGCAGGCGGACCTCTATCTCCAGCAGGTTGACCCGGTAGCCGCGGATCTTCACGTCCTTGTCCCGGCGGGCCAGGAAGGTCACCGCGCCGTCCTCCAGCCGGACCAGGTCCCCGGTACGGAAGGCCGCGGTGTGCCCGTGCGGGGTCGGGTCGACGGTGACGAAGCGCTTGGCGTTCAGCTCCGGCTGGTTGAGGTAGCCGGGCGACAGCGGCGCCCCGGCCACCAGCAGTTCTCCGACGTTCGGCTCGGCCGCGTCCAGCGGGTCGATCAGCAGCTCGCAGCCCGGCAGCGGCACCCCGATCGGCGGCAGCGCGGGCCAGGAGTCGCTGGGGCCGGTCAGGGTGTGAGCCGTCACCATCGCGGACTCGCTCTGCCCGTAGTGGTTGTTCAGGCGGCACTGCGGCAGCCGGGCGAACAGCTCGCGGATGTCGGGCGTGCAGACCAGCTGCTCGCCGGCCGCGTTGACCTCGGCCAGCGCCAGGTGGTCCAGCGACTCCTCCTCGGCGGCCGCCACGGCGAGCATCTGCAGGGCGACGTACGGCAGGAACAGCCGCTCGATCCGGTGCTCCGCCAGCCACTCCAGCAGCTCGAAGGGGTCCTGCCGCAGCTCCTCCGGCACCACGACCAGCGTGCCACCGCCGCACAGCGTACCCAGCACCTCCTGGAAGGAGACGTCGAAGTTGAGCGGGGCGAACTGGGCGGTGCGCAGGTCCCGGCGGACGGAGTGGTCGCGCTGCCAGTCGGCCATGGTGTCCAGGCAGCTGTGCGGCACGGACACGCCCTTGGGCAGGCCGGTGGAGCCGGAGGTGTAGATGATGTACGTCCACAGCTCGGGGCGGCAGTCCACCTTCGCGGCCGTGCCGGTGGTCGGCAAGCCGGCGATCGGCAGGCTCGGCACCGGCACCTCGAACTCCGGCGGCGCGTCCGCGTACAGCACCAGGCCAGCGCCGCTGTCCTTGAGCATGTGGGCGAGCCGGGCCGCCGGGTACTCGCGGTCCAGCGGGAGGTAGGTGGCACCCGCCCACATGGTGCCGAGCAGCGCGGCCACCACCGCGGCGCTGCGCCGCCCGGTGACCGCGACCCGGTCCTCGGGGCCGATCCCGGCCGCGGCCAGGCCGTCGGCGATGCCCTTGACCCGGGCCAGCAGCTCGCCGTAGGTCAGGCTCAGCTCGCCGTCGACCACGGCGGTCGCGCCGGGCGTGGCGAGGGCCTGCTCCTCGAACGCGGCCAGCAGGCAGGGCGGGTGGGACTCGCCGCCCCAGAGCGAGAGTGGAGCGGGACTCATGCGGTTCCTCCAGATAAGGGGGTCAGAACTGGTCGTCCTCGTCGAAGTCCTCGTCAAGGAAGTCGTCGTCGAAGAGTTCGTCGATGGAGAGCATCCCGGCGACGACGGCGAAGTAGCGGCCGGTCAGTTCGGGGGACGCGCCGATGGTGCGCAGCAGCTCCAGCCGGGTCGGCGTGACGGTGAGCCTGGCCAGCTCCAGGGTGCTCTGGTACGGCTCGGTCAGCTCCTCGTCCCGGCGACGGGTGAACCGGGCCAGGGCGGCGTCCAGTCGGGCCCGGTCGGCCGTCCCCGCCGTCAACTCCTCGGCCAGGAAGGCGGCCTGGAGCAGGGCGTTGGTGATGCCGCGGGCGCTGATGGTGTCCAGGTGGTGCCCGGCGTCGCCGACCAGCACCCAGCCGGGGCCGTGGGCGCGGCGGAAGTAGTTCTGCTGGTCGCCGGTCCCGACGATCGCCTCGATCTGGTCCGCCTCGTCGACCTGCTGGTACAGCTCGGGCGCGGTGGAGCGGACGGCCGCCAGGTGGTGGCGGAACGGGTCCTGCTTGATCTCGGCGAAGCGGTCCTGCGGGAAGTAGGTGGAGATCAGGGTGACGTCGTCGTGGGTGGGGATCCGGACGATCCAGTTGCCGGGGCTCTCGTGGAAGCCGAAGCCGGTGCTGATGCCCGTCCAGCCGGTGTAGTACACGCAGCTGGCCCGCGGATCGCTCACCTCCAGTGGCGCGTCCACGAGTTGGGCCACCCGGGAGCGCATCCCGTCGGCCCCGACCACCAGCCGGGCGTGCTCGGTGCGCAGGCCGGCCGCGGTGCGGAAGCGGACGCCGGTGACCCGTCCGTCGGAGTGCACCAGCTCCTGGAGGTTGGCCCGGTCGACGAACTCGACGCCCGCCTTCACCGCCGCGTCGACCAGCAGCCGGTCCAACACCTGGCGGCGCGGGGCGAAGGCGGCCGGGGCGCCAGGCATCACCGGTGCCGGGGCGGCCAGCCGGACGCCGCCGACCTCGTAGCTGATGGTGTCCAGCGCGGGGCAGCCGGAGTCCAGCAGCGCCGGGAGCACGCCCCACTCGGAGAGCTTGGCCACGCCGGGCTGGTGGATGAACAGGGTGGACATGGTGTCCGAGGGGAAGGCGGCCCGGTCGATCAGCAGCACCTTGTGGCCGGCCCGGGCGAGCAGCAGCGCGGTGGCGGCGCCCGCGACCCGGGCGCCCACCACCACGGTGTCCCAGCCGCCGGTCACGCCTGAGCCTCCACCGGCGTCGCGTCGGCCGCCGGGCTCTCGGCCGCCAGCTTCTCGGCGACCAGCTCCTCCAGCGTCCGCGCCGTGGCCCGTACCGTCGGCTCCGAGTAGAGCGTGACCAGCGGGAACTCCACGCCCAGCCGCTGGCGCACCCGCGCGGTGAACCGGGTGGCGATCAGCGAGTGCCCGCCGAGCGTGAAGAAGCCGTCCTCGGCACCGATCCGCTCGACGCCGAGCAGCTCCCGCCACACCCCGGCGACGAACTGCTCGGAGGGCGTCCTCGGCGCCTCGCCGCCGGAGGCCTGCGAACCGGCCGGTGGCGCGGGTACCTTGAGCGCCTTGCGGTCCACCTTGCCATTGGCGTTCAGCGGGAAGGCCCGTTCGACCACCAGCTGGGCGGGGATCATGTACTGCGGCAGCCACTCCTTGGCGTGCTCGCGGACCGCGTCCAGGGTCGGCGGGTCGGCCGGGTCGGCGGCGGTGACGAAGGCCACCAGCCGCTGGTCCTGGCCCTCCGCCGCGATCACCACCACGGCCTCCCGCACCTGCGGGTGGCCGTGCAACGCCGTCTCGATCTCGCCGAGTTCGACCCGCATGCCGCGGATCTTGACCTGGTGGTCGCTGCGCCCGACGAAGCGGAAGCCGCCGTCGGGGTGCAGCAGGCCCTGGTCTCCGGTGCGGTAGAGCCGCGCGCCGGGGCGGAACGGGTCGGGCAGGAAGGCGCCGGCGGTGCGGGCCGGGTCGTTGAGGTACCCGCGGGCCAGGCCGAGGCCGCCGATGTACAGGTCGCCGACCACGCCGACCGGCACCGGCCGCAGCTCGTCGTCCAGCACGTGCACGGTGTTGTTGTCGAACGGGCGGCCCAGGTCGACCGGTCCGGCGGCGGTCTCGTCAGCCGGGCCGCAGGTGTGGCAGGTCGAGTCGATCGACACCTCGGTGGCGCCCCAGGTGTTGTGCAGCGCGCCCGGCATCAGCCGGTGGAAGCGCTCGACGGTCGCCGCGGTGAGCGCCTCGCCGCTGGAGGTGGTGTTGCGCAGCAGCGGCGGGACCCGCTCGGGTGCCTGCTCCACCAGGTCGAGCACCGCGTTCAGCATGCTGGGGACGACCTGGAGGTACACCGACTCGTAGCGGGTGGCGGCCTCCAGCACCGCCACCGGGTCCCGGTGGCGGCCCGGCTCGAGGACGGCCACCCGGCCGCCGACCGACAGCGGCCAGAAGATCTCCAGGGCGGAGTCGTCGAAGGTCAGCGTGGTCTTGTGCAGCACCGTCTCGCCCCGGGCCAGCCGGTGTCGGCGCTGCATCCAGACCATCCGGTTCACCCAGCCGCGGTGCCGGCTCGCCACGCCCTTGGGCATGCCGGTGGAGCCGGAGGTGTAGTAGACGGAGACCAGGTTCTCGGGGTGCGGGCGCAGGCCCTCTCCCGCACCGGCCGCTCCCGCACCGGCCGGACCGACGGCCGTGAGGTCGAGGTCTGCGGGGTCGACAGTCACCGTGCCCACCGAGGCGGCGTCGATCTCCTCGGCCAGGGCCCGGTCGGCCAGCAGCACCGGCGCGGCGGCGTCGTCCAGGATCTGCCGGATCCGGGCCGGCGGGCTGGCCGGGTCCAGCGGCAGGTAGGCGCCGCCCGCCTTGAGGATGCCGAGCAGCCCCACCACCAGCTCCACCGAGCGTTCCAGGCAGATGCCGACCGCCCGCTCGGGGCCGACGCCCCGGGCCCGCAGCTCCCGGGCCAGCGCACCGGCCCGCTCGTCCAGTTCGCGGTAGCTGAGCCGGGCCGTCCCGGAGACCACCGCGACGTCGTCCGGGGTGCGCGCCGCCTGGGCCTCGAACAGCTCGTGCAGACAGGCGTCGGCCGGGAACTCAGCCTCGGTCGCGTTCACCTCGCGGTCGATGAGGATTTCCGCCGCGGAACGCAGTTCGATTCGAGCCAGCGGTGTCTGCGGATCGGCCAACGCCCCCTCCAGCAAGGCGTGGTAATTCGCGCCGAGCCGGGCGATCGTCGCCTCGTCGAACAGGTCGCTGTCATAGGCGATGACGCCGCTCACGGAACCGTCCGCGGCCCGTGCGAGGTCGAACTCCAGGTCCGTCTGGACGAATCCGGTCGGCACGTTCCAGCGGCTCGTCCGCAGGCCGTCCAACGGGAGGGGGGCCGGGGACTCCTGGTGGTATCCGAATACCGCCTGGACCAACGGGGAGTGGCCGAGCGAACCCTGACTGTCCGTCACCTTGACGATTTCATCGAAAGGCACCGACTGGTTGCGGAATCCCCCGATGAAGGTGGATCGGCAGCGCTGGAGATACTCCGAGAAGCTCTCCCCGCGACGGCTCCGGCTGCGCAGCGGCAGGATGTTGACGAAGAATCCGACGGTCTCGTCGAGGGCGGAGTCGTCCCGGTTGGTGACGGGTGCGCCCACCACCACGTCGCGCTCGCCGCTGTAGATGTGCATCAGCAGGGCGAAGGCGGCCAGCAGCACCACGTAGTCCGTGGTCCGGTGGCGGGCCGCGGTCCGGCGCACCAGCTCGACCAGGTCGGCGTCGAGCGTGAAGTCCAGCAGTTCGCCGCGGAAGCGCTGACGGGCCGGGCGGGGCCGGTCCAGCGGGAGTCGCAGCAGGTCGGGGGCGCCGGCGAGGTGCTCGGCCCAGTAGGCGAGTTGGCGCTCCGCCAGGCCGCCGGCCAGCCGCTCCGCCAGGGCGGCGCCGTACGCGGCGTAGTCGCCGGCCTCCCCCTGGGCGGCCTCCTCGGCGCCGGGCGGGCGGCCGGCCAGCGCCTCCGCGTAGCCCCGGCCGATCTCGGCGGCGATCACGCCGTTCGACCAGCCGTCGGTGATGATGTGATGCAGGTTCAGCAGCAGCGTCCACTCCGTGTCCGCCGAACGGAACAGCCGGAAGTCGAAGACCCCGGGGCGTTCCAGGTCGAACGGCGCCGCGGCGGCCTCGCGCACCCGGGCCCGGAGGGAATCGGGATCCCCCCTCAGGTCGTGCACGGGAAGGCTGAACTCCAGCCGGTCGACGACCACTTGTACGGGCTGGTCGTCGACCACGGAAAAACCGGTCCGCAGGGCGGCGTGCCGGGATATCAGTGCACGGATTGACTGTTCCAGCGCCGGGACATCGAGTTCCCCCCGGATCTCGTGCGCCACCGGGCCGTTGTAGAGCGGGAGTCGCGGATGCAGACTGTGCAGGAGCCACAGCCTGCGCTGTTGCGGCGAGATCGGAACGACACGCTCGGGCATGGGTTGATCCCCCGCTCTCATCACTGCAAGACGCCGCGAGACTACCCTACTCGATGCGATCATGACAGAGGTCAAATCCCTTACGGACGAGGCAAGATCTCCCCCTTGCCGTGGCATTTCCCGCCTGTATGCTGACGTTCCCGGGGACCCGGTGGTGTCTCCGTACCCAGGAGGAAAGGCGTCTACGAGCCGTGGACATCGAGTTCCCCGCACAATCGGACGCAGCGGACGACGATTCGTTCCCGGCGTCGAAGGTCCAGGAGCAACTCTTCCTCGCACAGCAGACCGTGGGCGACGCACCCGCCTTTCACATCCCGTGCTTCTGGGAAGTCCGCGGGCCGGTCGACATCCCCGCGCTCCGGAATGCCGTGACCGCCGTGCTGGCACGGCACGAGGCACTGCGCACCACTTTCCGCATTCACGAACAAGGGCTCCTCCAGGTCGTCCATCCGGAACCCCGGCTGGATTGGCGCCTGGCCACCTGCCGGGACGCGGAGGAGCGCGACGAGCGGATGGCGCGCGCCTCCCGCGCCCCCTTCGACCTGGAGCGCGGCCCGCTTGTACGGGCGGGCCTGCTGCGCTGCGCCGACGGCAGCCACGTGGTCATGCTCTGCTGCCACCACGCGGTCTTCGACGGCTGGTCGGCCAAGCTGGTGCGCGACGAACTCGCCGCCCACTACGCGGCGTTCAGCACCGGGACGGAACCCGGGCTGCCCGAGGTCGAGTACCAGTACGGCGACTACTCGCTCTGGCACGACGAGTGGCTGGCGAGCCCGGCCGGCGAGCGCGCCCGGCGCGCGTGGACCGAGCTGCTCGCCGGAGAACTGCCGGTACTGGAACTGCCCGGGGACCTCCAACCGTCCGACCCGGCCGACCCGACCGCCCCCGGCGGCACCGCCGACGTCCCGCTGCCCGGCCCGGTGGTCGAACAACTCGCAGCACTGGCAAGCGAGTTACGGACCACCCTGTTCACCGTGCTGCTGGCCGCCTACGACCTGCTGCTCGCCGACCGCACCGGGCTGCGCGACATCATCGTCGGCACCCCCGCGCTCAACCGCAGCCGGACCGAGTTCCAGCGGACGGTCGGCTGCTTCGTCAACATGGTCGCCGTCCGCACCGACCTCACCGGCCCCCGCACCTTCCGCGAGCTGGTGGAGCGGGTGCGCGCCGCCGTCCTCCGGGCCCAGGACCTCCAGGCGGTGCCCTTCGAGACGGTGGTCAAGGAGGTCCGGCCGCCCCGGCACCCCGGACACCCGCCGGTCTTCCAGGTCGCCTTCACCGTCGGCGAGGACTTCTTCGAGCCGGTCCGGGCCGGGGAGTTGGAGTTCCGCCCGGTCGAGGTCCCGTCGGTCACCGCCAAGTACCAGCTCGCCCTCCAGGTCAACCGGACCGGGGCCGGGCCGGTCGCCGAGTTCGAGTACCGGGCCGACCGGTTCTCGCCCGCATGGATCGCCGACTTCGCGGCGCGCTACGCCCGGGTGCTGGAGCTCGCCGCCGAGCGGCCGGACCGCCCGCTGACCGACTTCCTGACCGACTTCCTGGCCGCCGACGCCCCACCGGTCGCCGTCCGCGCCGTCGCGGCCGAGCCTGCGGAGACCGAGCCCGCCACCACGTCCGGCCCCACCGCCGACACCGCCCCCCGCGACGACACCGAGCGGGTGCTCACCGAGGTCTGGGCCGAGGTGCTGGGCCGCCCCGCCGTCGGCATCGACGACAACTTCTTCGAGCTCGGCGGCGACTCCATCAGCAGCGTGCAGATCGTCGCCCGGGCCGCCGCCCGCGGCCTCGGCTTCCGGGTCCGCGACCTGCTCCGCAACCAGACCGTCCGCGAACTGGCCCCGCTGGTCCGGGCCGTGGGGCCCGCCGCCGAGCCGGCCGCCACCGGACCGTTCGAGCTGGTCCCGGCCGAGGACCGGCCGCGGCTGCCCGCCGACGCCGTCGCCGCCTACCCGCTGACCGCCCTGCAGTCCGGCATGCTCTACCGCAGCGGCCAGCAGGCGCACACCGCGATGTACCACGACGTGCTGCTGACCAGGCTGCGGGTGGCGTTCTCCGCCGAGGCCTGGCGCACCGCCGTGTCCCGACTGTTGGAGCGCCACGAGCTGTTGCGCACCTCCTTCGCGCCCGGCGGCTTCTCCGAGCCGCTCCAGGTGGTGCACCGGCGGATCGCCCACCCGCCGGTCGGCTTCGAGGACCTGCGCGGCGTGCCGGAGCCGGAGCAGCGGGCCCTGATCGACCAGCGCACCGACTGGGAGGCCCGCAACCTCTTCGACTGGGAGCACCCACCGCTGATCCGCTACCACCTCGCCCGACTGGCCGAGGACGAGGTCCAGTTGTGGACGGTGGTCCACCACGCCGTGATCGACGGCTGGAGCGAGCGGATCCTGTTCGGCGAGCTGCTCTCGCTCTACCTCGCCGCCCTCGGCGGCGGCCCGGCCGCCCTGGCGCCGCCGCCCCGCGCCCACTACCGCTCCTTCGTCGCCCTGGAGCGCGCCGCTGTGCGCGACCCGCAGCAACTCGCCTTCTGGCAGGCCCAGCTCGACGGCCTGGCGCTCGGCTCCGTCCCGGCCGCCCCTGGCACCGGGGTGCCGGACATGGCCGTGGTGCCGCGCACGCTGCCCGCCGAACTGTCCGCCGGGCTGGTCGCGTTGGCCGCCCGCTTGCGGGTCCCGGTGCGGATCGTGCTGCTCACCGCGCACCTGCGGGTGATCGCGCTGCTGACCGGCAGCGCGGATGTGGTCTCGGGCGCCGTCTACAACGGCCGGATAGCCGAGCCGGACGGGGACCGGGTGGTCGGCCTGTTCCTGAACACCCTCCCGGTCCGCTGCCGGACGGCCGCCGAGAGCTGGTCCGCGCTGATCCGGCAGGTCGCCGCGACCGACCTCGCCATCCAGCCGCACCGGCGCTTCCCGATGCCGGAGCTGCGCGGCCGGGTGGCGGGTGCGGCCGCCTTCGAGACCTTCTTCAACTACACCCACTTCCGCAACGAATCGGACGTCCCCACCGGCGAGTTGGAGGTGCTGGACGAGGACAGCCGCACCCCCACCGACTTCCTGCTCGGCTCGGAGTTCTCCCGCGACACCGCGACCGACCTGATCGGGCTCGGCCTGCGCTACGACGCCGACCGGATCACCGCCGCCGACGCCGACCGCTACTTCGGCTACCACGAGGCCGTGCTCCGGGCCATGCTGGCCGATCCGGCCGCCTCCCCCGCCGCCGCCCCGCTGCTGGCCGCCGCCGAACTCGCCGAACTGCGGGAGTGGAACCGGACGGAGCGCGCGTACCCCGGCCCGCACCTGCTGCACGCCGCGATCGCCCTTCGGGCCGCGGACGCCCCGGAGGCGCCCGCCGTGCTGTTCCGCGACCGGGTGCTGAGCTACGCCGAACTGGACGGCCGGGCCGACGCGCTGGCGCACCGGCTGGCCGCCCTCGGGGTGCGGCCCGGCGACCACGTCGGGATCGTCCAGGAGCGCTCACCGGAACTGGTGGTCTCGCTGCTCGCCGTGCTCAAGGCCGGCGGCGCCTACGTCCCGCTGGACCCGGCCGATCCGGCCGAGCGCACGGCCGACCTGCTCGCCGAGTCCGGCTGCCGGGTGGTGCTGACCGCCGCCGGCACCGAGAGCGTCGAACTCGCCGACGTCCAGGTCGAGTTCGTCCCGGACGACCTCGCGGTGAGCGCCCGTCCCCCGCAGGTCGAGGTCCGACCGGGCGACCCGGCGTACGTCATCCACACCTCCGGCTCCACCGGTCGACCCAAGGCCGTCGTGGTCTCCCACCGGGCGATCGCCAACCGGCTGGACTGGATGGCAGAGGAGTTCCGGCTGACCGCCGGGGACCGGGTGCTGCAGAAGACGCCGTACACCTTCGACGTCTCGGTGTGGGAGTTCTTCTGGCCGCTGCGCGAGGGCGCCCTGCTGGTGGTCGCCGAGCCCGGCGGCCACTGGGACCCGGGCTACCTCGAACAGGTGCTGGCCCGGCAGGCCATCACCGTGGCGCACTTCGTCCCCTCGATGCTGCGGGCCTTCCTGGACGCCGCCGACCTCTCCGCGGCCACCGCGCTGCGCCAGGTCGTGTGCAGCGGCGAGGCGCTGCCGGCCGACCTCGCCCGGGACTTCCTGGACCGCTCCAAGGCCGCCCTGGCCAACCTGTACGGCCCCACCGAGGCGGCCGTGGACGTGACGTACTGGCACTGCGCGCGCGACGGCGCGGACACCGTGCCGATCGGCCGGCCGATCGCCAACACCCGGATCCACCTGCTCGACCCGGCCGGCCACCCCGTCCCGGTCGGCACGGCCGGCGAACTGCACGTCGGCGGCACCGGCCTGGCCGAGGGCTACCACGGCCGGCCGGCCCTCACCGCCGAGCGCTTCGTCGCACACCACTGGCCGGACGGCACGGTGGAACGCCTCTACCGCACCGGGGACCTCGCCCGGCGCCGCCCGGACGGCGCGATCGAGTACCTGGGGCGGACCGACGCCCAGGTGAAGATCCGCGGCATGCGGGTCGAGCCCGGTGAGGTCGAGGCCGTGCTGTCCGCACACCCGGACTGCGGCGCGGCCGCGGTGGCCTTCGACGGCGAGCGGCTGATCGGCTACTACACCGCCCGGCCCGGCGCCGAACTGCCCGCCGGGGAGCTGCGCCGGCACGCCGAACGGCTGCTCCCCGGGCACCTGGTGCCCGCCGCCTGGGTGCCGCTCGCCGAACTGCCGCTGACCGTCAGCGGCAAGGTCGACCGCAAGCGGCTGCCCGCCCCCGGCCGCACCGTCCGCCGCACCGCGCCCGCCCGGGCGCTCGACGCGGCCGAACGCCTGGTCGCGGCCGCCTGGACGGACGTGCTGGGCAGCGCGGACTTCGCCGTCGACGAGGGCTTCTTCCGGGTCGGCGGGCACTCGCTGGCCGCCGTCCGGCTGATCGGGCGGCTGCGCCGGGACTTCGACCGCCGGCTGACCGTGGCCGAGCTGTTCACCCACGACACGGTGGAACGGCTGGCCGCCCTGCTGACGGCGCCCGCCCCGGAGGCGGCCGGGAACGGCTGGGCGGTGCTGCCCCTGCGCCCCGCCGACGGCGCGCCGCTGTGGCTGTTCCCGCCGGTCGGCGGCAGCGCCCTGGGCTACCTGGCGCTGGCCGGCGCGCTCGACCCCCGGCTGGCCGTACACGGGCTGGACTGCGCCGAACCGGCCGGGAGCACCGTCGAGGAGCTGGCCGCGGCCGCCGTGGCGCGGATCGCCCGGGAGCACCCGACCGGGCCGCTCCACCTGGCCGGCTGGTCCTTCGGCGCGGTGCTGGCCTTCGAGGCCGCCGGCCGGCTGACCGCGGCCGGACGGGAGGTGACGCTCGGCATGGTCGACGCCGCCTTCCCCGCACCGGAACAGCTCTACGGCCTGGACGACGACCGGACCACCGCAGCGCTCCTCCAGGACACCCTGGCCCTCACCGGCGCCCCGCCGGACGCGTCCGACAGCGAGGCCTGGCAGGCCCGCCACCGGGTCTTCGCCACCAACCTCCGGGCGCACCACGCCTACCGGCCGCGCCGCCACCCCGGCGACGTGGTCTACCTGGAGAGCCGGGACGGCCGGGCGCTGGGCAGCGCCGAGGCCTGGCGGGCGGTGGTGGCCGGCTCCTTCCGGCTGCACCGGTTCGACACCGACCACTACGGCCTGGTCCGCCGGCCGCACGTACAGGCCGTCGCGGACGCCCTCGGCGCCGCGGCACTCAACAACTGACCGGCCGCGCCCCCAGCACCGCCCCACACACCGCCCCACCACCGATCCGACGGGAACAAGGAGTTCACGGCGCCATGCAGACCGACGCGGGCAAATGGCTGTTCCGCCCACCATCCGAGGACGCCCCGGCACGGATCTTCCTCTTCCCGTACTCGGGCACCGGTGCCTCGATGTACCGCGCCTGGCCCGAGCGGATCGGCGAGGTCGAGGTGTGCCTGGTGCAGCTGCCCGCGCGGGAGAACCGGCTGCGCGAGCCGCACCCGGTCACCTACCAGAACCTGGCGGTAGCAGCGGCGGCGGCGCTGGCCCCGCTGGTGGACCGTCCGACCGGCTTCTTCGGGCACTGCGGCGGCGCGCTCTCCGCCTTCGCCACCGCGCTCGAACTGGAGCGGGTGCACGGCCGGGAGCTGACCGCGCTCTTCATGTCCTCCCAACTCGCCCCCGACGAGGACCCGTTCGGCCGCTGGCTGTGGCTCGGCCGGGACGACCTCGCGGTCGAGCTGAACGTCCTCGCCGAGGCGGCCGGGACCAGGATGGACCCGGACTTCCTCGACGTGGCGCTGGACGTATTGGAGGAGGACCTCGCGGCCCAGCGCCGCTACCGGCTCGACGCCCCCGAACCGCTGGCCTGCGCGGTGCACGCGGTCGGCTGGGAGCACGACGTGGAGATCCGCCCGGAGCAACTCGGCGGCTGGAGCCGGTACGTGCCGCCGGCCCGCCACCACGAGCACCTGCTGGACGGCGGGCACCACGCCTTCCTCGGCGCCCCGCAGCCGCTGCTCGACCTGATGGGCCGCGCGATGACGCAGGAAGGACCGGCGGCATGAAGCTCACCGGACTGTGGGACCACCCGGACTTCCGCCGGCTCTGGGCCGGCCAGACGCTCTCCATGCTGGGCACCAACATGGTGGCGGTGGCCGTCCCGCTGATCGCCTCGGTCAGCCTGGGCGCCTCGGTGTTCCAGATGGGCCTGCTGCTGGCCACCGAGTTCCTGCCCTACCTGCTGATCAGCCTGTTCGTCGGGGTCTGGCTGGACCGCCGACCGAAGAAGATGATCATCGTGGCGGCGGACGCCGTCCGCTCGCTGATCCTGCTCTCGGTGCCGCTGCTGTCCTGGGCGGACCTGCTGAGCGTCCCGCTGCTGTTGGCCGTGGTGTTCGGCACCGGCGCCTGCAGCACCGTCTCGGACATCGGCAACGCCTCCATCCTGCCCGCCCTGGTCGAGCGCGAGGACCTGGTCGAGGGCAACAGCAAGCTGGAGATGAGCAGTTCGGTCTCCAACATCGGCGGCCGGACCTTCGGCGGCCTGCTGGTGCAGTTGCTCACCGGCCCGGTGGTCATCATGGTCAACGTCTTCGCCTTCGGGCTGGCGGCCGCCTGCACCCTGCGGATCCGCAAGAAGGAGCCGGTGCCGGAGCGGCCCGCCGACGGCGAGCCGTCCTCGATGTGGAAGGAGATCGGCGAGGGGCTCGGCTTCATCTTCGGCAACCCGACCCTGCGCACCCTGGTGCTGGTCACCTTCCTGATCAACTTCTCCGCCATAGCGATCGACCCGGTGTTCCTGGTGTTCATCACCCGCACCCTGGACCTGCCCGGCATCCTGGTCGGCGCGCTGCTGGCCGGCACCGGCGTGGGCTCGCTGATGGGCGCCCTGTTCGCGGCCCGGCTGGGCAAGCTGCTGCCCTTCGGCCGGATGGTGATCTGGACGACGGTGGCGATGACCGGCGTCGAGCTGGTCATCCCCGCCGCGACGGTGATGCCCACCGGCGTCGCCTTCGCGATGCTGATGTTCGTCCAGGTCGCCTATGCCGTGCTGGTGATCGCCAGCGCCGTCAACATCCGCAGCTACCGGTCGGCGATCACCCCGGACGCCATGCAGGGCCGGATGAACGCCTCCACCCGGATGATCGTGATGGCCGGCACGCCGTTCGGCGCGATGGCCGGCGGCGCGCTCGGCTCCCTGCTGGGCACCCAGTGGGCGATCGTGGTCTGCGCCGGCGGCATCGGGATCTCCGCGGTCCTGCTGGCCCTGTCCCCGGTCCGCAGGGCGACCGGCATCCCCACCGAAGTCCCCACCCCGGCCGTCGCCCCGGCCTGATCTGACGGTCAGTCAGAACCAGTCAGAACCGCACCCACCGCAAGCCCCCACGAACCAGGAAGGCCAGGAAGGGTCACGTGAACGACACCGACGCGGTCGGCCGCGCCGCACTGGACGCCGTCTTCGCCCGCGCACTGGCGGAGGAGGCGGACCCCGCCGCCCCCGCGCCCGCCGCCGCCCCGGCCGCCCGCCCGGGCGACGGGCGGGAGCCCGCGTCGCTGGCGCAGAAGCGGCTCTGGTTCCTGGAGCAGCTGAACGGCCCCAACAGCACCTACAACGTCCCGTTCCGGCTCCGGCTGGCCGGCGCGCTCGACACCGAGGCGCTGCGCCTCGCCGTCGGCGACCTGGTGGCCCGGCACGAGGGTCTGCGCACCACCTTCGCCGGGGACGAGGACGAGGTCTTCCAACTGCTCCTCGACCCGGACGAACTGCCGTGGGAGCAGCTGGACCTGACCGAGCTCGGCGAGCCGGCCGTGATCGCGCTGATCGACGAGGAGAGCCGGATCCCGTTCGCCCTGGCCGGCCGGCCGCTGTTCCGGGCGAAGCTGATCCGGGCCGGTGTCCAGGGACCGGCGGCGGTGCCCGTCCACCACCTGGCCGTCACCATGCACCACGCGATCACCGACGGCTGGTCGGAGGGCCTGTTCTTCCGGGAGCTGGGCGCCTGCTACACCGCCCGGGTCGGCGGCCCGCCGGCCGACCTGGCGCCGCTCCCGGTGCGCTACGCCGACTACTCGGCGTGGGAGGCCGAGCCGGCCACCGTGGAGCTCTACCGCGGCCAGCTCGCCTTCTGGCGCGAGCAGTTGGCCCGGCTGCCGGAGGAGGCCGGGCTCCCGGCCGACCTGCCGCGGCCGGTGCTGCTCAGCGGTGCGGGCGCGACCGTGACGGTGCCCGTCCCGGCGGACCTCCAGCGGCGGCTGGCCGCCTGGGGCGCGGGCCACGAGGCCTCGCTGTTCGCCACCGCGGTGACGGTGCTCGCCGCGCTGCTGCACCGGTACAACGGCGAGGAGCGGGTGGTCGTCGGCGTGCCGGTGGCCAACCGGCCGCAGGCCGAGTGGGAGCCGGTGATCGGCTACTTCGCCAACACCCTGGCGCTGCCGGTCGACCTCGCCGGTGATCCGACCCTGCGCCAACTGCTGGGCCAGGTACGGACGGTGGCGGCGGAGGCACTGTCGCACCAGAACGTCCCGTTCGACCGGGTGGTGGAGGCGCTCGGCGTGGTCCGGGACCCGTCCCGCAACCCGGTGTTCCAGGTGATGTGCAGCGTCAACCAGGTGGTGCCGCCGCCGGAACTGCCCGGCCTGGCGGTCGAGATCGTCGAGATGCGCAACGACTCCGCCAAGTTCGACCTGGAGCTCGCGGTGAGCTACACCGCGGACGAGGTCGGCTTCGCCTTCGACTACGCCACCGACCTGTTCGAGCGGGAGACGGTGGAGCGGCTCGCCGCCGACTACCTGGCCCTGCTGGAGGCCTTCCTGGCCGAGGGCACGGCGGGCGTCGGCGCGGCGAGCGTCGGCGCGGTGGCGCTGGGTGCGCACGGCCCCGCCGAGGCGGACGGCGCCGAGGCGGAGGTCCGCGACCGCTACGGCAACCGGGCGCCCACCGGGGTGTACGGCGAGCTGCTGCTGGCGGGCGCGCCGAGCGGGCGCCGGGCCCGGGTGCTGGCCGACGGCCGGGTCGAGCACGCCGCCGAGCACGCCGCTGAGCACGCCGCCGGGCCTCGGTCCCGGGCCGAGCGGTCCCGCCCCGCCGCCGACGGTCCGGCCGCCCCCGCCACCGCCACCGAGCGCGCCCTCGCGGCGATCTGGTCCCGGCTGCTGGGCACCGAGTCGGTCGGCCGGGACACCGACTTCCTGCGCGACGGCGGGGACTCGCTGCTGGCCACCCGGCTGGTCGCCCGGATCCGCCGCCAGTGGTCGGTCAAGCTGTCCGTCCGCCACATCCTCAAGACCCCCGTCCTCGCCGACCTGGCCAAGCTGCTGGACGAGACCGCCGCGGCCACCGCCGAGGCCCCCGCCCGCAGCGCGATACCGGCCGCCGCCGGGCGGCCCGAGGTCCTGCCGCTGTCCATGGCCCAGCGCGGGATCTGGATCGTCAACCGGCTCGGACAGCAACAGGCCTTCTACCACATGCCGTTGGCGGTGCGGATCGAGGGCGGACTGGACCTCGACGTGCTCGCCGCCGCCGCCGCGGACCTGGGCCGCCGGCACGAGATCCTGCGGACGGTCTTCCCCGCCGACACGGGCGCGCCGCGCCAGTCGGTGCAGCCGCCGGAGGCCGTGGCCCGGGTGGTCCGGGCGAGCGCCATCCACCCGAACGGCCTCCAGCAGGCGCTGCGCGAGGCGCTGGAGACCCCGTTCGACCTGACCACCGAAGTCCCGCTGCGGCTGCACGTGTTCAGCACCGGCCCGCGCTCCCACGTGCTGCTGGTGGACGTCCACCACATCGCCTGCGACGGCCTCTCGCTGGCCCCGCTCTGCCGCGACCTGGCCGCCGCCTACGCCGCCCGGTCCGCCGGGCGCGCCCCCGACTGGCACGAACTGCCCATCCAGTATGCCGACTTCGCACTCTGGCAGGCCCAGCAGCTGGGCCGGGCGGAGGATCCGGGCAGCCAGTTCGGCCGGAGCCTGGAGTTCTGGACCAAGGCGCTGGCCGGACTGCCCGAGGAGCTCGCCCTGCCGGGGGCCCGCCCGCGCCCGGCCGCGCCGACCTTCCGCGGCCTGCCCACCCGGGTCGAGGCCGGCCCCGAGCTGTACCGGCGGATCACCGCGGCCGCCCACGAGCACGGCGCCAGTGTGTTCATCGTGCTGCAGGCCGCGCTCGCCGCGATGCTCACCCGCCTCGGCGCCGGCACCGACATCCCGCTCGGCACCCCCACCGCGGGGCGCTCCGACCAGGCGCTGGACGACCTGATCGGCTGCTTCATCAACACCGCCGTACTGCGCGCCGACACCTCGGGCGACCCGAGCTTCCGCACCCTGATCGCCCGGGTCCGGGAGACCAACCTGACCGCGCACGACCACCTGGACCTGCCCTTCGACGAGCTCGTCACCGCCCTCAACCCGCCCCGCCAGTCCGGCCGCAACCCGCTGTTCCAGGTGATGGCCAGCCTCAACGGCGAGCCCGAGCCGGTGCCCGCGCTCGGCGGACTGCCCACCGAGCCGTTCGACCTCGGCACCCCCGCCACCCCGTTCGACATCACCGTGGAGCTGACCGAGGACCGCGCCCGCGCCACCATCAGCGGCGTGCTGACGGTCAGCGCCGACCTCTTCGACGAGGCCGCCGGGGCGGCCCTGGCCCGGCGGCTGCTGCTCGCACTCGACCTCGCGACCGACCGGCCCGACCTGCCGATCTCCCAGTGGGAGCTGCTGCTCCCGGGCGAGCGCGAGGCCGTCCTCGACACCTGGGGCACCGGCGCCCCCGCCCCCGGCGCGGCCACCTTCGCCGAGCTGTTCGAGCAGGCGGTGGCCGCCGCGCCGGACGCCCCGGCCCTGGAGACGGACGACGACCTCACCCTGACCTACGCCGAACTGGACGAGCAGGCCAACCGGCTGGCCGCCGAACTGGTCGCCCGCGGCGTCGGACCGGAGAGCGTCGTGGCGCTCGCCCTGCCGCGCAGCGGGGAGCTGGTGCTCGCCGTCCTGGCGGTCGCCAAGGCCGGCGGCGCGTTCCTGCCGCTGGACGTCCGGTTCCCGGTCGAGCGGCTGTCCTTCATCCTCGCCGACGCCCGGGCCGCGCTGGTGGTCACCGACTCGGACGGCGCCGCCGCCCTGCCCGTCGACGCCCCGCCGACCCTGCTGCTGGACGACCCCGACCTGCTGGACGCACTCGGCGAGCACACCGGCGACCGCCCGGCCACCGCCCCGGTGCACCCGGCGAACGCCGCGTACCTGCTGTACACCTCCGGCTCCACCGGGCAGCCCAAGGGCGTCGTGGTCACCCACACCGGACTCGCCCCGCTGGCCGAGCAGTTGCAGCGGAGCGTGATGGCGGACGGGGACGGGGAGCAGCCCCGGATGCTCCAGCAGGTGTCCCCCACCTTCGACATGTACGTCATGGAACTCCTGACGGCCTTCCGGGCCCGGGCCGTCCTGGTCGTGGCGCCCGCCCACCCGGTGCTGGGCGAGGAGCTGGCCGTCCTGCTCGAACAGCGGCGGATCAGCCACGCCGTGCTGACCCCGACCGCCCTGGCCGCGCTGCCCGCCCGCCCCTACCCCGCGCTGCGCGCGATCGTCAGCGGCGGCGAGGCGATCGGCGCCGACCTGGTGGCCCAGTGGGGGCGCGGGCGCCGGCTGCACAACGCCTACGGGCCGACCGAGACCACCGTGCTCGGCACGCTCTCCGGCCCGCTGCGCCCGGCGGCCGGCCCGCCGCTCGGCGAGCCGATCGCCGGCTCCCGGCTGTTCGTGCTGGACGAGGAGCTGCGCCCCGTCCCGCCGGGCGTCACCGGCGAGCTGTACCTCGCCGGGCCCAGCCTGGCCCGCGGCTACCTGGGCCGCCCCGACCTGACCGCGGACCGCTTCCTGCCGTGCCCGTACGGCGCGCCGGGCGAGCCGATGTACCGCACCGGCGACCTGGCCCGGTGGACGGTCGACGGCGAGCTGCAGTACCTGGGGCGGAGCGACGGCCAGGTGAAGATCCACGGGGTGCGGATCGAGCTCGGCGAGATCGAGTCCGTCCTCGGGGCGCACCGCAAGGTCGCCGACTCGGCGGTGGTGGTGGACCGTTCGGCGGCCACCGGACCACGGCTGGTCGCCTTCGTCACCCCGGTGGATCCGGCCGACCCGGCCGCCCGGCCCACCCCGGCCGAACTGCGGGCGCACTGCACCCGCTCGCTGCCCCGGGCCATGACGCCCGCCCGGTTCGTGGTGGTCGGCGCGATGCCGACGCTGCCGTCCGGCAAGACCGACCGCAAGGCGCTGCGGATCCCGCCGGAGGAGGGCGCCGCGGGCTTCCGCACCCCGCCGGGCACCGCCACCGAACGGGCGCTGGTCGCGATCTGGCAGCAGCTGTTCGAGACCGAGCGGATCGGGGTGGATGACGACTTCTTCGTCCTCGGCGGCCACTCGCTGGCGGCGATCCGGATGCTCGCCGAGATCCAGCACGGCCTCGGCGTCGAACTGCCGCTGAGCGCCTGCTTCGAGCACCCGACGATCGCGGCGCTGGCGGCCCTGATCGACCGGACGCCCCGGCCGGACGCCGCGGAGCCGCCCGTGGTGCGCCGGCGCCGTCCGGCTCCGGGGGCCTGACGGGCGGGAGCGCCGGCGGACCACTCAATTCGGTCCGTCGGCGCTCCCCCACCCGCGCTACTGCCCCGTTGCGACCACGACCGCCAGTTCGGCGATTGCCGCGTCCAGGGCCTCGACCACCTGCTCGGGGCCGTCCCCCACCGCGATCACGTGCCCCAGCCGGTCGTACGCCTCCCGGACCGGCCGCACCGCGCGCCCGGCGGCCGCCGTCACGGTGACCCGCTCCACCCCGGCGACCGCGGCCGCCCGCTCGACGCCCTCGACGGCCGTCAGCCGGCCCTCCTCGGCGGCGATCAGGAAGCGGATCCCGGCGGAGCGGGAGCGCTCCGGGGTCAGGTTCAGCGGCAGCCCGGCGGCGGCGCGGATCTGCTGGTCCAGCAGGTCGATGCCGGTTGCGGGCCGGATCAGCTCCGGGATCATGCCGCCGGCCAGCCGGGCGTTGATCTCGATCACGGCCGGGCCGTCGGCGGTCAGCCGCAGCTCGACGTGGGCCGGGCCGCGCTCCAGGCCGACCGCCGCCAGGGCGCGCCGGGCGGTGTCGGCCATCGCGGCCGCCGTCTCCTCGGGCAGCACCGCCGGGAACAGGTGCCCGGTCTCCACGAAGTACGGCAGCTCGCTGACGGTGCGCTGGGTGACGCCGACGCAGTGCGTCCGGCCGTCCGCCCGGAACATCTCGGCGCTGAACTCCGGCCCGTCCAGGAACTCCTCCACCAGCACCGTCCGGGCGCTGGCCTGGCCGCGCACGTTGCGGGTGACGGCCAGCAGCTTCCGGACCTGCTCGGTGACGGTGGCTACGTCCGCGCACCACAGCACCTCGTGCGAGCCGGACTCGTCGACCGGCTTCACCACGCAGGGCAGGCCCACCGCCGCGACCGCCGCCCCGACCCCGTCCGGGTCGCGGACCTCGGCGAACCGGGGCTGGCGCACCCCGTGCTCGAGCAGCGTGCGCCGGGTCGCCGACTTGTCCCGGCAGGCCGCCAGCGCCGCCGCCGGGTTGGCCGCCACGCCCAGCGCCTCGGCCAGCGCGGCCGACTGGACCAGGTAGTACTCGCTGGTCGTCGTCACGCCCGCCACCGCGCGGTCGCCGGCCGCCACCTCGGCGGCCTTGCGCAGCGCCTGCGGGTCGTCGGTGTCGCAGACCACCACCCGGGCGCCGGTCTCCGCCAGGCCCTGGTAGCGGGCCGGGTCCACCACGAACAGCACCGGCTCCAGCCCGAGCCGCACCGCCGTGGTCAGCGCGAGCATGCCGGTGCCGGTGGTGTTGGACTCCACGAAGAACAGCAGCGGCCGCTCCCGGCGGGATATCCGCGCGTACGACCAGCCGCTGACCAGCTCGCCGTAGCGGACGGCGGCGGGCTCGGTCGCCACGGGGGCCTCGGGCGCCCCGGTGTCGGCGAACACGGTGTCCACGTAGCGGTCGCCGCGGTCCGGCATGATGCCGACCAGCCGGGTGCCGGGCGCGGCGTGCGCCGCCAGGTGGGTGAGCACCCGGTAGACCGAGCCGGAGGTGTTCCCGGCGAAGATCTTCTGCTCCCGGGCCAGCGCCCGGGTCGCGGCGAAGGCCTCGTCGTCGGAGAGCCAGTGCACCTCGTCGATCAGCCGGTAGTCGATGTTGTCCGGGTAGAGGCTGTTGCCGAGGCCGGACTGGCGCCGGGTCGGCACGTCGGGCTGGCCGAACAGCACGCTGCCGACGGCGTCCACGCCGACCACCGTCAGCTCGGGGAACCGTTCCAGCAGCGCCCGGGACGTCCCGCACAGCGAACCGCCGCTGCCCACCGAGCCCACCACCACGTCCACCGTGCCGAGGTCGGCGGCCAGTTCCTCGGCCAGACCGCGGTAGGCCGCCGGGTTCTGCGGGTTGGAGTACTGCTGCGGCCAGAACGCCCCCGGCAGACCGGTCATCAGCTCGGCCAGCAGGTCCAGCCGGGCCGACTGCCAGCCCTGGTCGCCCATCGCCGACACCACGTGCACCTCGCAGCCCAGGGTGCGCAGCTTGGCCAGCGTGATCGGGTCGATCCGCGGATCGGTGACGATGTGCACCGGGTGCCCGAGGTGGGTGCCCACCAGCGCCAGGCCCAGCGCCATCGTCCCCGAGGAGCTCTCCACGATCGGCGCCCCGGGCTTCAGCGCCCCCGAGCGACGGGCCTCGGTGACGACCTGCCGGGCCACCCGGTCCTTCATCGCGAAGGCGTTCGCCAGCTCCAGCTTGGCGTACACCTCGACCCCCTCCGGCGCGGGCACCCGCAGCCGGACCAGTGGCGTGTGGCCGATGGCGTCGACGATCGATTCATGCCGCATCAGAAAGCTCCATGTCCTGAAGGGTGAGCGCCCGGACCGTGGTGGTGGTGCCGGGCAGGGTCGAGCAGGCCGCCAGGGCGGCGGCGAGCCGGGGCCCGTGGTCGGCGTCGTTCTCGTCCAGCAGGACGCCCAGCAGGGTGCCGCTGTGCGCGCACACCACCCCCGCGGCGCCGACCCGCTCGGCGATCGCCAGCACCGCGTCGAGGTTGCGCTTGGGCGCCAGGCGCTGGTTCAGCACCGCGCTGCGGGTCGTCACCGTCCCCACCCGGGCGAGGTCCCCGGCCCGCACCGCCGCGCCGAGTTCCGCCAGCAGCTCCGCGTACTCGGCGCGCTGCGCCGGGGAGAACGCCTTCGGCATCCGGTTGAACGCCACGGTGTCCAGCAGCCCTCCCTCGTCCACCCCGACCACGGTCGCCGCCGGGAGGCCGCCCAGGCGCTCGCGCAGCCGCACCTCGCGGTGGTCGAAGGCCACCACCCCGGGGTGCATCACCCCGTCGGTCGGCTCGATCGGGCGCAGCCAGCGCTCCACCTCGGCGGGCGAGGTGTCCAGGCCCACCGCGGCGCCGACCGCCCGTACGGTGGCCACCAGGTCGGCCGAGGAGCTGGCCATCCCCTTGCCGACCGGCAGGTCGCCGTCCAGCAGCAGCACCCCGCCGGCCGGGCGCCCGCAGGCGGCGAGCATCGCCTCGGCCACCCGCCGGGTCTTGGTCTTGTGCGAGGGGAACACCCGCAGCGGGCCGCCCGGGTCGAGCCGGAAGCGGGCCCGCGCCCAGCGGTCGACCGGCAGCGTCACCAGGAACTCCGGGCCGCCGGGCAGGGCGCCCTGGAGCAGCTCGCCGAAGGTGCCGAAGGCGCGGGCCGTGCCGGTCCGCAGGTCGACGCCGGGGCGGGGGGAGGCCGGGGACGGCCGGCGCGGCGACTGGGCGCCGCTGCCGGGCGAGGGCACCGCCACCGCCGGGGCCGGGCGCGCGGCGGGCAGCGCGGTCACCGTTCCGCCGGGGCGTCCGCCGCCGGGGCGTCCTTCGGCGCGAGGAGCGCCGCGACCCGGTCGGCGGCCGCCCGTGCGGCCGTGCCGCGCTCCGCCCAGCCCTCGGTCAACCGCTCCTGCTCGGCGCCGAGTTCGGCGAGCACGGCCCGGACCTGGTCGGGGTGGGTCGAGCCGACCGAGGTCTTGGCGCGCAGGCCCGCCTCGACGCTCAACGAGGCCGCCAGCAGCGCCTCCGGCCCGGCCAGCCGGTGCCCGGCCTCCTCGGCGACCGCCGCGAGCAGCTCCGCGTCCCCGTCGGCCGGGGCCAGGCCCTTGTCCAGCGCGGCCTTGATGTAGCGGCCCGCGATGACCTGCGCCGTCCGCCACGGCACGCCCTCGTCCAGGGTCAGCCGGTTGGCCAGGGTGAAGCCGCCGAGGTACTCGCCCTCGCAGGCCGCCCGCATCCGGTCGGTGCGGAACACCAGCCCGGTGACGACGGCGTGCGCCAGCCGCAGCGTCGAGCGCAGCGCCTCGGTCTGCACCCGCAGATGGGCGCCGGCCTCCTTGGAGACCTCGACGGTGTTGGTGTACGGGGTGTTGCGCTGCGCCGCCGCCAGTTCGGCCGCGCTGCCCGCCACCAGCGCGCAGCGGCCGCGGATCCGCTCCAGTACGGGGAAGTTCTTCTTCTGCGGCATCGCGGCGGAGATCCCGGAGAGCTCGTCCGGGAGGTCCAGGAAGCCGTGGGCGCTGCCGCCCCAGGCCATCAGGTCGGTGGTGAAGCGGCTCAGTGCGACGGCGAAGTTCGCCGCCTCGGCCGCGATCGCCAGCGCCCAGCCGCGCGAGGCGACGGCCACCAGGGCGTGCGGCTGCGGGCGGGCGAAACCGAGCAGCCCGGCCATCCGGGAGCGGTCCCAGTCGAGTTCCTGCCCGGCCATGCTGCCGGCGCCCAGCGGGCAGGCGTCGATCTCGTCGTAGGCGGCCAGCAGTCGGCGCACGGCGGTCAGCGTCTCGCTGGACAGGGCGGCCAGGTAGAAGCCGGGGCTGATCACCTGGGCGGCCTGGGCGTGGGTGTAGCCGGGCATCGGCACCTCGACCGCGCCCGCCGCGAGCGCGCGGACCGCCGCGTCGAAGGCCAGCAGGTCGGCGGCCAGCGCCCGGACCTGCTCGCGGGCGGACAGCAGCTGGGCGCACACCTGGAGGTCGTTGCGGCTGCGGTCGACGTGCCAGGCCGCGAACGGCGCGACCGGGCCGGCCGCGACGTGCCGCTCCAGGGCGAAGGAGATGTCCGACATGTTCTCGCGCGGGTTCGCGCGGACGGTGCCCGAGTCCACCCCGTCCAGCCGGGCGGCGATCGCGGCGGTGCCGGCGTCGTCGACCAGCTCCATCCGCCGGTACTCCAGCAGCAGCACCTTCTCGATCGCCACGTAGTGCCGCAGCAGGTGCTCGGCCTCGTAGGCGAACTGCGGTGCCAGCACCTCCTCGTGCCACACCTCGCTCGGGATGCCGTCGATCCGACCGGTCACCGTCATTGCGTGCTCCTCAGTAGAACCGATGGGGCGGACCGGCCCTCGCGCGGACCCTCCGGCTCGGACGGTCCGCGGCTGCCGGCGGGGAAACTCTCGGCCCGGCCGTCCCGGGCCGCTACGGGCGGCCGGCCGGCGGCGGCCCCGGGCGGCGGGGACAGCAGCCGGGACAGCGGCGCGGCCGGATCGGCGAGGCCGGCGGCGAGCAGCGCCAGGTAGTCGTCGAGCAGGCCGCGCGCGGTGGCGGGGGCGAACAGCTCGGTGTCGTACACCAACCGGGCGGCGTGGTCGGCGACTTCGAGCAGCAGCTCGTCCTCGGCGTAGCCGCACGGGGCGCCGGGCTCGCGGCCCTCCGTCAGGTTGAAGGCCGGCTGGTGCGCCCACTCGGCGGTCGGCTCCACGGGCTCCGGGAACGGCTGGTCCTGGTGCTCCCAGGCCGCCGAGGCGACGTCCTGGACGCGGTCGACGAGGGCGGCGAAGGACGGGTCGCCGGAGGTGTCCAGCCGCAGCACCAGCCGGCCGGCCAGGGCTCCGACCAGCGCCAGCGTCTCGGGCCGGCGCCGGCCCGAGACGGGCACCCCGATCAGGTGGTCGGTCCGGCCGGAACGGTCGTGCAGCAGCGCCGCGTAGCCGGCCAGCAGCACCGGTAACGGCGATCCGGCGAGCCGCTCGGCACCCGGCCGCGGCTCGGCGCCCGCCCGCGGCTCGATGCCCGCCCGCAGTGCGGCCGCCAGGCCGGCCGGGAACGCGGACCGGACCTCGGCGCCCGCGCCCGCCCGGACGGCCGGGCGCGGGTGGTCCAGCGGGAGGCCGTGCCCGGACGGCCGTCCGACCAGCCGGGACCGCCAGAACTCGGCGGCCCGCGCCCGGAGTTCAGAGCCCTCCGGACCGTGCTGCCGGTCCGCGTGGTCGGCGAAGTCCGGTGCCGGCTCGGCCAGCTCCGGGGCCCGGCCCTGTTCCTCGGCGGCGCACAGCTCGGCGAGTTCGGCGTTCAGCAGGAACAACGAGGCCGGGTCGCAGACCAGTTGGTGGGCGACCAGCACCACCGCCCAGTCCGCCTCGCCGAGCCGGACGGCGACCGCCCGCCAGAGCGGCGCCCGGGCCGGGTCGAAGGGCAGCGCCGCCGCCTGGTCGGCGAGTTCGGCCAGCCGCTCGGCGCGCTTGCCGTCGTCCGCCCCGCCGAGGTCGGCGAACTCCACCGGCAGCTCGATCCCCGGGTGCACCACCTGTCGCAGCCCGCCGTCCAGCACCCGCAGCGAGGTGCGCAGCGCGGTGTGCCGGGCGGTCAGGGCGGCCAGCGCCGAGCGGACCTGCCCCTCGTCGATCGCGGCGCCCAACCGGAAGGTGTCGGCCACGTGTTGGAGCAGCAGGCCCCCGGAGCGGCGGCCGGTCCGCCAGACCAGTTCCTGGCCGTGGGCCGCCCGGGCGATCCGCTCCCCGCCCGCGCCGGGCACGGCCGACCCGGTGGTTCCATCCGCCATCACAGTTCCTGACTCCGTCGTTCCAACCGTGGGGACCGGCGCCCGCCCGCCTCGTGGACCCCTGCCGGGGCCCGCGGCCTCAGGACACGGGGCTCCCGATCCCGGCACGAACGGCCCGGCCGATGGCGTCCAGGTTGTCGTCGAGGAAGAAGTGGCCGCCCGGCACGACGTGCCGGACGAACGGTCCGGTGGTGTGCGCGGCCCAGCCGGCCGCGTCCTCGGGTCGGGCCGAGGCGTCCTCGGAGCCGACGAAGGCGGTGATCGGCACCGGCACCGGCGGCTCGTCGCCGCAGTCGTACGCGTCCAGCCAGCCGAAGTCGGCCCGGCAGACGGGCAGGACGAGTTCCAGCAGCTCCGGCTCGTCCAGCACGAAGGCTGGCAGGCCGCCGCCGCGGACCAGCCGCTCCAGCATCGCGTCGTCGGGGAGGGCGGACAGGCCGTCGAAGACGTCGTCGCCCCGCGGGTGGTCGGGCCGCGGGCAGCCCGACACGAAGAGGTGGACGGGCAGTTCGGCCCCGGTCCGGCGCAGCCACCGGACCACCTCGAACGCCAGCAGTGCGCCCATCGAGTGGCCGAACAGCGCGTACGGCCGGTCGGCGGTGGCCGCGACGGCCTCGGCGATCCGCTCCACCTCGACGGCCGCGGGCTCACCGAGGCGGCGCTCCCGGCCCGGCAGGGCCAGCGCGGCGACCTCGACCTCGGGGCCGAGTGCGGCCGGCCAGCGGGTGTACACGGCCGTGCCGCCGCCCGCATAGGGGAAGCAGACGAGCCTGACCGGCGCCTCCGGACGCAATTCTCGGGAAACGAACCATTTGTCGGGGAGTATCTGGCCGTTCACGGGCGCCATCCAGGAAGTCCGGCTTTTGGCCCGAGGTCGTCCGGAAAGTCCATGGCTCCGAAGCGGCCTTTCTGGAAAAGATGTCAGAACTCATTCGACCCGTCACTGGATCGCCGCTCTGCGGAGGCCGGTTGTGCCGCCTGGTCGGTTCTGCCATCGAGGATGATGAATAGTGTGCCGATCAACCGCTGATGACTGTACCTCAGCTGAGTGAGCACGCTCAATAGTTGGCGATAACCGGCCAGCGTACGGCGGCAACCCCCCTGCCGAATGGGCCGATTCGACAACCCGCCCACCGCACCCGGGAATCGGGGCGCAACTCGCGGGGAACTCGCATTGGCTAATCCGCCGAGGGCTCGCGCGGCTGCGGCCCGCACCCGGCCCTCACGCGGTCGGGCAAGGGTCGGGTGCGGGCCGCAGCCGGCGGGGCGGTCGGTCCACGACCCGAACGCCCGGGCCCGGCACCCCGCTTCAGCCCCCGGCCAGCGGGGCCGGGAGCGGCCGGGCGTGGAGGAGGTCCAGCCGGGACACCGCCCGGGTCAGCACCACGTACAGCCGGTGCAGCCCGCGCGGCTCGGCCTCGACGATGGCCGCCGGTTCCAGCACGATCACGTGGTCGTACTCCAGGCCCTTGGCCAGGGAGGCCGGCAGCAGCGTGACCCGGGCCGCCCCCGCGGCCTCCTCCTCGGCCGGGGTGCTCGGGATCCCGGCCGTACGGAGTGCGGCGGCGGCCCGCTCCACCGCCCCGTCGGCGCCGATCACCGCGATCGAGCCGTCCCGGTCCAACGCGGCGCGCACCGCGGTGACCAGCGCCGCGTCGAGGTCGGGCACCGGCCGGACGGTCACCTCGCCGTCCCGGCGCAGCGAGACCGCCGGCGGCACGTCCACGTCCAGGGCGGGCAGCAGCCGGTTGGCCAGGGCCATCACGGCGGCCGGCACCCGGTAGCCGGTGGTCAGCGGCACCAGGGCGGCCCGCGGCTTGCCCAGGTGGGCCAGCTGGTCGGCCCAACCGCGGGCCGACCAGGGCGCGGTGGCCTGGGCGAGGTCGCCCAGGACGGTGAGCGAGCCGAAGGCGCTGCGCCGGGCGATCGCCCGGCACTGCATCGGGGAGAGGTCCTGGGCCTCGTCGACCACCACGTGGCCGAAGCTCGCCGGCCGCTCGATCAGCCCGGCCAGCTCGTCCAGGAGCAGCAGGTCGTGCTCGGACCACTTGGCGCTCTTCTCGGAGCGCGGCGGCCGGTGCCACCGGAGCGCGGCCTGCTCCTCGGCGTCGAGCACACCGTCGGCCGCCTCGGCCAGGACGGCGGGGTCGCCGAGCAGCCCGGCCAGTACGGCCTCCGGGCGCGGGGCGGGCCAGGCCGCCTCCAGGAAGGCCGCGACCGGCCGGCTGCGGCCGACCTTCTGCTGCCAGGTGGCGTTCTTGACGTCGGTCCGGCGCTCGGCCTGCGCCTGGAGCAGGGCCACCACCCGGGCGCGGACGTTCTCCCGTCCGATCGCGTACGGCGGTGCCTGGTCGCGGACTTCGGCGACCAGCCGGTCGAGCCGCTCGCCGGGCACCCGCCAGCGGTAGGAACCCTCCGGGACGGCCAGCGGCTCGGCGCCGACGGCCCGGATCCGGCCGTACAGCGCGCGGCGCAGCACCACCGCCATCCGGGCATCGTGCTTGAGCGCGGCAGCCCGCTCCCCGTCCACCGCGGTGACCGGGCGGGTGGCGACCAGGTCCTGCACGGTGCACTGGGAGACGTCGAGTTCGCCGAGCGCGGGGAGGACTTCGGCGATGTACCGCAGGAAGGTCCGGTTGGGGCCGATGACCAGCAGGCCGCTGCGCCGGAGCCGCTGGGGGAAGCTGTAGAGCAGGTAGGCGGCGCGGTGCAGGCCGACGGCGGTCTTGCCGCTGCCGGGCGCGCCTTGGACGCAGACGGACTCGGCCAGTTCGCCGCGCACGAGTGCGTCCTGCTCGGGCTGGATGGTGGCGACGATGTCGCGCATCGGCCCGGTGCGCGGGCGCTCGATCTCGGCGGCGAGGAGGCCGCCGGGGCCGTCCGCCGGCTGCCCGTCGGCTGTCCGTCCACCGGCCGTCCGTCCATCGGCTGTCCGTGCGTCAGTGCCGCCGAGGTGTTCGTCTTCCAGTCCGGTCAGGTCCTGCGGCAGGCCCCGGCTCGACGGTGCCCAGCCGAAGCGCCGCCGCCGGGCGAGCCCGAGCGGGTCGTGGGCGCTCGCCCGGTAGAACGCCCGGGAGACCGGCGCCCGCCAGTCGATCACCAGCGGCGGCACCGTCGGGTCCTCGGAGATCCGCTGCCGACCGACGTAGTAGCGCTGCCCCCGGTGGTCGCCGGCGGCGGGCACCTCGTCGAAGTCGAGGCGGCCGAAGAAGGCCGGGCTCTCCGGCAGCTCGCGCATCCGCTTGGCGCGGGTCCGCAGGTACCGGCCCAGCGCCTCGGCGCTGGCGCCGTCGCCCGAGACGTCCTCCCCGGCGACGACCTGGTGCGCGGCGTCCTCGACCTGCCGGGCCATCGCCGCCCGGCAGGCCCCGACGTAGGCCCGCTCACGCACCAGCTCGCCGTCGAGACCCAGGGTTTCCGACGTCATCGCTTCCTCCGCACTCGACTCGACTGCTGTCCGGAGGAGTCAGCTTAACTTAACTCGGTAATGTTTCTGACCAGGTCAGCTCGGCTGACGGCTCAGGACACCAGCGGCCCCTCCGCGACCTCCGTCAGCGTCACCGTGCACAGCCCGCCGCGCTCGGCCCGTACGTCCGTGACCTCCAGCTGGGTGCCGGGCAGCAGGATGTACTCCTCCTCGCCCGTGAACGCCGAGAAGCGCTGGATCCCCGTGGCGCGCAGCGGCCGCACCTCGAACAGCGTCCGCTTGCCCCGGCTGCCGAGGAAGGCCTTCGCCACCCCCAGCTCGGAGGTGCAGGAGGACACGCCCCACCACGTCACCGTCCGCCCGAGCGGGTACTGCTTGCGCAGGTCCAGCGCCACCCCGCGCCAGAGCGGCTCGGTCCGCACCGGCAGCTGCGAGACCGCCGCGAACAGCAGCCGCAGGTACGGCAGGTACGGCACCAGCCGGGACCGGTCCGGGGAGCGCAGCACCGCGTTGATCTCGCGGTAGAACGCGGACTCGCAGGTGTAGAGGTACAGCGCGGCGATCGCGTCCGCGGACAGCCCGCCGGCCGCCCCTTCACCCGCACCCTGACCCGCCCGCTCGTCCGCCCGCCGCTTGCCGAACTCGTGCGAGAGGGTGACGTGCCGGTCCAGCCCGCGCAGCAGCTCGGCCACCGGGGCCACGGCATCCCGGAAGTCCATCAGCGGCGTGTCGAACACCCCTCCGATGGCCGGGAGTTCGAGGCCCTCGTCCTTCACGCCGGCCAGCCGGTCCAGGTACAGCTGGTGCAGCTCCATGGTGGAGGCGATGAACGCGCCCATCCGCTCGGCGACGCAGCCGTCCGCGCCCTCGCCACCCGCCGCTCCGGCGTTCCAGCCCTTGCTCGGCAGCCAGTCGATCCCGTCCGCGCCGAGCGAGGCGAGCGCGGCGTTCACCGCGGCGAAGTGCTCGTTGTCGCAGAAGATGTCGCCCTGGGCCGCCGGGTTGGCGTGGTCGATGTGCCGGACCTCGACCTCCGGGTACTTCTTCTCCAGCCGCTGCACCACGCTCTTCAGGCTGCGCGCGTGCGCGCCCCACCAGGCGAAGACGACACCCCGGTCCTCCTCCCCCGCCTGCTGCTTGGCCCGCAGGATCTCCTCGACGATCCGCTCGGCCACCGGCCGCCAGAACCCGGTGTGCTGGTCCGGGCCCATCGCGCCGTCGGCACTGGCGGTCAGCGCCGCGTTCAGCAGCAGCACGCCCTGGGTCAGCATCGCCTGGAACCACTCCGGCGGCTGGACCGTCTCCTCCTTCTTCAACAGCGCGCGGATGTCCGCGATCGGCGTCTTCTTGGGTATGCCGTACTTCCACATCGCCGCGGCCTTGATGATGCAGCGGATGCTGATCACCCGGCCGAACTGGCTGTCCTTCCAGTCGTGGAAGGCGTTGTCGAACATCGCGATGCCGGTGGCGCTCTCTGGCCGCGGGTACGGGTTCTGGCCGAAGACCACCACCTTCCACTGGTGCGGGGCGTGCGGCTTGAGCGCCTGGAAGGTCAGCTCGCGGACCGGCACCACCTCCGGGCTGCGCCCCGGCCCGATGAACGCGGCCGCGGCGGGCTGCGCCTCGATCACCGGCTTGAGCAGCGGGAGCCACGGCTCGCCGCCGCCCTGGAAGAGTTCCGCGAGGGCCAGCGGGTCGTTCGGGTCGTTCGCGTCGGGCTGGGCGGCGGCGGAGGTGTCGGCAGCGTTCACGGTGGTACTCCGGCTGGTCGGATCGCGGAAGAGGGTCGACTGACTGTCCGTCAGCTCCCCGGCGGACAGCACATTCCTAACAGCCGGCACCGACAGTCCCGCCCGCCCCGACGGAGACGGACGGAGGCGGACGGATTGTCAGAGGTGCCCGCTAACGTCGGGACCGACAACGAGATCCCCCCGCCGTACGACAGGAGTCGCAACATGACCACGGACCGCGCCCAGTCCCCGCTCAGGGTGGTGCTGACGGACCTCAACGCGTCGGTGGTCGAGTCGTGGCGGGCCGCCTTCGCCGACACCCCCGGCATCGAGATACGGCAGGGCTCGATCCTCGACGAGCAGGTCGACGCCTGGGTCAGCCCGACCAACTCCAAGGGCCGGATGGACGGCGGGACGGACGCCGCCGTCAAGCGGTACCTGGGTGCGGGCATCCAGCTGAAGGTGCAGCGGAAGATCCGCGACACGTACGCGGGCACCCTGCCGGTGGGCAGCGCGGTCTGCGTGCCCTCCGGCGCGGTCAACCCGAGGTTCCTGATCTCGGCGCCCACCATGCAGAGCTCCTCGCAGAACGTGAGCGAGACGCTGAACGTCGCCCTCGCCTGCGCCGCCGCCTTCCAGGCCGTCCACCGGCAGAACCGGCTGGCCCCGGGCAGCATCCGCTCGGTGGCCCTGGTCGGCATGGGCGCCCAGACCGGCCGGGTGCCGGCCCGGGTGTGCGCCAACCTGATGTGGACGGGCTACACCCTCTTCCACGACCACCACTTCGAGGACGACGACGAGCTGCGCGCCACCATGCTCGCCCAGCTGAACGACCTGGAGCAGGCGCCCGCCACCACCCGGGTCCGCATCACGGCACCGCCGGCCCGCAACCGCTCCCGGCGGTAAATCGTTTCCGAACGGCCGCCCGTCCGCCCTAGATTGGAACCTCGACCCGGATGACCGCATCCGGCCGACCACGCCCGACCGGCAGGAGAGCGCCATGGCAGACGACGTGCAGGAACTGAGCGGGGTGAAGGTGCTCGTGTGCGACGCGGCCGGGCCCGCGATCGCCACCGTGCAGGACGCACTCGATCTCATCGGCGCCACCTACCTCGGCGCCGAGGCCGTCGCCGTGCCCGCCGACCGGCTGGACGACAGCTTCTTCGTGCTGAGCACCGGATTCGCCGGCGAGGTCATGCAGAAGTTCGTCAACTACCACCTCCGGCTGGTCATCCTCGGCGACATCTCCCGCCACTTGGAGGCCAGTTCGGCCCTGCGCTCGCTCGTCCACGAGTCGAACAGGGGCCGCCACATCTGGTTCCTCCCGGACACCGGGGCCCTCGCCGCCCGCCTGGCGGAGTCGGCCTGACCTGAGCGGCCGAGGGCCGGTCCGCCTCCCGTCGCGTCGCGCGACCGGCCCCGGACCGGCCGTCGGCCACCGCTCAGCCGTCTGCCACCCCTCAGCCGCCGACGAGCGCCCCTCTGATCCAGCGCTCCGCCTCGGCCGTCGCCGTCGCCACGTCGAAGGCCTCCGGAGCGGCCGCCGCCTGCACCACCAGCCCCTTGAGCAGCCCGACGAAGGCGAAGGCGAAGGCCCGGGCGTCCACCCCGGCCCGCACCTCCCCCTCCGCCGCGCCCTGGCCGACCACGTCCGCGGCCCAGCCGCGCGTCCGGGCGTCCAGCTCCGCCACCGCGGCCGTCAGCTCGGAGGCTCCCGCGAGCGCCTCCGCCCCCAGCACCACGAAGGCCCGGCCCAGATCGGTCGGGTTCCGCACCCCGTCGAGCACCCCCCGGGCGAAGCCGCACAGCTCCTCCGCCGCCCCGGCGCCGCTGCGCTCGGGCGCGGCCGCCGCCATCGCCTCCGCCAGCGCCTCCTCCTGCAGCCGGGCGAGCAGCGCGGCCTTGGAGCCGAAGTAGTGGGTGGCCAGGCCCCGACTGAAGCCCGCCTCCTCCCCCACCCTGGCGAGGGTGACCCCGGTGCTGCCGTGCTCGGCGATCAGCCGGGCGGCGGCGGCCAACAGCGCGGCCTCGGCATGCGCGCGCCGTTCGGCCTGGGTACGGCGCTCGGCCTGGGCAGGGCGCTCGGACTGGGTACGGCGAGGCTGCGGCTGGTCGGCCTGCGGAGCGCTCGCGCGGGCAGTCGCGTCGGTGGCCGGGTCATCGTGCGTGGGCATGGCACCATGCTAGGGTGAATTTGCTTGTTGGATAGCAAGCAAGTTTGGGGTGGCGGGACACTCCCCCCGGTCCCGCCGCCCCCGGCAGAAGGGAAGTCCCGATGACCGCCACCATGCTCGCCGGCCGCCTCGACGTCACCAAGGGCACGTTCGCCGTCGAGGAGGTGCCCGTCCCGGCACCCGGCCCGGGCGAGGTGCTGATCAAGGTCGAGGCCGCCGGCGTCTGCCTCTCCGACGTCCACCTCATCGACGGCACCCTCAAGCCGTTCCTCCTCAAGGGCGACAAGGTCACCCTCGGCCACGAGGTCGCGGGCACCGTGCACACCCTCGGCGAAGGCGTGACCGGCACCGCCGTCGGCGACCGGGTGCTGCTCCAGGCCGGTGAGACCCGCGACGGCCGGGTGCACACCCGCGGCGTGGACTACGACGGCGGCTGGGCCGAGTACGCCCTCGCCACGGCCACCACCCTCGTCCCGATACCCGACGAACTCCCCTTCGAGCAGGCCTGCTTCATCCCCGACGCGGTCTCCACCCCCTGGGCCGCCATCACCACCACCGGTGCCGTCCGCCCCGCCGAGCCCGTCGGCGTCTGGGGCGTCGGCGGACTCGGCGCCCACGGCGTCCAACTGCTGCGCGCCATCGGCGCCTTCCCGATCGTCGCCGTCGACCCGCTGCCCGCCGCCCGCGAACGCGCCCTCGCCTTCGGCGCCGACACCGCCCTCGACCCCGCCGACCCGCAGTTCGCCGACCACCTGCGCGCCGCCACCGGCGGCCGCCCCCTCGCCGCCGCCTTCGACTTCGCCGGCGTCGCCCCCGTCCGCGAACAGGCCATGGCCACCCTCGGCGAACGCGGCCGCCTGGTCCTCGTCGGCCTCACCGACCAGCCGCTGACCATCACCAAGGGCACCATGGTCAGCTACCTGCGCCAGCAGATCCTCGGCCACTACGGCTCCGACGGCAAGGACGTCATCGACCTGGTCAACCTGGTCCGCGGCGGCCGCCTCGACTTCACCCGCTCCGTCAGCGGCACCTTCCCCCTCGCCGACGCCCCCCGCGCCGTCGAGGCCCTGGAACGCAAGGAGGGCAACCCCATCCGCCTCATCCTCAAGCCCTGACCGACCCCTCCGAACCTGCCCGACTGAGCCGGGCACGGCACCCGGGTCGGCAGCCGCCCCCACGGCTGCCGACCCGCACGCAGTCCGCCGACCAGCAGCAGCGCACCGAGCACCTGCACAGCACCGGCCGACCCCCTACTCCAGCAGGCTGCCCATGTGCCCGTCGTCGATCCGCAGCGGCCAGAAGTGCTCCTCGCTGGCGAACGCCTCCGGGTCGATCGCCCGCAACGCCTCCTCCGCCGCCCCGTCGAAGAGCTCGCACGGGTCGAACACCGACCACGACGCCGAATCCGCCGCCTGGTCCGCCTCCTCCCGCGCGGCGCGCAGCCGGTGGAAGGTCCAGAGCGTGTACAGCAGCGCGGACAGGTCGCGGTGCAGATAGGCGGCCGGCTCCCCGTCGTCCCACAGGTCGGGGAGTTCGACCCGCCCGGTCGCGCCGTCGAGCAGCACCACGAAGTCGTACATCCACCCGCCGAGCTCCAGGAACCCGCGCTGGTACGCCCGGTCCCCGGGCTCCTCCTCGTCCTCCTCCGGCTGGTAGCCCTCCAGCGGCTCCTCCGCGTCGACGGAGAGCACGCAGTCCTCGGACACCGGCAGCCCGGCCTCGACCAGCAGCAGCCGGGTCGGACCGTGCGTCACGCTCTCCGACAACTCCGCTTCCCGGAACCGGCGGACGCTGCCCTCCCCCTCCGCCGTCGCGAGGTCCTCCACCAACGCCGGAGTGACGGCATACGCCAGCCCGCCCGGTCCATCCGCCTCGGCACCCCAGGCCAGGGCACGGACCGTCAGCGCCGTCTCCCAGTGCGCGGGCCGACCATCCGTCCGCCGGTACAGCTCCGGATCGGCCTCCCGCAGCAACCGCCGCCCGGCCTCCTCGACCCCGGCAACCCCCGCCGGCCCGTACTCCCGCCCCGCACCGGGCGCCTCGATCACCCGCGCCAGCGCGACCAGGCATTCCACACTGCTGGCCAGCAAGTCCCGTTGCAGCACCCCGTCATCATCCGGCCGCCCGAGGAACACCTCCCCGCTCGCCCCGTCCAACAGCACCGCCACCGGCCCCTCCCAGGCCTCGTAGCACGCCTCCCCCAGCAGGTGCAGCCCCTCGACCACCCGCAGCGGCTCCTCCCCCGAGGCCTCCAGGTCCAGGTGCGCCCGCTCCCAGCACGCCTCCCCCGCAGCCAGCAGCTCCCGCCCCACCCCGTCCACCACAGCCACCACAACCCCCTGCCCCGCCACCACACGACGGAAAAGATCACCCAACTACCGCGAGCGACCCTAACCGACCCCGCCGACAGCCGGATCGGCGCACTACGGAAGCTGCTTCAACCAGTCACCCCTGAAGCGGTAGGACCGGCCGTCACCGACCTGCTTCATTCCGCCAGGAACAACGTCATCGTGGTACGGGTACTGCTCCGTCACCGCCGCCAGCAGGAACTCCAGAAAGCCGCCCTCGAACAGGTCCCACTCCAGCATCGAGTCGAACTTGGCGGCGACCGGCCACCGGGCCGGGTCCGGGCCCCGCATCAACCAGAAGAACTGGTCGGAGTTATAATTGTTCCCCCATTTCAGCAGCCCGCCCTCGGCCGGGAACAGCGGATACGGGCACTCGTCGTAGTCCCCGTCCTCGTAGGCCTGGGCCAGCATGGCGGTGTATCCATAAGGATCCGTCGTGAAGTACACGAACCCCTCGAAGCCTGGCGGCTGCCCGACCTTGGGACTGGGCGCCGCCGACGGTGCGAAGACGTGCAGTTCGTCACTGATGCTGACCATCCCGTACCGGTCGACGAACGCCCGGTAGTCCGCGGGCAGCTGGAAACCGATCTCCTCAGGCCCGAGCTCCCACGGCACCGGAACCACCCCCTCCAGCGGCGGCCCGATCACCGCGCCGAGCCGGTCCAGCATCTCCTCGACCTGCACGTCCACTCCCATCAGCCGCCCGTTCGCCGGTTGGTGTCGGCCCCCCGCCGGCGCCGCCCGGAGCCGGCCCCGGGAACGGCGCAAAAGCTAGAGGACCCGGGAGCGTAGCCAGCTCCCGGGCCCCTGTTTGCCGCCCAATTGCGCACACCGGCACGTTTAAGGGTCGCGGATCAGATTGAAATCGACGCGTTCTGCCTTTGAACTACCGTGCCACGGAGCGGCACAGACAGGACTTGAACCTGCATTCGTCGATATTCGTCCGCACCCGGTCGATCCGGTGTTCGGCGGCGAATGCTGAGACTGGAGCGAGAGTCTGAGATTCACGGGGCCTGCCTCTTCCTGGCTTGGGCTACCCCGGCCGGTGGTGCCGGGGGGAGGATTCGAACCTCCACTGTGACCCCTGGTCAGCTTCAACATCAGTGTCAGCTTTTCGCACCGCGCAGCGCACCCGCCCGGCTTCCCGGAGCGGAGTCGGCGCGCTCGGTGCACCCACCCGGCTCCCCGGGCGGGCGATCGTGGGGCTACCGGAACAGGTAGCCGAAGACGGCGTCGCCGACCCGCTGGTCGGTGACCTCGACGGCGTTGGCCTCCTCGCGGGCGAACTTGACCGCCTGCTGGAGCTTCTCCACCCGCTCGGCGAGCTCGTTCACCCGGCGGGCCGGCAGCGCGCCGGAGAACTTGACCGTGGTCCAGTAGCCGACCGGGATGTCCTCGTAGTAGACCTCGACCTGGGCCGGGTGCTTCTCGGTGGCCTCGGCCTTGACGTGGTTGCGCGGCACCTTCTTGGTGCGGATGGTGCGCACCGGCTCGGTCTTCCAGGAGTCGGTGGACGGGTCCAGGTTCCAGGACTCGGAGGCGTCCAGCACCGGGAGCTTCTTCACGAAGGTGAACAGGTCGGTGAGCTGCTTCTCCAGGAAGAGCAGGTACGGGACCGGCACCTGGGCGAGGAGCACCTGACCGTCCACCACCACATCTGCGCTGGCGCCGATGTTGGCCCAGTCCTTGGTGGCCGTCACGTCGAACAGCCGGGTGAGGGTGCTCGCGGTGGAGCGCAGGATGTCCTCGGCCTTCAGCTGCACCCGGGTCGACTCCGGCGGCAGCTGCTCGCCCTCCTCGTCCTTGGGCTGGTAGGTCCGGGAGATCCCGGCCAGCAGCGCGGGCTTCTGCAGGTCCTGGTGGGCCTGGGTCAGCTCCTGGAAGGACTTGGACTTGACGCCCTTTTCAACGGCGATGATCTGGTTCAGCTTTGCCACGTCGAGGACGCTACCAGTCTCGAACTGATCGGCGACATTGAATTGTTGATCGAGTAGCTGCCCCCGTAGGTCTTTCAGTGCAGCGGCGGGTCGAGGCCCGGGGCGAAATGGCATGCACGGTACTAGCCAACCGTCCAGTAGCGCCCCTACCGTCGACTCCCCGTGGCTTCGACGGAGGAGCTCGCCATGCCCCCACGCACACGCCCCCGCCCCCTCCGGTCCGCGGCCGTCGCACTCGCGTCGGCCCTGTTCGTCACCGCCGCCCTGACCGCCCCCACGGCCGCGACGGCGAACACGACCACCGCCGCCCCCGACTACTGCGGCGGCCACTGCACCGACATCCTCCCGCCCGGCGAGAACGGCAACGCCACCCTCGCCGAGATCCTGCTCAACCGGGCGTTCGGCAGCCGCCCCGCCCACACCGACGACCAGCTCGGCCCGTACTCGGCCCTCGCCTCCGGCTACCCGGGGCTCACCGAGGCCGGGTTGCGGAGCTTCTTCAACGACGCCTCCTTCGGCGTCCCCGCCGACCAGGTGGCCAGCACCGTCAACCCGCGCCCGGACGTGACGATCGTGCGCGACAAGGCGACCGGCGTCCCGCACATCAGCGGCACCACCCGGTACGGCACCGAGTTCGGCGCGGGCTACGCGGCCGCGCAGGACCGGCTGTGGGTGATGGACCTGTTCCGGCACGTCGGCCGCGGCGAACTGTCCGGCTTCGCGGGCGGCGCGGCCGCCAACCGGCAACTGGAGCAGAGCTTCTGGCAGGCCGCGCCGTACACCGAGGCCGAGTTGCAGCAGCAGATCGACGCCCTCGCCGCCCGCGGCGGCCGGGCCACCCAGGCGCTGGCGGACGCCAACGCCTACCTGGACGGCATCAACCAGTACGCGTCCCAGGCCTACAACGGCCGCACCTTCCCCGGCGAGTACGACCTGACCGGCCACATCGACCCGATCACCAACGCCGGTTCGATCGAGCCCTTCAAGCTGACCGACCTGGTCGCCCTGGCCTCCGTGGTCGGCGCGCTGTTCGGCGCGGGCGGCGGTGGTGAACTCGCCTCCGCCCAGGTCAAGTCGGCCGCCGAGGCCCGGTACGGGAAGGACGCCGGGGACGCGGTGTGGAAGTCGCTGCGCGAGTCCGACGACCCGGAGGCCGTCCGCACCCTGCACGACGGGCAGAGCTTCCCGTACGCGACGGTGCCGGACGACCCGCAGGGCCAGGCCCTGCCGGACCCGGGCTCGGTGGTGCCCGAGCGGATGGTCTACGACGCCAGCGGCTCGGCGAACACCGCGACCACGAAGGCGAACGGCGTGCTGCCCGGCAACCTGCTCACCGCCAAGCACGGCATGTCCAACGCCCTGCTGGTCTCCGGCGCGCACACCGACACCGGCCACCCGGTCGCCGTGTTCGGCCCCCAAACCGGCTACTTCGCCCCGCAGTTGCTGATGCTGGAGGAGATCCAGGGCCCCGGGATCAGCGCCCGCGGCGCGGCCTTCGCGGGCCTCAGCTTCTACGTGCAGCTCGGCCGCGGCCAGGACTACGCCTGGAGCGCGACCTCGGCCGGGCAGGACATCACCGACACCTACGCCGTCCCGCTCTGCACCACCGACGGCTCCCCGGTCACCACCGCCGCCAACTCCTACCTCTGGCACGGGCAGTGCCTGCCCTTCGACCGGCTGGAGCGCAAGGACGCCTGGAACCCGACCACCGGCGACTCCACCCCGGCCGGCTCCTACACCCTGGTGATGTACCGCTCGAACTACGGGCTGGTGACGGCCCGCGGCACGGTCGGCGGCGCGCCCGTCGCCTTCACCTCGCTGCGCTCCACCTACCGGCACGAGGCCGATTCCATCATCGGCTTCCAGGAGTTGAACGACCCCGGCGCGGTGCACGACGCGCCGAGCTTCCAGCAGGCGGCGCAGGACATCAACTACACCTTCAACTGGTTCTACGCCGACTCCCGCGACATCGCGTACTACAACTCCGGCAGCAACCCGGTGCGCGCCCCCGGCGTCGACGCCGGACTGCCCGTGCTCGCCCAACCCGCCTACGAGTGGGCCGACTTCGACCCGGCCACCAACACCGCCCGGTACACCCCGCCGGCCGAGCACCCGCAGTCCGTGAACCAGGACTACTACGTCTCCTGGAACAACAAGCAGGCGAGCGGGTACACCGCGGCCGGCTTCGGCAACGGCTCGGTGCACCGCGCCAACCTGCTCGACGACCGGGTCAAGGCGCTGCTCCAGGGCGGCGGAAAGGCGAGCCGGGTCACCCTCACCCAGGCGATGGAGGGCGCCGCCCTGGCCGACCTGCGGGCCGAGGACGTGCTGCCCGACCTGATCCGGGTGCTGCGCAGCGCGCCCGTCACCGACCCGGCCGCCGCCACCGCCCTCCAGCAGCTGGAGGCCTGGCTCGCCGACGGCGCCCAGCGCAAGGAGACCTCGCCGGGCAGCCACGCCTACGCGGACGCGGCCGCGATCCGGGTGCTGGACGCCTGGTGGCCGCTGGTCGCCGACGGCGTCATGCGACCCGGGCTCGGGGATCAGCTGTTCGCCGCGCTGACCGGCGCGCTGCAGATCAACGAGTCGCCCTCCGGCGGCCAGACCGGCGCCGCCGGCGGCGGCCCGGTGAGCGCCAACGAGGCCATCCCGCACAAGGGTTCGGCCTTCCAGTACGGCTGGTGGAGCTACCTGGACAAGGACCTGCGGGCCGTCCTCGGCGACCCGGTCGCCGGCCCGCTGGCCCGGCCCTTCTGCGGCGGCGGCGACCTCCCGGCCTGCCGCACCGTGCTGCTGACCACCCTGACGCAGGCCGCCGCCCAGACCCCCGCCCAGGTCTACCCGGGCGACGCCGACTGCACGGCGGGCGACCAGTGGTGCGCCGACACCATCATCCAGCGCCCGCTGGGCGGGGTGACGGACGACAAGACCACCTGGCAGAACCGCCCGACCTACCAGCAGGTGGTGCAGTTCACCGGCCACCGCTGAGCCACCCGGGCAACCTGCCGGTGCCCCCTCACGCGAAGGGGGCACCGGCAGCTGTCATCCGGCGCGCTTGGCCGCATCGTGCCGATCGCCGCTCAGATTGGCGGCCTCTCTCTCCAGGCGCCGGGCCGCCCTGGCGTACGTCTTGCAGGTGTCCCGGCTCACCACCCGATCGCCGACGGCATCCGCCAGGTCCCCCGCGGCCTTCACCAGCGCAGCGAGCGCCCCGAGCAGCTCGGCGTCCTCTCCCTCCGGGATCCGGTCCCGCCCGGCCTCCTTCGCCTTCGGCAGCGCGTTCTCCCGCAGCTGCCGCCTCGCCTCGTCGACCGCGTCGACCATCGCCCGTATGCCGCTGTCCATCTCGCCTCCCGGCTCCCGTCCGACCTCGGACGCCCGACGCCCGAGGTTCGGCGCCTCGTGAGTGTCCCCCGCCGACCAAGATTCAAAAACCCGCCCGGTAGCACCCGAAACCCCCCTAGGCTGCTTACATGGCAACCTCCGACTCCCTCGCAACCGGCCAGCGCTCGCTCGGCGACCCCACCCTCGACTACCCCCTCTGGCCCCCGCTGACCTCGGGCTGCCCGCGCACCAGCACGGAGGACGTCTCCTACCCCGTCGAGGTCGACTACGCCTACGACAAGGCCGACCCCGACGCCCTGTTCGCCCCCGTGAAGGCCCGCGGCGGCCTGGAGCGGTGGGCGCCGCTGCTGCCCCCGCTGCTCGCCCCCGGCCTCGGCGAGGGCGCCACCCCGCTGGTGGAGCTCGGTCCGGGCGTGTACGTCAAGGAT
Organism: Kitasatospora sp. NPDC058162; assembly: GCF_042884005.1. NCBI lineage: Bacteria > Bacillati > Actinomycetota > Actinomycetes > Kitasatosporales > Streptomycetaceae > Kitasatospora > Kitasatospora sp. NPDC058162. Next base: position 119,879 of record NZ_JBHVUS010000023.1, read on the forward strand.
GAGTCCCGCAACCCGACCTGGAGCCACAAGGACCGGCTCAACCGCTGCACCACCAGCGCCGCCGTCGGCGTCGGCGCGCCCGGCATCGCGGTCGCCTCCTCGGGCAACCACGGCGCCTCGGCGGCCGCGTACGCCGCCCGCGCCGGGCTGCCCTGCGTGGTGTTCACCGGCCCGGACACCCCGCCCGCCGTGGACGCCTTCCTCAACGCCTACGGCGCCGTGGTGCTGCCCGTCCCGTGGGAGGCCCGCTGGCCGCTGCTGCGCCGCGTGGTCGAGCGCTTCGGCCTGCACCCGGTCAGCAACCTGACGACCACCCACACCGGCCACGCCTTCGGCCCCGAGGGCTACAAGACCGTCGCGTACGAGATCTTCCAGGACGTCGGCGTGCCGAGCGCGGTGTTCGTCCCCACCGGGTACGGCGAGCTGCTCTACGGCGTCTGGAAGGGCTTCGCCGAGCTGCGCCGGCTGGGCCTCGCCGACCGGGTGCCGCGGATCTTCGCCTGCGAGTCGGCGGCCTCCGGCCCGCTGCACCGGGCGATCGCCGAGGACGTCCCGGCCGCGCACGTGACGGTCGGCCCGAGCGACGCGTACTCGATCGGCTCCCCGGTGAGCGGCTACCGGGGCGTGCTGGCGGTGCGCGGGAGCGGCGGCGCCGCGCTGACCGTGGACGACCGTCAACTCGCCGACGCCCAGCGCGAACTGGCCCGCGCCGGGCTGTGGGCCGAGCTGTCCGCGGCGGCCGGCCTGGCGGGGCTGCGCAGTCTCGGCGCCGACGCCCCGGAAGACGGCCCGGTGGTCTGCGTCTCCACCTCCAGCGGCTTCAAGGACAAGGGCATGGGCGACCGCCGGACCGCCCCGGTCCCCCCGACCTGGGAGGAGGTCGAGCGCCGCCTGCGCGCGGCCGGGATCACCGGCTAGCAGCGCTCATGGGACGGCCCGGCGGCCCGGTACCGGAAGCCTGCTGTTCGTCGTACCGTTCGCTGACGTAGGGTCGGCGTTCGCCCACGCACAGCAGGCTGACCCCACGCCAACTCCCGTACGCCGAACCCGCGTCGAAGGGCCGTCACCGTGATCCGTTCCCCCCGCCGTCTGCTGCCGCTGGCCGTCGCCGTCGCGGCGGTGCCCGTGCTCGCCCTCCCGGCGGTGCCGGCCGCCGCCGCCTCGTACGGCACCCCGACGATCACCTTCTCGGCCGGGTACCTGTCCGGCGCGGTGGGCGCCACCGGCGACCCGACGGTGGGCGTCACGGTCGCCCAGAGCGGCGCCGCTGCCTCGGCGTTGACGGTCGCGGCCTCGGCCACCACCAGGGCCTCGGTCGCCCGGACCGGCGACGTGACGGTGACCGGCAGCGGCGCCACCCGCACCCTGGCGGTCGCCGCCCAGGGCGTCGGCTACACCGACCTGACCGTCAAGGTGACCGGCCTGGGCGGCAGGACCGCCACCCGCACGCTGCACTACGCCGCCTCCCCCGCCGTCCGGGACTCCGCCGCGAGCCGCTACCTCACCGGCGCCAGCGACGCCTCGGCCGCCGTGGACGCGGGCGGCGGCTACCTCCTGGTCGGCGACGACGAGTCCAACACCCTGCGGCTCTACGACCGCGCCAACTCCGGTGCGCCGGTGCGCAGCTGGGACTTCAGCACGGCACTCGGCGTCGCCAAGGAGATCGACATCGAGGCCGCCGCCCGGGTCGGCGACACGATCTACTGGACCGGCTCGCTCGGCAACAACAAGGACGGCAAGGTCAAGCCCGACCGGCACACCCTGTTCACCACCAGGGTGACCGGCTCGGGCCCCGACACCCAGCTGTCGCTGACCGGTTCGTACCAGGGCCTGCGCGACGACCTGATCGCCTGGGACTCCGCCCACGGCGACCGCTACGGCTTCGCGGCCGGCGCCGCCGAGGGCCAGGCCCCCAAGCAGATCGACGGGTTCAACGTCGAGGGCCTGGAGTTCGCCCCGGGCAGCTCCACCACCGCCTACGTGGGCTTCCGCGCCCCGCTCACCCCGGCGGTCACCGGCGGCCGGGCGCTGCTCGTGCCGGTCACCGGCTTCCCCTCCCTGTTCGACGGTTCGGGCGCCCACGCCACCATCGGCGAGCCGATCGAGCTGGACCTCGGCGGCCTGTCCGTCCGTGAGCTGCGCCGCAACGCGCTCGGCCAGTACCTGATCGTGGCGGGCTCCTGGGCGGCCGAGGACAACTCCGCCCCGTACGCGCTCTACCGCTGGGACGGCCGGCCGACGTCCAAGCCGGTCAAACTGATCGACCTGCCGACCAGCGACGCCGGCGCCTGGGAGGCCCTCCCGGACGTACCCGACCTGGACGCCCCCGGCGCCCGCGTCCAGCTGATCACCGACAACGGCTCCGCCGACCTCTACGGCGACGGCACGGCCGCCAAGGACCTCACCCACCCGGAGTGGAAGAAGTCCCGCAGCACCTGGTTCACCCTGGGCTGAACCCGACCCCGGACCAGCCCCTCGGCCCCGCCAGACCGAGGGGCCCTCCCCCGTGAACGGGCCTGCTCACAGCTCGACCAGCACCTTCCCCCGGTTCGCCGAACGGTCGACGTAGAGGCTGCGGTAGGCGGCCGGGATGCTGTCGAACCCCCGGTGGACGGTCTGCTGGTAGCGCAGCTCCCCGCTGCGCACCAGGGCGCCCAGGTCCCGCCGCAGCGCGGCCCAGTTCTCCTCGGTGAACCACTCCAGGGCGAAGATGCCGCGGATCACGGTGCGCGGGAACATGATCATCGGCAGCAGCCGGGGGCCCGCCCAGGCCCCGCCGACCTGGCTGCCCCACTGCCAGCAGACCGCCACCCGGCTGTCCACCGAGAGCATCCCGAAGACCGTGTCGGTGAGGGTGCCGCCCAGGCTGTCGAAGTAGCGGTCGATGCCGTCCGGGGCGAGCTGGGCCAGCTCCTTCGCCAGCCGCTCCGGGTCGTCGCCGTCGCGGTACTCCAGCACCGCGTCGAAGCCCAGCTCCCGCAGCCGGTCGGCCTTGGCCGGGGTCGCCGTGGTGCCGATGACCCGGGCGCCGCGGTGCCGGGCCAGCTGGCCGACCACCGAGCCGACGGCGCCGCTGGCCCCGCTGACCAGCACCGTCAGCCCGGGGCGCACGTCCAGGAACTTCTCCACCGTCCCCCAGGCGGTCATCCCGGGCCCGCCCAGCAGGCCGAGCGCGGTGGTGATCGGCAGCTGCTCGTCGTAGTCCGCGCGGTCCAGCCGGCGGAAGGCCGGGAAGACCATCGGGAAGGTGCCGGTCTGCCAGAGCCAGGACGCGCCGTTGCCGATCACGTGGCTGCGCCAGCCGCCGAAGCCCTGCACCAGGTCGCCGACCGCGAACCGCGCGGCGGGACCGGCCTGCACCACCTCCATGATCGAGTCGGCGCCCATATGGTCCCCGACCGGGGTGTCCAGCGCGATCCCCTGGAGGTACGGGTCCACCGACACCCAGCGCGTGCGCAGCAGCATCTCGTCCTCGCCGAGCCGGACGTCCACCTCCTCCACGACCTTCTCGTACATCCGCTCCACGTCCGGCACCCCGTCCACATGGGCGCGGACGATCCACTTCTCGATCCGCACCCTCTCGGCGGTCATCACGGACTCTGCGGTCCTCACGGACTGGCTCACGAGGTGACTCCAAACTGCCGGTCGTCGGGCCCGACCGGGTCGGTGATCAGGGTGGGCGGCGGTGCGTGGTCGTCCACCTCGGCGGTGAACGGGCGGGCGTCGTCGCGGCAGATGAACTGCACGACGTGGCGGCCGGCGGCGGCCGCGCGGATCAGGCCGCCGGTGGTCGCCCAGACGCCGGAGAGGTAGAAGTTGGCCAGGCCCGGCAGTCCCGGGCCGTTGCGCTTGATCTCCTCCTCCAGGGTCTCCCCGCCCTCCACGAAGGGCTGCCAGCCGAGCACGGTGCCGTCGTAGTTGCCGGTGTAGCGGACCTGGGTGAGCGGGGTGGAGACGTCCTTGACGGCCACCGCGTCCCGCAGCCCGGGGTGGTGGCCGTCCAGGAACTCGATGACGGCGTCGCGCACCCGGCGCTTCTCCCGCTGGTACTCCCGCCCCCGGCCGACCGGCAGGGTGTGCAGCTCCTCGCCGCGCCGCAGCCGGGGGGCCTGCTCGGGGCCGGTGCTCAGGGCCCGCCAGGGGGCGATGTCGCAGAAGTAGCTGGCGTAGACGACGGTGGTCCCGGCGGGCGACAGTTCGGGGTAGTGGCGGCTGCGGAACTGGATGTTGATGCTGGGGTGCCGGATGCCGGTGAGCCGGGCCGCGAACTCCTCCTCCAGCAGGTAGGTGGTGCACGGGTCGCCCGCCGGGAAGGGCGTGCGCAGGCCGAGGAAGACGGTGAGGTACCCGGGGAAAACCATGCCCGGCTCGGTGAGCGTCTCGGTGTACAGCCGCCGGTAGGTGTCGTTGAGGTAGCGGCCCTTGAGCAGGTCCAGCATCGTGGTGCGGCCGTCGCAGGCGGCCACCACGATGTCCGCCCGGACCTCGCGCCCGTCGCTCAGCCGCACCCCGACGGCGGTGTCCCGCTCGACCAGGATCTCGGTCACCTTGGCGTTGTACGTGATCTCGCCGCCGAGCCGACGGTAGCGCTGCTCGACCGAGCGGGCCAGGCCGAGCGAGCCGCCCTCCGGCACCCCGGCGGACTGCCCGGCGTGCGAGGCGAGTTGGAAGTACGTGGGCAGCACCGGGAAGTTGGGGTGCTTCTCGTACAGGACAAAGTTGAACGCCTCGCGCAGCAGCGGGCTGCGGAAGCGCGCCGAGTAGTCGCTCATCAGCACCGAGATGGAGCGCCGGATCACGTTGAAGTACGGCAGGAAGGAGGCGAGCATCCGCCAGCGCTCCCGCCGGCCCATCAGTCCGACCGGCTTGAGGAAGGGGTAACGGGCCAGCGCCAAGCGGAACTTGCGCAGGCCGGCGCAGAACTGCCGGATCTGCCGGGCGTCCTCGGGGGCGAGGTCCAGCAGGTGGGCCTCCAGCCGGTCCGGGTCGGAGTAGAAGTGGACCGCCCGGCCGTCCCGGGTGCGCACCACGTTGAACACGTCGAAGTTGCGCATCCGCTTGCCCTGGAGGGCGCCGAGTTCGAGCCAGATCCGGTGCATCTCGTTGCCGGGGCCGCTGCCCAGCAGCCAGCTGACGCAGCAGTCGAAGGTGAACTCGCCGCGGTCCCAGGCGGTGCAGCAGCCGCCGGGCAGTTCGTGCATCTCCAGGACCTGGGTCCGGTAGCCGTTCATCTGCCCGTAGCAGCCGGTGGACAGGCCGCCGAGGCCGCCGCCGATGATGACCATGCTCTGCCTGCCGCTCATCCGGCCGCTCCCGGGTCCGTTGCTCCGACGGTGGCCCGGTCGAGTTGCGGCAGTCGGCCCCACTTGCCCGGGTGCCAGGGTCCCCGCCCGTCGCTGGGCCAGGCCCGGAAGGGCCGGCCGAGTTCCCGGCAGAGGTACTGGGCGGCGTACCGGCCGCTGGTGGCGGCCCGGATCAGGCCGCCGAGCGAGGCCCACTGCCCGGCCATCGAGAAGCCGCTGAGGCCGGGCAGCCGCATCCGGTCCCGGTTGACCAGCCGGTTGGCGGTGTCCTCGGCCTCGGAGAAGGCCTGCCAGGCGAGGATGGAGCCGTAGGTGTTGCCGGTGAACCGCTCGGTGGTCACCGGTGAGGCGACGTCGACCAGTTCGATCCGGGCGCCGAGCCCGGGGTGGGTGCGCTCCAGGAACTCCCGGACGAACGCGGCGACTTCCTGCTTGCGCGCCCGGTAGGCCCGGCGATCGCGGATCCGCAGCTCCTTCCAGGAGCGGTAGTCGCTGAAGTAGGTGCAGTGCAGCACCGACTTGCCGGGCGGCGCGAAGCCCTCGGCGTAGTTCGAGCGCAGCTGCACCACCAGGCTGTGCTGGAGCGAGCCGGGCAGCCGGGCGGCGTCCCGGGGCGTCAACAGGTAGGTGGTGCTGTGCGGTTCGCCCGCCGGCAGCGGCCCGTCGACGCCGACGAAGGCGGAGACCACCGCCGGGTAGAGGTTGCCGGGCTTCTCCAGCAGTTCGCCGTACAGCCGGTCGGTGGCGGGGCTGGAGTAGCGTCCGCGCAGCAGCCGGTCCAGTACCGTCGGGCCGTCGCAGGCGGCCACCACGTGGTCGGAGAAGTACCGGGTGCCGTCGCGCAGTTCGACGCCGACGGCGCGGTCGTCCTCGATCAGGACCCGGTCGACCCGGCAGCGGTAGCCGATCGTGCCGCCGAGCCCGGTGTAGCGCTCCTCGACCGAGCGGGCCAGCCCCAGTGAACCGCCCTGCGGGAAGCCCGCGTTGCCGGTGTGGGCGGCCGCCAGGGTGTACAGGTAGGGAAGCAGCGGGAAGCCGGTCGGCTCCTGGAGGAACATGGTGGGGAAGGCCCGGCGCAGCAGCGGGTCCTGGAAGCGCTCGGCGAAGCGGCTCATCGGGGTGGCCGCGGTGCGCCAGAACAGCCGGAAGGCGGGCAGTACGGCGCGCAGGGTGCGCAGTCGCTCGGCGGTGGTCCGCAGCGGGGGCGGGGTGAGTTCCCAGGGCAGGTCGAGGGCGGCGAAGCGGCGCAGGTCGCGGCAGAAGGCGCGGATCGGCGCGGCGTCGCCGGGAGCGAGGGCCAGCAGGTGGGCCTCCAGCCGGTCCGGGTCGGTGTGGAAGGTGACGGCCCGGCCGTGCTCGTCCACGACCCGGTTGAAGGTGTCGAAGTGGGTCACCGACTTGCCGTCCAGGGCGCCGAGTTCGCGCCAGACCTGGTGGGCGCCGGTGCCCTCGGCGGTGCCGATCAGCCAGTCGATGCAGTAGTCGAACAGGTAGCCCTGCCGGGACCACGCGGTGCAGCAGCCGCCGGGCAGCACGTGCTTCTCGAAGATCCGGGTCTCCAGCCCGCTCATCTGGGCGTAGCAGCCGGTGGCCAGGCCGGCCAGGCCGGCCCCGATCACGATCACCCGGGGCGGGCCGGCGTCGGCCCGCCCCCGGCGGGGCCAGTCCGGCCCGCGGTCAGCGGCGGTCATCGGCAGTGCCTCCGGCCAAAGCGTCTTCCGCCAACGCGTCGCCAGCCGGGGAGCCTCCGGCCAGGACGGCCGCGGCCAGTTCGGCGTTGCGCGCGGCGAACTCGCCGTCCAGCATCTCGGCGTGGCTGCCGTGGCCGGCGTGCACGGCGGTGCCGGTGCCGGAGGCGCCGTGCCAGGAGCCCGGCTCGCCGCCGAGGTGGACGGCGAGGCGGTCGCGCTCGCAGACCACGTCCAGCCGGGCCCGGACGGTGCCGGTGTTGGGCGTTCTGCTGCAGAACTCCAGGTAGTCCCTGGCCTGTTGCAGGGTCTCCTGGGCGACGATCCGCGAGCCGGTGTGGCGGTGCAGGTGGTCCCGGAGCTCCCGTTCGAAGACGGCCACGTGCTCCTCGCCCAGGTCGAAGGCGTCCAGCACCCGGTAGGCGTCCACCAGCAGCACCGAGTCGACGGTGCGGCCGCGCCGTTCCAGCTCCTTGGCCACCTCGAAGGCGAGGTTGCCGCCGAGCGAGTAGCCGAGCAGCCGGTACGGCCCGGCCGGGTGCAGTTCCTCGACCAGGTCGGCGTAGCGCTCGGTCTTGTCGTCGCCGGTCAGGTAGTTGAAGGCGGCGATCCGGTGCCCGGGCAGGGCGGCGGCGAGCTGCCGGTAGACCAGGCCGTGGCCGCCGGCGGGCGGGAAGCAGAAGACCGTACGGCCTTCGGGCGCCTCGGCGTTGAACCACAGGTGGGGTTGGCCGCCTGCCACCTCGCCGGTGATGATCTGCTCGACGGTGCGGGCCATGCCGTGCAGGGTGGTGACCTTGAACAGCAGGCCGACCGGGATGCCGATGTTGAACTCGGTCTGCAGGTGGTGGATCAGTTCGATCAGCCGGATGGAGCTGCCGCCGAGCTCGAAGAAGTCGTGCTGGAGGCCGACTTCGGCCACGCCGAGCAGGTTCTGCCAGTGGGCGGCGACCCGCTGTTCGTAGAGGGTGGCGGGCGGTTCGTGGGGCGCGCCGCCGGTGTCGGCGGCGGGCTCGGGCAGGGCGGCGAGGTCGACCTTGCCGTTCGGGGTGAGCGGCAGGGCGGGCAGTTCGGTGAGGTAGGAGGGGATCATCACGGTGGGCAGGTGTTCGGCGAGGTGGCGGCGCAGTTCGCGGCGGTCCAGTGCGACGCCCTCGGCGGGCACCAGGTAGGCGGCCAGCGCCGCTTCGCCCGCGCTGTCCTGGCGGATCGTCACGCAGGCCTCGGCGACCTCGGGCCGGGCGGTGAGGTGGGCCTCGATCTCGCCCGGTTCGATCCGGTGGCCGCGCACCTTGACCTGGTTGTCGATCCGGCCGAGCAGGTGCGCGGTGCCGGCCGTGTCCCAGCGGCCGAGGTCGCCGGTGCGGTAGAGCCGCCGTGGCCCGCCGTCCAGGTCCACGACCCGGAAGCGCTGTTCGGTCTGGGCCGGGTCGTTCGGGTAGCCGGCCGCGACGCCCGCGCCGCCGATCCACAGTTCGCCGGGCACCCCGGCGGGGACGGGCTCGCCGTAGCGGTCGAGGACGTACAGCGCGCTGTTCGGGAAGGGCCGCCCGATCGGGACCATCCGGCCGGCCTCCAGGCCGTCGGCGTCGCCCTCGTAGTAGCTGCTGTCCACGGTGGCCTCGGTGAGGCCGTAGGAGTTGACCAGCCGGGTGTCCGGGCCGCACAGGGCGCGCAGCCGGCGGTGTTCGGCGGCCTTCCAGGAGTCGGAGCCGACCACCAGCAGCCGCAGGAAGTCCAGCCGCAGGCCGTCGCGTTCGCAGTGCGCCAGCAGGGCGCGGGCCACGGCGGGCACGAACTCGCCGCAGTCCACCGCTTCTTCGCGCATCACCCGGTACAGCCGGGCGGTGTCGAAGAGCAGTTCGCGGTCGACCAGGACGAGGGTGCCGCCGGTGCCGAGGGCCCGGGCGAGGTCGCCGGAGAAGACGTCGAAGGCGGTGCCGGCCATCTGCAGGTGCACCCGGGCCTCGGTGTCCAGACGGTACTCGGCCCGCCAGCCGGCCGTCGCGGCGGCCAGGTTCCGGTGGTGGACCAGGACCCCCTTGGGCCGGCCGGTGGAGCCGGAGGTGTGGATCAGGTAGGCGGGCCGGTCGGGGTCGGCTGCGGGCAGGGGTGCGGAGGTCTCGGCGGAGCGGTCCAGTTCGGCCAGGGTGACCGGCCGGGCGGGCAGTTCGGCCGCGGCCTGGTACCGCTCGTCCACCACGACCAGCGCCGCACCGGCGTCGGCCAGCTGGTGGGCCAGCCGGTCGGCCGGGTGCCCGGGGTCGAGCGGCAGGTAGGCGGCGCCGGCCCGCCAGACCGCCAGCAGGGTGGTGATCAGCTCGGGCGACTTGTCCAGGCAGACCGCGACCACCGAGCCCTCGGCGACCCCGAGTTCGCGCAGCCGGGCGGCAGCGCGCTGGGAGCGCCGATCCAGTTCGCCGTAGCTCAGCCGCCGGACGGCGTCCCGGCCCGGGGCGACCACCGCGACCGCCTCCGGGTGCTCGGCGGCGGCCTTGGCGATCAGCTCGGGCAGCGGCACGTCGTGGTCGATCCGCCGCCCGGCGCCGCTGAACTCCTCCAGGACGAGCCGGCGTTCGGCCTGGTCCAGCATCCGCAGCCGGCCGACCGGCTCGCCCTCGGCGGCCCGGGTCATGGCGTCCAGCAGGTTGCGGTAGTGGGTGGCGAGGCGCCGTACGGTGGCGGGCTCGAAGAGGTCGGAGTTGTACTTGAGGACGCAGTGGAAGGAGTTGTCCGCGCGGTCCTCGTAGGCGGACAGGGTGAGGTCGAACTGCCCTTCCTCCTCGGGGAGTTCGATGTACTCCAGGCGGTAGCCGAAACGCTCCACGGCGACCTTGTGGGTGAGCAGGATGAACATCGCCTGGAACACCGCGGAGCGGCTCGGGTCGTGCTGGAGGCCCAGCTGCTCGACCAGCAGCGGGAACGGGTACTCCTGGTTGTCCAGCCCGCCGAGCACGCTCTCCCGCACCCGGGCCAGCAGTTCGGTGACGGTCGGCTCCCCGGCCAGGCTCACGTGCAGCGGCAGCGGGTTGACGAAGTAGCCGTAGACGGAGGCGAACTCCTCCTGGGTGCGGCCGGTGACGGGGCTGCCGACCACGATCTCCGACTGGCCGGACCACCGGTGCAGCAGCAGGTAGTAGGCGCCGAGCAGCACCATGAACGGGGTGGCGCCGTGCGCCCGGGCCAACTCGTGTACCCGGGCGGTCAGTTCCTCGTCGATCCGGAAGAACTCGGAGGCCCCGTTGTGGGTCTGCACCGCCGGGCGCGGCTTGTCGGTGGGCAGGGCCAGCACCGGCACCCCGGCGGGCAGGTGGCCGCGCCAGTAGTCGAGCATCCGCTGCGCCTGCGGCCCGGCCAGGAAGCGGTTCTGGTGGTTGAGGAAGTCCAGGTAGCGGGCGGCCACCGGGGGCAGTTCGGGGGTGCGGCCCAGGCGCAGCGCCTGGTAGACCTCGAACAGCTCCTCGATGAAGGTGAAGGTGGAGATCGCGTCCGAGACGATGTGGTGGACGGCCTTCATCAGCACCCAGCGGTCCGGCCCGCGCCGGAACAGCCGCAGCCGCACCAGCGGGTCCTCGGCCAGGTCGTACGGCCGCCGGTACTCGCGGACGATCAGCGCGTGGATCTCCTCCCAGGGGCGGCCCTCGACGTCGAACAGCCCGGTGTCGGCGACCGCCTCGGAGCGGATCCGCTGGACGGGGCGGCCCGCCTCGGCGGTGAAGGCGGCCCGCAGTCCGGGGTGCCGGGCGACCAGGAAGGCGAAGGCGGTGAAGACCAGCTCCGGGTCGAGCTCGGCACGCACCTCGACCGCGCCGCCGATGTTGTACGCGAAGCCGTCCGGGTGCAGCTGGCGCAGGAACCACAGCGCCTGCTGGTTGTGGGTGAGCGGGTAGCGGGCCTCGTCGGTGTGCAGTTCGACCTCGGCCCGCGCCGGGCCGCCCTCGGTGGCGAGTTGTTCGGCCAGGCCGGCGGTGAGCAGCTCGACCAGGTCGGCGACGCTGCCGTTGCTGAGCAGCGCCACCACCGGGAGGGCGACGCCGAGTTCGGCGTGCATCCGGGCGCGCAGCTCCATCGCGAGCAGCGAGTCCAGGCCGTGGGCGCCGAGCCTGGTGTCGGGGGTGATCCGCTCGGCGGCGGTGCGCAGCACGGCGGCGGCGGCCGCGGTGAACCGTTCGGTGACCAGCTGCCCGCGGGCCTGCGGGTCGGCCGCGCGGTAGCCGTCGAGGAAGCCGCCGGTCTCGGCCGGGGCCTGTTCGGCGGCGCTCGCCGCCAGGTCGGCGACCAGCGGCGGCGGGACGGGGTACCAGGCGAGGAAGGTCGGCCAGTCGACGACGGTGGCGACCAGCAGCTGGGCGCGGTCCTGCCCGAGGACGCGTTCCAGGACGGCGGTGCCGGCCTCCGGGGGCAGCGAGCTCATGCCGCGGGCGTCGCGGTAGTGGGCGACCAGGCCGAGTTCCTCGATCATGCCGGTGGCCCAGGGGCCCCAGTCCAGGCTGAGCGCGGGCCGGCCATCGGCCCGGCGGTGGTGGGCGAGGGCGTCCAGGAAGGCGTTGCCGGCGGCGTAGTTGGTCTGCCCGGCGGTGGTGAGCAGCGAGGCGACGGAGGCGAACAGCACGAAGTGGTCGAGCGGTTCGTCGGCGAGCAGCCGGTGCAGCTGGAGGGCGCCGGCCACCTTGGGGGCGTACCCGGCGTCGAAGGCGGGGCGGTCCATCTGCGCCAGCAGGGTGTCCCTGACCTGCCCGGCGAGGTGGAACACGCCGCGCACGGGCGGGAGTTGCCGCTGCCGGTGGTCGGCGAGCCAGGCCGCGAGGGCGGTGCCGTCGGTGACGTCCACCGCGGCGAGCAGGGGTTCGGCGCCGAGCGCCTCCAGTTCGCGCAGGAAGGCGATCCGCTCCCCGGCGGGCGTCGCGGGGTCGACGGCGTGCCAGTCGGCGCGCGGCCGCACGGCGGTGCGGCCGACCAGGACCAGCCGCCGGGCGCCGCGCCGCACCAGGGTGCGGCAGAGCAGCCGGCCGAGTGCGCCGAACGCGCCGGTGACCAGGTAGCAGCCGTCGGGGCGCAGCACCGGCGGCAGCGGCCGGGTGAGGCCCTCGGCGGGGCGCAGCCGACTGGTGAGCCGGCGGCCGGCCCGCAGGGCGAGCTCCTGCTCGGCGTCGGCCGGGAGGTCGGCGATTCCGGAGGCCGGTCCGGCGGCGGGTCCGGCAGCAGGTCCGGCGGGGAGTCCGGTGGCGAGTTCGGCGAGCAGCGCCTCGGCCTGGTCGGCGGCCGGGAGGGCCGGGTCCAGGTCGATCAGGCTGCCGCGCTGGGCGACGAGTTCCTGCTGCCAGAGCACCCGTCCGATGCCCCAGGCGGGGGCGCCGAGCGGTTCGACCCGGTCCTGGGGGCCGGTGGCCTGGGTGCCGCGGGTGACGATGTGCAGCCGGCCGTCGGGGCGGCCGGCGGGCAGCGCCCGGGCGAGGGTGATCAGCGAGTAGGCGCCGTGGGTGGCGAGCCGGTCGAGCTGCCCGGGGTCGTCGGGGCCGAGGTCGCACAGCTCGGGCAGGTCGAGGTTCCAGAGGTGGACGACGGTCCGGTGCGCCGGGTCCAGCTCGGCGAGGAGCCGCTGGAGGTCCTCGGCGGAGTCGGGCCGTACGGTGGTCTCCCCGTCCCCGGTCGCGTACGAGCTCCCGGGCCGGACCAGGTGGCTGCGGGCGCCGCGCTCGGCGGCCAGGGCGGCCAGTCGCTCCGCCAGTCCCCCGCCGTCGGCGAACAGCAGCAGGTCGCCGACCGACCGGCCGATCGGCGCCGCCGGGGCGTCCTGCCAGGCGAGTTCGGTGAGCCAGCCGTCGATGGTGGCCAGGCCGACCGAGGCGGCGGCCCGGGCGACGTCGGCGGCCCTGAAGCCGGTGATCCGGCCGAGCGGGGTGCCGTCCTCGGCGTACAGGGCGAGGTCGCCGACGAGTTCCTCGCCGGTGTCCCGGGTGACGGTGGCGTGCACCCAGAGCGGCCGGTCGCCGATCGCGTCGAGCCGGACCTCCTCGATCCCGACCGGCAGCCGGACGCTGCCGCCCTCGGGGGCGTGCAGCCGGGTGGTGAGCAGGGTCTGGAAGCAGGCGTCGAGCAGCACCGGGTGCAGGTGGTGGTCGGCGGCGCCGGGGCCGAGCCCCTCGGTGGGGCGGATCCGGGCGAGCGCCTCGCCCGGCCCGGCCCAGACCTCGGCGACGGCCCGGAAGGCGGGCCCGTAGTCGTAGCCGCGCTCGGCCAGGCGCCGGTAGCAGTCGGGGCCGTCGAGGCGCTGTCCGCGGCCGCGCAGCGCGTCGAGGTCGGCGGCGGGCCCGTACGAGCGGCGCTGGCCGGTGCGGACCCGGCCGCTCGCGTGCACGGCGGGTTCGCCGCCGGCCGGGGTGGCGGCGATGGTGAAGCGGGCGTCCTCGGGGGCGTAGCCGAGTTGGACGGGCACCGGTTCGGTGTCGGAGAGGAACAGCGCCCGCTGCAGCTCGACCTCGGCCAGCACCACATGCGTTCCGCCGGTCAGCGCGCGGACGGCCTGGGCGGCCATCTCCAGGTACCCGGCGGCCGGGAAGACCACCCGGCCCTCGATCCGGTGGTCGTCCAGGTAGGGCAGCCGCTCGGGGTCGAGGGCGGTGGTCCAGGTGGGCTGGGCGGCGGCGGTGCGGCGGCCGAGCAGCGGGTGGTCGACCTGCCCGAGCCGGACCTGCTCGACCGGCTTCGGCTCGACCCAGTGCCGTTCGCGCCGCCACGGGTAGCCCGGCAGCGGCACGGGGCGCCCGGCCGGCTGCAGCGTGTGCCAGTCCAACTCGACGCCGAGGGTGTGGAGTTCGGCGAGTGTCCGGGCGATGCGCTCGGGTTCGTCCTGCTGCCGGCGGATCGACGGCAGGGTGTGGGCCTGCTCGGCGCACTCGCGGATCGCGTGTCCGAGCACCGGGTGCGGGCCGAGCTCCAGGAACAGCCGGTGCCCGTCCTCGGCCATCCGCTCGACGGCGGCCCGGAAGCGCACCGGGTGGCGGACGTTCTCCCACCAGTACCCGGCGTCCAGTTCGGGCCCCCGGGCCAGCCCCTCGCGGGCGGTCAGGTGGAGCGGCAGCCGGGCCCGCTGCGGCTTGATCCCGGCCAGGGCGGCGGTCAGCTCCTCCCGGATCGGGTCCATCCGCACGCTGTGGTACGGGACTTCGACGTCCAGGAGGCGGGCGAAGACGCCCTGCCGTTCGAGCTCGGCGGCCAGTTCGCTCAGCGCCTCGGTGTCCCCGGCGAGGGTCACGGCGGAGGGGCTGTTGACGGCGCCGAGCGAGACCCGGTCGCGGTACGGGCGGATCCGCCGCTCCGCCTCGGCCTCGGGCAGGCCGACGGCGAGCATCGAGCCCGTCCCGGCCAGCCGCTGCTGGAGCGAGCTGCGGGCGAGCACCACCCGGACGGCGTCGGCCAGGTCGTAGACCCCGGCCTCGTGGAAGGCGGCGACCTCGCCGGTGCTGTGGCCCACCACCCCGTCGGGGCGCACGCCGTGACTGCGCCAGAGCGCCGAAAGTCCCAGCTGGACGGCGAAGTTGGCGGGCTGGGCGAGCCACGTCGCAGCCATCCGGGAGTCGGCCTCGTCGCGGTCGAGCTCCGCCAGCAGGGACCAGCCGGCCTGGGCGCGGATCTCCGCGTCCACGGCCCGGACGGCCTCCCGGTAGACCGGCTCGGCCTCGTACAGGCCCCGGCCCATCCCCCACCACTGCGGACCCATGCCGGTGAACACCCAGGCCAGGCGCCGCTGTTGACGCTCCCGGGCGCGGCCCTGGACGACCCCAGGGTGGGCTTCGCCGCGCTCGTAGGCGGCCAGCGCCGCCGCCAGGTCGGCGGGCCCGGTGTGGACCACGGCGAGCCGCTCGGGCAGGTGCTCGCGGCGGTGCGCCAGGGTGTGGCCGAGGTCCGCGGGGCACACCCCGGCGGCGAGCTCCTGCCGTACGGCGGCGGCGAGTTCGGGCAGTCCGGCGACGTCCCGGGTGCTCAGCGGCAGCACTGTGACGGCCGGTCGTGGCGTCGCGGCGACGGGCGCGGGCGGCGGCGCTTCCTCCAGCAGGACGTGGGCGTTGGTGCCGCCGAAGCCGAAGGAGTTGACGCCCGCGCGGGCCGGCCCCCGGTGCTCGGGCCAGTCGACGGGGGCGGTCGGGATGTCGAAGGGCAGCGCGGCCAGGTCGATGGCGGGGTTGGGCCGCTCCAGGTTGAGGTGCGGCGGGATCCGCCGGTGCCGCAGGGCGAGCGCCGTCTTGATCAGCCCGGCGACCCCGGCGGCGGCCTCGGTGTGCCCGATGTTGGTCTTCACCGAGCCGACGTAGCAGCGCTCCCCCGCGCGGCGGCCGATGCCGAGCACCCGGCCGAGCGCGGCCGCCTCGATCGGGTCGCCGACCGGGGTGGAGGTGCCGTGCGCCTCGACGTACTGGAGGCTGCCGGGCGCCACCCCGGCCTCGGCGCAGACCCGCTCGATCAGCGCGGCCTGGGCGTCCGCGCTGGGGACGGTGATGCCGTTGGTGCGGCCGTCCTGGTTGACGCCGCTGCCGAGGATCACGGCGTGCACCTGGTCCCCGTCGCGCAGCGCGTCGGAGAGCCGCTTGAGCACCACCACGCCGACCCCCTCGGCCCGCACGTAGCCGTCGGCGGAGGCGTCGAAGGCGCGCGAGCGGCCGTCGGCGGAGAGGAAGCCGCCCTTGGTCTCGGCGATCGTGTACTGCGGCGCCATGTGCAGCAACGCACCGCCGGCCAGGGCGAGTTCGGTCTCACCGCGGAGCAGGCTCTGGCAGGCGAGGTGGACCGCGACCAGGGAGGAGCTGCAGGCGGTGTCGATCGAGACGCTGGGGCCGCGGAAGTCGAAGCAGTGCGAGATCCGGTTCGACACCATCGTCATCATGGTGCCGGTGGCGGTGTGCGCGGCGATGGTGGCGAAGTCCAGGTCGGCGAACTGGAGGATCTTCCAGTCCAGGGTGAAGGCGCCCATGTAGACGCCGACGTCCCGCCCGGCCAGCGCGCCGGGGCGCAGCCCGCCGTCCTCCAGCGCCTCCCAGCTCACCTCCAGGAGCTTGCGCTGCTGCGGGTCCATGTGGGCGGCCTCGCGGGGGCTGATCCCGAAGAAGGCCGGGTCGAAGGTGTCGAAGCCGTCGATGTAGCCGCCCCGGCCGCCGATCAGCCGCCCCGGCTTGGCCCGGTCCCGGCTGCCCAGGGTGCCGGTGTCGTACCGGTCGGCGGGGGTGTCGGTGAGACAGTCCCGGCCCTCGATCAGGTTGCGCCAGTAGGTCCGGTGGTCGTTGGCGTGTCCCGGCAGGCGGCAGCCGATGCCGGTGATCGCGATCCGTTCGCAGGGCACGGCGAAGGGCGAGGTGGTCATGGTCCAATCCGGGGGTGGTGGCGGGGACGGCGCGGGCACGGGCGGGGCACGGGCGGGGACTCGTCGGGCCGGCCTGACGGGGGCTCGTCGGGCGGCCGGCGGGCCGGGGTGTCAGACGGACTGCTCGGTGGTCTTCATCCGGCGCCAGGGGTGCAGCAGGGTGGCGCCGAGCTCTCCGGTGGTCGGGAACGCGGCCGGGTCGGTGAGGCCGACGGCTTCCGGGATCCGCCCGGGCCGCCAGGTGAAGCTCCCGAACACGTGGTCCCACAGCGACAGGTCGGAGGCGTAGTGGCCGGCTTCGGCGAGGTCGGTGCTGTGGTGGAGGCGGTGGAGTTCCGGGCCGGCCAGGACGTGGCCGAGCCAGCCGATCCGGACCTCGATGTTGGCGTGGACGAAATACCCCTGCGCCATCACGAATATTCCGACCACGAACACCGAATCCGCCGAGAATCCGATCATCGCCAGCAGGAGTTGGACCACGGACTGGGCGAAGAGCACGTCGAGGAAATGGTTGACGCCGTTGTTGGCGACGTTCACCTTGTCCGGAACGTGGTGCACGCCGTGCAGTCGCCACAGCCACCGGTTGCGGTGCGAGAAGCGGTGCACCAGGTAGTCCCCGAGCGAGCCGATCAGCAGGGCGAGCGGGATCTCCAGCGCGAAGGGCAGCGCCGGGCGGGCCGACCCGAGCGTCTCCACCAGGGCGGTCACCAGCCCCTGGGCCAGTCCGCCACCGATCATGCTCAGCACGAAGTACACGCCGTACCAGCGCAGTTCACGGCCGCTCGGGTGCCAGTCGGTCCGGTACGGGATCACCCGCTCCAGCACCGCCAGGTAGCAGATGACGGCGATCAGCACGAGCGGGGAGACCTTGTCGGGCGCCCAGTGGAAGCGCAGTGTCGCGATGGCCGTGCACAGCACCCCCAGGAGCAGCAGCGGATGGGCGAGCCGGCGTGCGATGGCTGACAGCACGCTCCCCCTTGTTCTTCGCGGACTAACGAACGGAAACGTCAGAGACTCTAGCGGGAGGCGAAGGCGGGGTCAGTCATTCGACGTGTTAACGCCATGAATAACCCGATCGGCGGAAGATCCGCGCACGAAGTTGACAAATGAGCGGCGTGAACGGGGCGCATTTCCACGGCGGGACGGGCGGTGGCGGAGTGCGGTGCGCACGATGCCCAGACGGCCCGCCGTACGCGCCCCCCGGCGCGGCCCACGCCCTCACCCGCGCCCGTACAGCCCAGCCGCGGCCGCCGCGGCCTCAGGACGGGGCCGGCTCCACCAGCCGCCCGGCGGCCCGCGGCCCGTACCGCGCGAGCCGCTCGCGCAGGCCGCGCAGCTCGTGCCCGACCAGCGCGGGCAGCGCGGTCACCGGCACCGCCTCCAGCGCGGGCCCCAGCAGTTCGACGGCCGCCCGCGGATCGTGCGCGCAGGCGTGGCAGTCGGCCGCCCGGACGGTGAACAGCAGCCGACTGGCGGGCAGTTGGGTCGGCCCGAGCAGGCCGAGCGCGGTCTCGGTGGCGGCCAGCGCCCGCCGGGCCAGCCGGGGGTCGTCCACCGCGGCGGCGAGGTCGCGCAGCGCGGCGGCCGCGGCGGACTCCACCCGCAGCCGCATCGAGGCGATCGACAGCCACGGCACGTCCGCCTCGTCCCGGGCGTCGATGTGCTCCAGGTGCGCCCGGGCCAGCGCGATGTCCCGGACGGTGCCGCGCACGTCCCCGGTCAGCGCCCGCGCCCGGGCCCGGCTGATCCGGTCCATCGCTCCGGCCCAGGGCCGCCCGGGGGCGACCCGGTCGATCTCCCGGGCGTAGCCGAGCGCGGCCAGCGGGTCCCCGTCGAGGCGGGCCAGGATGCTGAGGTCGCTGAGCGTGCCCACCTGGGTGGCCCGGTCCCCGGCCAGCTCGGCCCAGGTGAGCGCCCGGTCGAAACAGGCCATCGCGGTGGCGTTGCGGCCGTCCTGCATCCGCAGCGCCCCGGCGGCGTGGGCGTGTTCGGCGGCCAGTCGGGCCAGCGGGCGGCGCTGGGCGGCCGGTGCGACGGCCAGCCGGGCCAGCACCACGTGCAGGGTCCGCTCGACGGCGGCGACCAGGCCCGGGAGGGGCGCGGTCTCGCCCGCCCGCAGCTGGGCGGCGAGCAGTCCGGCCAGGGCGTGCGCCGTGGCGGCGTCCAGCGGCGGCGCCGTGGCCGGGTCGGCGGTGCAGAACTCGGCGTACAGGGCGGCGAGTTCACCCGGCTCGGGCACCCGGCAGCCCTCCGCGTCGTGCAGCGGGCAGAGCAGCCCGTAGTCCGGCAGCCGGGCCGGGGCGATGAAGGCCGGTTCGCCGACCCCGCCCGAGCCCCCGCCACCGGGCAGCGGCGGCCGGAGCAGGCCGGGGCCGAAGGGGGCGAGCAGCGGCAGTCCGGCGGTCTCGGCGCGCAGACAGGCCGCCACCAGCTCCCCGCCGGCGTCCAGGAGCGCGTCGATCCGCTCGGCGACCCTCGGGGCGACCCGGCGCGAGCCGTGCTCGATCTTGCTGACCGCGGTGTGGTCGTAGCCGATCCCCGCGCCGAGCTGCGCCTGGGTGAGCCCGGCCCGGCGCCGCCAGTGCCGCAGCCGGGCGCCGAACTCCCGCCAGGCGCCGGGCTGCTGGCCGTCCGGCGGCGCGGCCGGGGCCGAACGGTTCCGGTGCACGGCTGCCTCCCCCGGTACGGGCCCCGGCGCGGGGCCCTGGGACGGGTCCGACGAGGAGGACGGTACTCGACGGACTCCCCTCCCGTACATGACGTGGTCTCAACCACTGACGAGAAAGCCCAGCTTGACGCGAAACGGCACCCGCACCTTGACGGAATTTGCCAACCCTATGCAGAGCCTGCACCAGCCATTGACCCGGGCATGACGCCATGTGAGTGTTCGGGCACCCGAGCGCGGACGGCCCGCACGGCCGTCCCCCCAGACACGGCCCGCGGTGCGCCACCAGCCTTTCCGTCCGCGGTCGAGGACCCCCACTCGCGAGGAGCCTCGATGCAACGCAGAGTTTCCCCAGGACGGTTGCTCACCACCGCGACCACCCTGGCCGTGCTGGCCGGCCTGGTCGGCGCCACCGCCGGGGCGGCCACCGCCGCACCCGCACCCACCCCCGCACCGCCCAGCGCCCTGGCCGCCGCCGTCAGCGCCGCCGACGCGGCCGCCGCGGCCGGTGCCGACGCCCTGGCCAAGGGGCCGGGCGAGACCTACGAGCGCAAGACCGTCACCCCCTGGCTGAACGGCCTCTACTCCGTCTCCTACGAACGCAGTTACCGCGGCCTGCCGGTGGTCGGCGGCGACGCCGTGGTGCTCGCCGACGGGCAGGGCAAGGTCCGCGGCCTCCAGTCCGCCGCCACCGGCCCGGTCGGCGGCTCGACCACCCCGCAGGTCAGCGCGGAGGACGCGGAGCGGACCGCGCGCACCAAGCTGCCCACCGTGGACACGGTGGAGTCCCGCCGCCTGGTCGTCCGGGTCAAGGACGGCGCCGGCCGGCTCTCCTGGGAGACCGTGCTCAAGGGCCGCACCGAGAGCGCGCCGAGCCACCTGCACGTCTTCGTCGACGCCGCCAGCGGCGAGGTGGTCGACAGCTACGACGACGTCGAGGCCGGCACCGTCAACAGCAAGTGGAACGGCCCCGGCCCGCTGACCGTCAGCACCACCAACTCCGGCGGCTCCTACTCCCTGCGCGACCCCAACCGGCCCGGGCTGTCCTGCTCCGACAACGACACCGGCCAGGTGTTCAGCAAGTCCTCCGACTCCTGGGGCAACGGCGACCCGTCCAGCCGGGAGACCGGCTGCGGCGACGCCATGTGGGCGGCCCAGAAGGAATGGGACATGCTCCGCGACTGGCTCGGCCGCAACGGGCACGACGGCAACGGCGGCAGCTGGCCGATCAAGATGGGCCTCAACGACGTCAACGCCTACTGGGACGGCAGCTCCGTCTCCATCGGCCACAACCAGGCCGGCGAGTGGATAGGCGCGCAGGACGTCGTCGGCCACGAGTTCGGCCACGGCATCGACCAGTACACCCCCGGCGGCGCCAACAACGAGAACGGCCTCGGCGAGGGCACCGGCGACATCTTCGGCGCGCTCACCAAGGAGTACAACAACGAGCCCGCGCCGTACGACTACCCGGACTACCAGGTCGGCCGCATGATCAACCTGGTCGGCCAGGGCCCGATCCGCAACCTCTACCAGCCCTCGCTGGTCAACAACGACCCGAACTGCTACTCCTCCTCGATCCCGAACACCGAGGTGCACGCGGCCGCCGGACCGCTGAACCACTGGTTCTACCTGCTGTCCAACGGCTCCAACCCGGGCGGCGGCAAGCCCACCAGCCCGACCTGCAACAACTCGAGCGTCACCGGCATCGGCGTCAAGCAGGCCGGCCAGGTCTGGTACGGCGGCATGCTGCTCAAGACCAGCGGCATGACCTACAAGCGCTACCGCACCACCACCCTGACCGCAGCCAAGAACCTCGACCCGAGCTGCACCTTCTACAACCGCACCAAGGCCGCCTGGGACGCCGTCAGCGTGCCCGCGCAGAGCGGTGACCCGAGCTGCACGCCGTCCGGCAACAACGACTTCTCGCTCGCCCTCGGCCCGGCCGCCGGCTCGGTCCAGCCCGGCTCGTCGACCACCGCGACGGTCTCCACCGCCCTCACCTCCGGCACCGCCCAGACCGTCGCCCTGACCGCCACCGGCGCCCCGACCGGGGTCACCGCGACGCTCAGCCCCTCCTCCGTGCAGACGGGCTCGTCCTCGACGCTGACCCTGTCCGCCTCCTCCGGCGCCCCCGCCGGCACCTACGTGATCACCGTGACCGGCACCGCCGGCCCGGCCACCCACACCGCCCAGTACACCCTGACCGTCGGCGGCGGCACACCCGGCGGGCCCGCGCCGGACATCGACGTGGCCAAGATCCAGGCCGACCTGGCGCAGCTGAACACCATCGCCAACCAGAACGGCGGCAACCGCCGGGCGGGCAGCGCCGGCCACAGCCAGTCCGTGGCCTACCTCAAGGGCAAGCTGCAGGCCGCCGGCTTCCAGGTCAGCGAGCAGACCTGCACCTCCTGCACCTACCAGTCCAACAACCTGATCGCCGACTGGCCCGGCGGCCCGTCCGACCAGGTCACCATGCTCGGCGCCCACCTGGACAGCGTCTCGGCCGGCCCCGGCATCAACGACAACGGCTCCGGCTCCGCCGTCCTGCTGGAGAACGCCCTCGCGCTCGCCCAGCAGAACCCCACCCTCACCCGGCACGTCCGGTTCGCCTGGTGGACCGGCGAGGAGCAGGGCCTCCAGGGCTCCCAGTACTACGTCGGCCAGCTGAGCTCCGCCCAGCGCTCCGCGCTCAAGGCCTACTACAACTTCGACATGGTCGGCTCGCCCAACGCCGGCTACTTCATCAACAACCTCACCGCCGCGGCCTCCGCGCCGATGAAGGCCTACTGGGACTCGCTCAACCTCCAGCCCGAGGAGAACGTCGAGGGCGTGGGCCGCTCCGACGACTACTCCTTCCAGCAGGCCGGCGTCCCGACCTCCGGCTACGCGGCCGGCGCCAGCGCCGTCAAGACCTCCGCGCAGGCCGCCAAGTGGGGCGGCTCGGCCGGGCAGTCCTACGACTCCTGCTACCACCAGTCCTGCGACACCACCGCCAACGTCGACGCCACCGTGCTCAAGCGCAACGCCAACGGCGTGGCCTACACCATCTGGAAGACCTCCGTCGGCGGCACCACCCCCGCCAACGACTTCTCCCTCTCGGTGAACCCGGCCACCGCGACCGTCAAGCCCGGCGCCTCCGCCACGGCCACCGTCGCCACCGCCACCACCTCCGGCTCCGCCCAGACGGTCAACCTGACCGCCACCGGCGCCCCGGCCGGCGTCACCGTCTCCTTCAGCCCCTCCTCCGTGCAGTCCGGCGCCTCCGCCACGATGACCGTCGCCACCGCGGCGAACACCGCGGCCGGCACCTACGGCATCACCGTCACCGGAACCGGCTCGGCCACCCACACCACCAGCTTCACCCTGGTCGTGGGCAGCGGAACCCCCAACCCCGGCAACGCCTGGACCCCCGGCACCACCTACCAGGCGGGCGACGTCGTCACCTACAACGGCGTCAGCTACCGCTGCATCCAGGGCCACACCGCCCAGGTCGGCTGGGAGCCGCCGATCGTCCCCGCCCTCTGGGAGCAGGTGTGACCCGCCCGGGTCGACCTGACTGACACCCCCTGAACGCTGCGCCGCGATCCGTCGAGGGGGACGGACCGCGGCGCAGCCGCGTGCGGCGGCCCGCGGGGCGGGCGGTGAGTGACCAGGTGTCACCGCGCGGCGACACGGCTGACGTAGAGTCGGGCGCCGGGGCGGGTGGGCCGCCCCGCCGCCCTGCCGCCCCGCCGTTCGTCGTGCGCCGTTCGTCGGCCGAGTCGAGGAGAACCCTGGTGACCACGGACACCGTGCCCGTGCCGGAACTGGCCCCCGAGGCCGTCGAACAGTGGCGGGCCGAGGAGGCCGAGCTGGTCGAGCTGCTCGGCCGGGCGCAGCGCGGCGTCGGCGGGATCGCCGCGTTCCGGCTCGGGCCGACGCCGACCGTGCTGGTGACCGACCCGGGCGCGGTGCAGCACGTGCTGGGGCGGCACCCCGACCGGTACGTCAAGCGCTCGCACCGGGCCCGGATGCTGGTCGGCGACGGCGTGCTGTCCGCCACCGGCGAGCCGTGGAAGCGCCAACGGCGGCTGCTGCAGTCCCAGTTCACCGGCACCGGGATGCGCCGCTACGAGCAGCGGATCGCCGCCGCGGCGCGCCGCACCGCCGAGCGCTGGGAGGGCTACCGGCGCAGCGGGGAGACCTTCGACGTGGGCGAGGAGATGCGCGGCTTCGCCCTGGACACCGTCTGGCGGGCGCTCACCGGCCTGCAGCTGGACGACCGGACGGACGCCGAACTGCGGTCGGTGGAACGGGTGGTGGCCGCGATGCCGACCCTGCCGAGCAACGCCGCCGACGCCCGGGACGCCGTCGCCGAGGACCTCGCCCGGATCGACGCCGTCGCCCAGGCCGCGATCGACGCGGCCCGCACCGCCGCCGACCTCCCCGAACCGGGCGTGCTGCGGGTGCTGCTCGACGCCGCCGCCGAACACCCCGAGTACACCGACCGGTTGATCCGCGACGAACTGGTCACCCTGCTGGTCGCCGGCCACGAGACCACCGCCACCACCCTCACCTGGCTGTTCCTGCTGCTCGACCGCAACCCCGAGGCCCGCCACGCCGACCCGCAGGCCCTGGTCAGCGAGACCCTCCGGCTCTACCCCTCCGCCTGGCTGCTCCCCCGGCACGCCGTCGAGGACGACGTGATCGACGGCCACCGCATCGCCGCCGGGACGGACGTCCTGGTCTGCCCGTACCTCACCCACCGCGACCCGGCCCTGTGGCCCGAGCCGGAGCGCTTCGACCCCGCCCGCTTCGCGCCCGGCGCCACCCGCCCCGCCCAGCTCGGCGCCTACCTGCCCTTCGGCCTCGGCGCCCGCGCCTGCCTGGGCACCCAGTTCGCCGTCCGGGAGACCACCGCACTGCTGGAACTCCTGCTCCCGCTCGGCCCGTTGGAGTTCCGATCCCGCCCGGAGGGCGCGGCGTACAGCATCACCGTCCGACCGAACGGGCCGACGCCCGCGGCATTCCGACGGTAGCCCGCTCTCACCTCAACCGTCGGGTGGAGCAGAGTGGTTGAAACTCCGCACCGACCGCCTCCCCGGCTGACGCGCGAGCGCCCCTCCCCCCGGAACGAGGGAAGGGGCGCTCTTGCAGGCAATGAGCAGGTGTCACATCCGGGATCAGAACCCGAAGACGTCCCCGGTGTACTTGGTCAGCGTGCTGCCATTGGTGTAAGTGTGCGACCAGTTGACGGCGGTGGCGCCCCAACTGCCCTGCGCGGCGGCGGTGACCGGCGCGTGCTGGGCCGTGGGCAGCCAGGTCGGGTGCACCAGCAGCTTGCTGAAGTCGCCGTTGACGGAGGCCAGTTCATTGCAAGCGGCGGTCGGGTCGGTGACGGTGCCCGTGCCGGTGATGACCGTTAAGCCGGAGCCGTCCTGCGCGGCGGAACAGGACAGGTCCGCCGAGGTGGTGTTGCCGGCGGCGTCGGTCTTGGTCAGGTGGACCGAGCCGAGCTGCGTCGCGTCCGAGGTGAGCGCCTGGGCGGTACCGGCCGTGAGGATCGCCGTGGCCGCGCCGGCCGCCAGCAGTCCGGTGACCGCGATTGCGATGCGTCGCATGAGCAGTGCCTTTCCTTGATGCTGCCCGGACCTTCGTTACCCGGGCAGGCCGTGAGCACCACCCAACCAGCCGCAGGTGTGCGAGGGGTGAAGATCACGCGAACTGCAGTGTCAGGTTCACGCCAAACATTTCGGCCACCCCGGCCGGACCCACGCCGCGCTATCGAATCACACCGGCCCGGACAGCTGAGTGATGGACCGTCAGGGTGATCGCGGCGGGGTGCTCCGGCGGCGCGGGGGCGGCTGTCGGGGTGCCTCGCTGACCGGCTGCGACGATGGCGCCCACATCGAGCGGTCCGCCCCTGCGCAGCCGCGCGTCGGACGGGACCGTCGAACGGCAGCACGGCCCGGCTCGGAGGACGCCCCCGACGGGGCCCGGGCCCGGGTCGGCGGAACGAGGAAGCCATGCGACCCACAGCACTCACGCGTCTCCTGCTCGCCCTCCCCCTGCTGGTCGGCCTGGCCGGCATCGCCGCGCCCGCGCAGGCCGCCGGACCGGCCGGGGGCCTCGCCCGGCAGTACGACCCCCCGCCGGTGACGGCCCAACGCGCCTGTGAACCGGCCGCGCCCGTCGCGGCGGGCGCCCCGACCGTTCCGCTCACCGACCCGTCCGGTGCGGTGGTCCAGGTGCCGGCGGAGCTGCGCGGGCCCTGCCTCGCGCTGATCCGCACCGACCTGCCCCGGCTGCGGCGGCTCCAGCCGGACGCCGAGCCGCCGGGCCTCGGCCCGCGCGACCTCCAGTCCGCCTACAACCTGCCCCGCAACGGCGGCGGGGACCGGACGGTCGCCATCGTGGTGGCCTTCGACGACCGCACCGCCGAGAGCGACCTCGCGGTCTACCGCGAGCAGTTCCACCTGCCGCCGTGCACCACCGCCAACGGCTGCTTCCGCAAGATCAACCAGAACGGCGGTTCCACCCCGCCCCCGACCACCGACCCCGGCTGGGTGACCGAGACCGCCACCGACCTCGCCTCCGTCAGCGCCACCTGCCCGGACTGCCACCTCCTGCTGGTCGAGGCCGACAACGAGCTGCTCTCCAACGAGATCCACGCGGTCGGCCAGGCCTTCCAGCAGGGCGCCACGTTCATCTCGATGAGCTTCGGCGCCCCGGAGTTCGCCAACCAGACCATCCTCGACTCGTTCTTCCTCCACCGCGGCATCGCCTTCGTCGCCGCCAGTGGCGACAACGGCTACCCCAACCCGATCTGGCCGGCCGCCTCCCAGTTCGTCACCGCCGCCGGCGGCACCAGCCTGCACCGGACCCGGCCCCCCTTCCTGCCGTTCAACCGCCCGGGCTGGTCCGAGACCGCGTGGGTCGGCTCCGGCTCCGGCTGCTCGCTCTTCGACCCGAAGCCGTCCTGGCAGCACGACCCCGGCTGCGCCAACCGCACCATCGCCGACATCTCCGCCGTCGCCGACCCCGGCACCGGCGTCGCCGTCTACCTCACCGACCCCACCGACGGCGCCGGCTGGCAGGTCATCGGCGGCACCAGCGTCGCCGCCCCGCTGATCGCCGGCATGTACGCCGTGGCGGGCACCCCGGGCGCCAACGACTTCGCCGCCTCCTACCCGTACGCCCACCCGCGGGCCTTCAACGACATCACCGTCGGCTCCAACGGCTCCTGCGGCGGCTCCTACCTCTGCACGGCCGGCCCCGGCTACGACGGCCCGACCGGCCTCGGCACCCCGCACGGCGTCCGCGGCCTGCGCCCCTGAGCCCATCCCCGCACACGGCGGCGCACCGGAAGCCCCCCGGCCTCCGGTGCGCCGTCGCGCCAGCCGGGCATCGGGGCCTCAGGCTCCGAGGGCGTGGCCGGTCGTCGCGTCGACGTGGTCCGGGACGGCCTCGTGGCGGTCGCCCACCGTCGGCGTCCCGGTCGGCTCGAACATGAGGATGGCGGCGCCGGCGGGGGCGGACGGCTTGTGCTCGGTGCCGCGCGGGACGGTGAAGACCGCCCCCTGCTGCAGCACGACGGTGCGCTCGCCCTCGGGCTCGCGCAGGGCGATGGTCAACTCCCCTTCGAGCACCAGGAAGAACTCGTCGGTGTCGTCGTGGGCGTGCCAGAGGTGTTCGCCGTGGACCTTGGCGATGCGGACGTCGTAGTCGTTGACCCGGGTGACGATGCGGGGGCTCCACAGGGCGTCGAAGGTGGCCAGGGCCTGGTTCAGGGCGATCGGTTCGTTGTGCATGCCGCCCATCCTGGGGCGTGCCGCCCGCCTCGTGTGAGTGCTAGAAATGGCGCATGTCGCAAGGATCCTCGCACGCACCGCACGTACGGCAGGCACCGCGCCCACCGGAGTCACCGCACCCGGCGGCGGGCGGCGTCCACCGGGTGGTCGTGATCGTCGACGCGAACTCGAACCCCTTCGAACTCGGCTGCGCCACCGAGGTGTTCGGCCTGCGCCGGCCGGAGGTCGGCCGTGAGCTGTACGACTTCCGGCTCTGCTCCCCCGAGCCCCGCACCCTGATGCGGGACGGGTTCTTCACCCTCACCGGGGTCGCCGGCCTGGAGGCGGCCGACACGGCGGACACCCTGATCGTCCCGAACCGCCCCGACGTCGAGGTGCCCCGCCGCCCGGCCGTGCTCGACGCCGTCCGGCGGGCGCACGAGCGCGGCGCGCGGCTGGTCGGGTTCTGCAGCGGCGCCTTCACGATGGCCGAGGCCGGGGTCCTGGACGGGCGCCGGGCCACCGCGCACTGGCAGTGGGCGGACTCCTTCCGGGCGCGCTTCCCGGCCGTCCGGCTCGAACCGGACGTGCTGTTCGTGGACGACGGCGACATCCTGACCGCCGCGGGCAGTGCGGCGGCGCTCGACCTCGGGCTGCACATCGTCCGCCGCGACTACGGCGCGGAGATCGCCAACGCGGTGAGCCGCCGACTGGTCTTCGCGGCCCACCGGGACGGCGGCCAGCGGCAGTTCGTGGACCGGCCGGTGCCCGACCGGCCGGACGAGTCCCTGGCGCCCGTCCTGGCCTGGGCGCAGGAGCGGCTGGACGCACCGCTCACGGTGGCCGAGCTGGCGGCGCGCGCGGCGGTCAGCCCGGCGACGCTGCACCGCCGCTTCCGCGCCCAGTTGGGCACCACCCCGTTGGCGTGGCTCACGGGGGAACGGGTGGCCCTGGCGTGCCGGCTGATCGAGCGGGGCGAGTCCCGGATGGAGGTGGTCGCGCGCCGCAGCGGGCTCGGCACGGCCGCCAACCTGCGCGTACTGGTGCGCCGGGAGACGGGCATCTCGCCGTCGGCGTACCGGCAGCGGTTCGGGCAGGAGGCTCGGCCGAGCTGACGGTGGGGCGTCGGGCGCCTTCCTGAAATCGACATGGACATGATGATGGCTGATTCTCCGCATTGACGCTACGGAACGTCGCCGGAAGACTCCGTCCAGTCAGCAATCCACTGCTGCGAACACCACTCTGACGAGGAGTCGCCCGATGCGATCCAGGATCACGGTGTTACTGAGCGCTGCCCTCCTGGCCTTCTTCACAGCCCTGGTCGGCGGCGGCCAGGCCACCGCGGCCCCCGGCGCCGCCGCCTTCACCGCCCAGGCCCGAGCGGCCGGACTGACCACCGACCAGGCCGCCTCCCTCCAGGAGAAGGCGGACTCGTACCTCTCCACCACCGGCGGCACCCAAGTCGCCCCCAACCGCATCCAACTCGACGGTGCCACCCTCTACTTGACCGTGCCCGGCGAGGACCACCCGCGCGACCTCGCCGGTGCCGGGGCCCTCGCCTACGACCCGTGTGCGGGCGGCGGCGCCGACTACAAGCACATGTGCGCCTACCGCGGCACCTGGTACTCCGGTGACGAGGTCGACATGTACAACTGCGGCCGTTACTACTTCAGCACCTGGTCCGGCCCCGGCTCCTGGGACAACAATCAGTCCACCGGCACCGTCGCCCGCATGTACGGCCCCAGCGGCGCCCGGGTGTTCTCGACCGACCCCGCCCACAGCCAGGATCCGAACGGCAACTGGTCCCCGGTCCACAGCGTCGTCAACTGCTGACACGTGACCGCTCGGGCGCGCCGCCACCGCGGCCCGGTCGTACCGGGCCACGGTCCGCCGCCTGAGAAAGTGTTGGGTAATTGATCAACTGCATGGCGTGAGTTGCTGGGGGTGATCTTCGCGGGCGTCTCGGCCGCGAAGATCACCGTCATGTG